>NZ_LN876586.1:632637-948956 GCF_001282725.1 Inediibacterium massiliense | reverse complement strand
TCATCTGTTTCATAAGTTGTACTATATACTGCATTAAAAGAATCCATTCCTACACAACGTTGGAAACATGATCCTGTCTTTTGTCCTAAAAGTCTTAACATTTTTACTTTCTTTATAAGGTCTTCTGTACTTTGATGAAGATGTGTAAAACGATTTACTTTTTTTCCTGTTAAATTAGAAGTTGCCGTCATTAAATCTTCATACTCTGGGCTTTGAGCAAGCTCATAAGTCATTGCTACTGAATTAATAGAAGGTCTAATTACTGGATGGTCTACAAAGTTTTTCACCAATTCTCCAAACACATACACCTTAATGTCTAATTTTCTTAAACTCTCTAAATATTGTTCTTTTGTCATTAATGCCATGAAAAGTCATCTCCCTTTCATTTTGTTATTATTTTAACACCTATATTTCAATAAAATTTTATATGATTTCTTATATTTATATATGCAAACTTCATGCCATCATGTCCACATGTATGATTTTGGAAATACCATGCATTTACTGTGATTTTATCTGGGTTTGAACAAAATCTTTTTTTATTGTTTATTTTATTTATTTATACAAAACTATGCTTTAGTTGCAATATTACATCAATAACTTTTTATTTATGTGTTAAAAAATAATCAATCTTCTGAAATCTCTTGCTTTTCCTCCAAAAATCATACCTGTTGCATATTTACAACTCAGTTGTATTTTATCAACATTTTGTTCTATACTGTACTCTTATTGCAAATAAAGAAGATAGTTATAAACTATCTTCTTTCACACTAAAGACAAACTATATTTTAGCAAAGTCATAAAAATAAGGAACATTTATTGAGAATTTGTGAAAATATAGAATAAGTGAGAAAATCATTAGCATTACACTGTTTGAGCATAGCGAGTTTGTAATGCTATTTTCGATCGTTTCTATATATTTTCCAAATTTAAAAATTTAGTGACGTTTTTTATGACTTGTAGAGTAAAATGGTGGATTTGATTTAATCTCTTCCACCATCTCCTCATCAAACCGTACGTGAGGTTTTCCCTCATACGGCTTTCCGATGTTCTTCTTCCATCTGCATTACGAGTTTTTAAGCAACATATTTTAGGCCAATATCATTAAATCGACTTACTATTTCATAAAATTCTTTTCTCTTTCGTGCCTGTCTTTTGTTGTTAAACCAAATGACTAGCCGCTTT
Organism: Inediibacterium massiliense; assembly: GCF_001282725.1. Classification (NCBI taxonomy): domain Bacteria; kingdom Bacillati; phylum Bacillota; class Clostridia; order Peptostreptococcales; family Thermotaleaceae; genus Inediibacterium; species Inediibacterium massiliense. The sequence goes on along the minus strand of NZ_LN876586.1, from coordinate 947,771 downwards.
CTTATATATTTATCAATCTTCACCAGTTTATTGAATGGTGACAATCCATAATAGTTTCGCCATCCTATAATCTTTCGATTTAATGTCTTAACCATTTCTTTACTAGAGACATATAGGGTTTTCCTATCTAGAGTCTTCTTAACTTTGTCATATATTTTCTTTATTGATTGATTACTAATCCACTGGATAAGTGTATAGTAGATTCTACCATCTATAGTCTTTGTCTTAACCTTACGATTATGAAACCCTAGAAAATCAAAACCTTCTTTTCCTTCCCATAAAGATATAATTTTCGTCTTGCTTTTATTTAGATTCAATTCTAATCTTTGCATTATAAGGCTTATAGCTTTATGTGTATGTTTTACATCTTTATAGTTCTTGCAAACAACTACAAAGTCATCACAAAATCTAATTAGTTTACCTAAATGCTTGTAATGTTTCTCCCATACCGTATCTAGGTAATCTAAGTAAATATTTGCTAGTAATGGAGATATCACACCTCCTTGAGGACTTCCCAGTTCACTTTGAACAACTATCCCATCCTTCATTACTCCTGCTTCTAGCCATTTTCGTATAAGCTTAATTACTCTCCTATCACTTATTCGTCTTTCAACTAGCAGTAATAATTTCATATGATTTATATTATCAAAGTATCCTGATATATCTGCATCTAACACCCACATTCCTTTGTTATTACAAGCTCGCCTTATTTTATCAAGTGCTTGATGCTGATTTTTCTTAGGTCTAAATCCATAAGAACATTCCTTGAAATTAGCTTCAAAAACAGGTTCTATCACTATCTTTGTTGCTGTTTGTATTATTCTATCTTTTACTGTGGGAATTCCTAGAGGTCTTACCTTTCCATTATCCTTCGGAATTTCTTTTCTTAATACTGGTGGTGGATTATATGTTCCTTTTGATATTTGAATTTGTATTTCCTCTAATATCTTTTCTACCCCAATATCTTCAATGTCTGCTATAGTTTGTTCATCTACTCCTGCACTTCCTTTATTAGTTTTGACTTGTTTCCATGCCTTCTCAAGTACATCTTTTCTATATATCTTATCGTATAAAGCATGAAACCTTCTGCTTTTATTACTCTTGGCTGATTGGTATAGTTTCCTTTGAAGTTGTCGAACTTTATCTATGGTGTCGTTAGTCTTTTGGACATTCACTCACTCTTACCTCCTCAGAAAACGTGAACAAAGTAGGGAACCTTTCCTAAGAATGGTTTTGTTGTCCATTCCATATTTGGTACTATGTTCCCCTCCGACTCCCTCCCTACTAGAATGTAATTTCACCTATCGGCTTATATGCATCTGCTTTACAGCTATCGCTGTGTAAAGTAGGGTCTCCCCAGTTCCATAATTTACTTTCGATACATACCGCTCCCCATACACCAGAGGATTCTTCTGTGCTGTAATCCAAGTTCTTCACACATTCCATGGACTTCATCTTAAGACAAGAGACTCGTCTTCCTCTTTTCTCCCTAACGGGTTGAGATAACAGTGCTGCAGGATTCACTTTATGTTACGGTCTGCATCTTTGCTAGCACTACTAGAGCACATTTTCAAGACGCTTCAGTATTACCATCTCTGATAGCACTGGTCTTATAGCTACTAGGCTTCTTGGCAATTACCTAGACTGAACTTTCATCAGCAAGTAAATTACAGCTTCGCTGGGCACGCTGTCTACAAGCTCAGAAGATAGTCATAAACTATCTTCTTTATAGATTAAGCAACTTTTTTTTCTTCTTCAAATATATAAACATCATATTCTGGCTTATTTCCTAAATTAATCAATAGATAAAGAACAATTCCTGTTGCAAGTCCCCAAGTAGCTCCACGAGTTGCTAAAACTGCTCCCATGATACCTGCAATTCCAAGATCATTAAATGTACGAGCTTTCATGACACCTACCCGAACAGAAACATAACCTTGAATGAGCATTGTAGATGCAAGAGCAACTCCTAATATAGGTTTACAAAGGGTAACAATTGGCAATAGTAAATATCCTGTAAGCGTTCCAAATCTAAAAGATCCTGCTCCACCATGAATAGAATCCATAGCTTCTCTTCCATGTTTATATCTTTCACAAATTACCACTTGAATAGCTGCCCATAATGGCCCACACATGGTTAAATCTGGACCTATAATAGACATAATTAAATTTCTTAACCCAAATATAATATGAGATCTATTAGGATTATAATCAATCAACTCATCTGGACGTACCTTACCTGCATCTTCCAAAAGAGCTTGAGATTGAATCATATCTCCAAATAAAACAATATATGCAGATACTACCATAGGTAAGCTTTCAATAAACATACCGGCAGACGGAAATCCCACTCCTAAAAATGTCCATTCTTTCCATAGTGTTGCAAAAGCAGGTTTTGTAATTCCCCACTCTATTTGAGGCCATGGAACTTCTCCTACTAAAGGACCTACGAAAATTGCCAAAAGTATAATAGGTAACATTCCAAGATTTGAAATAATTTTTAAAAGACTATTATTATTCCTGATGCTTTTAAAATGATTGGAAAATAATAAATAAAAACCAATTCCTACACAAATCACAATAGATAAAGGGAATGTATCAAATCTTGCTCCTTTATTAAAAATAACCATAACCGCTGCAAACCCTGCTCCTAGTATAATTCCTGATTGCATGGCATTAGGGACAATAGAAACAATTTTTCTACCCAGTCCTGTAATTCCTAGTAAAATTGCTAAAATACCTAAAGACATTTCAAATGCTATCAAAGCCTGCATTCTCTCAGGTCCCATTTCATATTGACTCACATGAATCATTAAAAGTGGAATCGCTGGAGTGACCCATCCCGGTACAACTGGATCTCCTAAAAAAACATGAGCACAATATAATATACCATTTAAAAGCACTACTGCCATAGCGATTTCAAAAGGCATTCCTAAATATTCTTGGAGCATAGGAATAGCACCTAGACAAACTGCACACATAAGTAATCCCTGAATATAATCTGCCCATTCAAACCGATAGTGAATAAAAGGAATACGAATCTTAAATGGTCCTGCTGGAATATAAGGTTGTTCTTTACCAAATTCTCTTTTTAATGCCATATATGTTCCTCCTTCTATTTTTTCATATTCGTTTGAAAATATTTTCTATCTTTTAATAGAGAGGGAAGAAATTCCCCCTCAGATTATTTTTGTGAAGCTGCTGCTTCTCTTTGTGCAATAGCTTCTTCATCTATTCTTGCTATTTTTTTAGCCAATTCTTTTTTATGGGCTAGATTTCCTTGTCTTGCAATCATAATTCTTTGTGCTTGTGGTGAACCTGCTCCATGCATAGATTCTGTTCTATATCCTACTGCTGCTGTTCCTAATGTCATATTTTCAATCAATCTTAATATTCTCATTCTGTGTTCTGTTGGTACTATATTCACACCTTTAAAATATTTTTCACAAATTGGTCCAATTTCTGGATGTTTAAAATCTTTTTCTGATGGCATAGTTACCATAAGTCCTCCTGCAATGTCTTCTGCAAGTCTTGTAATTTCATATGGGAATCTTGTTACATTTTGCTTACAGACATTTGCTAAAAGTAAATCTATTTGATAGTTTCCAGCCTTTGTTTTGTATCCTTCTGCTGAACAAGCAATTCCACAGCAATATAATGTTTCATTTAAATGAGTCATTTCTATTAATTTATCTTTGATATGAGATGCTTTTGAAGCTCCATTAAAATCTGCTGCTACTGCTGCTGCTCCTATTAATACATCTCCTACCCCTACTTTACATCCTCCATAGCTTTGTCTATGATATCCTGCAAATCTTTCTACTAACATTCCTGCAAAATCTACTTCTCCGTTTAAGAATATTCTATCATTTGGAATAAATACATCGTCAAATACTACTAATGCTTCTTGTCCTCCAAATTCTTTGTTTCCTACATCTATATCTGCACCTTCTTCTAATTTTCTTGTATCACAAGATTGTCTTCCATAAATCATATAGATTCCTTCTGCATCAGATGGGATGGCAAAGGATACTGCATACGCTTCGTCTCCTTCTTTCATTGCAATGGTTGGCATAATTAAATGCTCATGAGAATTTACTGCTCCTGTTTGATGAGCTTTTGCTCCTCTTACTATAATTCCATCTTCTCTTTGTTCTACTACATGTAAAAATAAGTCTGGATCTTCTTGTTTACTTGGTGATAGTCCTCTATCTCCCTTAGGATCTGTCATAGCTCCATCTACTACCAAATCATTTTCTTGTACATATTCTAAATATTTTTTAAAATTTTCATGATAATTTGTTCCATATTTTTCATCTGTTTCATAAGTTGTACTATATACTGCATTAAAAGAATCCATTCCTACACAACGTTGGAAACATGATCCTGTCTTTTGTCCTAAAAGTCTTAACATTTTTACTTTCTTTATAAGGTCTTCTGTACTTTGATGAAGATGTGTAAAACGATTTACTTTTTTTCCTGTTAAATTAGAAGTTGCCGTCATTAAATCTTCATACTCTGGGCTTTGAGCAAGCTCATAAGTCATTGCTACTGAATTAATAGAAGGTCTAATTACTGGATGGTCTACAAAATTTTTCACCAATTCTCCAAACACATATACCTTAATGTCTAATTTTCTTAAACTCTCTAAATATTGTTCTTTTGTCATTAATGCCATGAAAAATCATCTCCTTCTTTAATATGTATCTGTACTACACTAAAGCAATTCTCATGCCATATGCATTCCTTTTTTTGCAAATTGCATCTAAGCTTGTATTTTACATTATTTTTCCTATTTTCTTTACATTCATTAATTTCTCAAATACAAAAATCGTTGCAATTGCACAACGATTTTTTAAAAGATTATTTATTGAACCTATTCAATTTTCAATATTATATAAAATAATATGTGTAAAATTCTTTTGTTGCAATATTGCATATTCGTTGCCATTTTACAGCATTTTTTCATACTTTTGTCTTTTTCGCACAAAAGTGGAAGCATCAATTCCTAGGGCCTTTGCTGCACCTCTTACATTTTGATATTTTTCAAAAGCTTTCTCTAATAATTCTTTTTCTACAATAGATATTGCTTCTTTTAATGGAACAATTTCTTCTATTAATCTCGAAGAAGTATTTTTCATACAAATGGTTTTTGGTAAGTCTTCACAAGTAATCTCGTGATCATTACTCATGATAAATACTCTTTCTACGATATTTTTTAATTCTCTTACATTTCCAGGCCAATCATATTCATATAATACTTCTAAAGCATCCTTACTCATTCTTTTATTCCATCCATATTTTTCATTTAATTCAGAAAGAAAATGACGTACCAAAGGAAGTATATCTCCTCTTCTTTCTCTTAAGGAAGGAATACAAATAGGCACTACATTTAATCGATAATAAAGGTCTTCTCTAAATTGATTTTCTTTTACCATTTTTTCTAAATTCCGATTGGTAGCAGCCAAAATACGCACATCCACTTTAATGGATTCAATTCCACCAACTCTTTTGATTTCATTTTCCTGCAAAACCCTAAGAAGCTTTACTTGCATATCTAATGGAAGCTCACCTATTTCATCTAAAAATAAAGTTCCTCCATTGGCTACTTCAAATAATCCCATTTTTCCTTGCCTATTGGCTCCTGTAAAAGCTCCCTTTTCATATCCAAAAAGCTCTGATTCAATAAGAGTGTTAGGAATTGCTCCACAATTTACTTTAATAAATTGTTTTCTTCTTCTATTACTATTTTTATGTATAAACTTTGCAATTTCCTCTTTCCCAACCCCTGTTTCTCCTAAAATAAGTATTGTAGTATCTACTTTTGCTACTCTTTTTGCAATCCTAGCTATTTCAAGCATTTTTTCATCTTCTGCTATAATATGCAAAGTATTTAAAAGTTGCATACGCATTTCTTCGATCTCTGAGTAATATTTTTTTGCCAATTCTTTATTTCTTTCTAACTGTTCTTTTAAAAGAGAAAGTTCTGTAATATCTCTCACGTTGGTAACTACTAATGTAATTTGATTTTTTTCATCAAAAATAGGTGTACTTGTTACTAATGCATTTTTTCCCGTTTTAAATTTTTGATGAATCGTAGTAGTTTTACCAGTATGTAAAACCTTTAAGGTAGCAGATTCGGAAATATATCCTTTTTTTTCTAAATTGAGCATATTATTACCTAGCATTTCTTCTCTTTTCACACCTGTGATTCTTTCATAGGATTTATTAATTTTAAGGGTATTGGCATCTCCATCTGTAATATATATTCCATCATAAGAAGATTCAATCACTGCATCTAATTTTTTAGAAATATTTTGAACTGTATTTAATTCATTGATAATGCTTTCAAATTCTGAACTATCTTTAAATACAATCAAACCTCCAAAAACTTGACCATCTCTTAGCAAAGGAATTCTATCGCATATAAGGGTCTTTTCTTTAAATTTTATTTTTTGATTGTATTCACTTTTTTGAGTCTCAATCACATGATAAAGCTTTAACTCTGGTAGTATTTTTTCTGCATGCAATCCAATAATTTTCTCATTATTTAAATTCAATATACGAATAGCGGATACATTGCATCTCTTAATCATACCTTGATCATCAATGATTACGATACCATTATTGGTAAAATCCAAAACTGCTTTTAATTCACTAGATTCTTCTATTTGTTTTTCTAACAATGCCTTTATAATATCTGTCCGAGTTAAAATCCCTACCAAACTTCCTTTTTCATCCACAACAGGTAGTCTTCCTACTTTTATTTCCCAAGCTTCTCCTACACTGGCATCTTGACTAATGGTAATTACTTTTTTCGTAGCTAAAGTTCCAACCTTTGTATTTGAATGAATGTTTTTTAAAAAAGATTTCATCAAATTGGTTTTTGTAATAATTCCTATTAAGTTTCTTTCTTCATCTACAATAGGAGCTCCATCAATACGATTTTTCACAAAAATTTTTACAGCTTCATGCAAAGTATCTTCTACTGTTAGGACAATGGGATTCTTAGTCATTACTTGTTGAACTCTCAAGCCATTCCCCCCCTTAATGATTCGCATTTTTATTATAACATATAACAAAACAAAAAATCCTAGTATATACTAGGATTTTTCAATATTGGAGGCGGCACCCAGATTTGAACTGGGGAATAAAGGTTTTGCAGACCTCTGCCTTACCACTTGGCTATGCCGCCATATGGAGCGGAAGACGAGATTCGAACTCGCGACCCTCGCCTTGGCAAGGCGATGCTCTACCACTGAGCCACTTCCGCACATTTGGTGCCCAGAGGCGGAATCGAACCACCGACACGGGGATTTTCAGTCCCCTGCTCTACCGACTGAGCTATCTGGGCAAAATGGTGGGCGCAATAGGGCTCGAACCTATGACCCCCTGCTTGTAAGGCAGGTGCTCTCCCAGCTGAGCTATGCGCCCTCAATAACTTACAAAAGATATTATACACATAAACATCTATTTTGTCAATAGCATTTCATAGCACAGTAGTAAAGTACTTCAACTACTGTGCTTCTTCATAAAGCTTTTGTAAATGTTCTTTGTTAAAATGATATTTTCTATTACAAAAATGACATGTAAGTTCTGCCTGCCCATCTTCTTCAATAATTTGTTTTAAATCTTTTTCTCCAATACTAATCAAAGCTCTTTCAAGCTTTTCTTCTGAACAATCACAGTTTAAAAATACTTCTTGTTTATCAAGAATTTCTAAGTCAAAACCTTCTAAAATTCTCTTTAGCATTTCTTCTCCATCTTGAGTCTCTTCCATTAATTTTGTCACAGATGGAAGTTCATTGATTCTCTTTTCAAGCTTTAGAATGACATCATCTGACGCATCAGGAAGTACTTGTATAATAAACCCTCCTGCTTCTTTTACAGAATAATCTCTATCTACTAATACTCCTAATCCTACTGCAGAAGGCTGCTGCTCTGAATATGCAAAATAAGCTGTAAAATCCTCTGCGATTTCTCCAGATACTAAATCTGATTGTCCTATATATGGATCTTTTAAGCCCAAGTCTTTAATTACAATCATTTTTCCTTTTCCAACAGCTCTTCCTACATCTAGTTTTTTGTCCTCTCTTAATGGAAGCTCTACATTAGGATTTGAAACATATCCTTTTACATTTCCTTTTGAATCAGAAACTGCTAAGATTTGTTTTAAAGGTCCATCCCCTTTAATTTGTATAGATAATTTATTTTTATCTCCTTTTAGCATAAGCCCCATCATTACTGTTCCTGTAAGAGTTCTTCCTAAAGCAGCCGTAGCAACAGGAGTTGTATGATGAATCTTTCTTGCTTCTTCTACTAAATTTGTTGTAATCCCTAAAAAAACTCTTATACTTTTATTGGCAGCTACTCCTCGAAGTATATAATTTTTCATTATCTCCATCCTTTTCATCTATAGTAATAAAAGCCCTGATTTATCCAATCAGGGCTATTGAGGGCTACACGTTTTCTGAAGCTTTTTATTATCCTCTTACAACGTTTGTAGCTTGAGGTCCTTTTTCTCCTTGAATTACTTCAAATTCAACAGCTTGACCTTCTTCTAAAGTTTTGTAACCTTCCATGTTGATTGCAGAGAAATGTACGAAAACATCTTCTCCATTTTCTCTTGAAATAAATCCATAACCTTTTTCTCCATTAAACCATTTTACTGTACCTTTTTCCATTCAAACAATCCTCCTAACCAATATCATACGTAGCAAATCATTGCTACACCTAGAGTTTATCACAGGTCATTTTCAGTGTCAATGCAAATTAGCTATAAGTTTATAGTGTCAAATTTATTTTTGGCAAACAAAATAAACTCTTTCACTTGTTTTTTTAGGAGATAAAAAAGTAAAAGCATCAAAAGATTCAATTTTTTTAAATCCTACTTGTTTTAATATATTTATGATTTCTTTTTCTTTATATGCCCTTTGTATATGATCTTCTTCATACTTTTTATAAAAGTCACCCTCTTTTATAAAAAGAGTCAAATCTAAATTACATATACTATTTTTCTCATCAAAATAGTTTTCCCATATATAAGAAACTTCTTCTAAATTTTCTGCATAAGTATGATTTCCTAATACTTGTGATAATTTATAATAACTACTAATATCAAAAATAAAGCATCCATTTTCCTTTAAATGATCATATACTCCTTGAAATACTTTGAGTAAATCTTCCTCACCAATGATATAGTTTACACCATCACAAATACATAAAATAGTATCCAAATGAGTAGGCAATAAAAGATCTGTTATATCTTGATTGAGATAAACTACATCTAAATCCATATCTTGAGCCTTTTGAGATGCTACATAAAGCATATCTTCTGCTATATCTACTCCAATCATATTATATCCTCTTTTTGCAAGTCTATTCGTAATATTCCCTGTCCCACAAGCTAATTCTGCTATATTTTGAGGATTTATATCATACCTTTTAAAAATATCTTCAATATACACGATCCACTCATCATAGTCTACATCTTCCATCAATTGATCATATACATAAGCAAAAGCACTATAGCTTTTCATTCCATCTCTCCCCTATCTTATATTTTCACTTGTTTATTATAATATATTTCCAAACAAAAAGAGATAGATTTTCTATCCCTCTGTATTTTTCTTATTCAATTGTTTTTTTCTTACCGTAATAAGTCCTCCAATTCTTCCTGTTTCCTTCGCAGTAAGTCCTCCCCATCCTAAGTTTTCTACCTTTTCTAATAATCCAAGCTCTTGAGCAATTTCATATTTCCATTTGTCTTCGATGGTTTCTATTTTATTCTTTTTATTTTTTACACTGTTTTTCTTAGACATTCATACCCCTCCCCTATATTTTTTATTATGGCCAAGGGGTACCCTTTTTATACTTATTTTACTGTTTTGTTAAATGATATTTTAAAGATTTATATAAAATACTAATGATAAAAATGGATATGATCAATTCTGGTACCAAATAGCTTGCATTGTACTTCATAGAATAAGCCCATGGATTTTCACCTGCTGGCGCATACGCTTTAAAAACAATTGCTCCAGATATAACATGAGAAATAAATCTTCCTATAGTAGCTATGCATATACTAATATTCACTCTTTTCAAATCTTTGTTCAAAAGTCCTGCAAGTCCTAAAACGCCAAAAGCAGTTATATAATCAAAAACTATAGATAAAATATGTAGTGACCATGATTTTCCTAATAAAAATTGTAAAATACCATATACAACTCCTGCTAAAATCCCAGGCCCGCATCCCCATCTTATGGAATATATAAAGATAGGTACCATACTTCCTGCTGTAATAGATCCTCCATAAGGCCCTTCAAATATCTTAATATAGCTTAAAATTTGTGCTAATGCAATCATAATCCCTGCTTCTACAATCATTTTTGTAGTAAATTTTTTCATTTTCATCACCCCCTTCAAAAATATTCATTACAAAATATAAAACTGCATTCTGAAAAGAATGCAGCTCATTTTCTTACTTATGTTCCTACGCTGGCATTATCCAGATCAGGTTATGGGTCGAAACAAATAAGTTTCCTCTCAGCCATTTTTTTAGCTCCCCGTTTATATTATCTTTTATAATTATAATGTATAAAATATAGTGGGTCAAATTTCAAAAGTAACTACTCCAATGAGTCCTGGTCCTGTATGGACTCCTAAAACTGGACTAATCTGAGAAAATAATATTTCATTAATATTTCCTATCTCCTTTATCCTCTCTAAAAGTTTCTTAGCTTCTTCCTCAGCATCTCCATGCATAATAGCAATATCTATTCTTTTATTTTTTATCTTTTCTTTTACAATAGAATAAATATCCTCTATTGATTTTTTTCGTCCTCTTACTTTTTTATAGGTATAATATTTTCCTTCCTCATCTATAGAAATAATAGGTTTGATTCCTAAAATTTCTCCTACTGTTCCTTCTACTAAACCAATTCTGCCACCTTTACGCAAATATTCTAAAGTTTTTAATACATAAAAAAGATCTGATTTATGAAGTATTTTTTTCGTTTTTTCTATAATTTGTTCAAAATTAGAATTTTTATAAGCTTCCTTAGCTGCTTCTAAAACTAAAAATCCAAGTCCCATAGATAAAGTTTTAGAATCCATTAATTCTATGGTCAATTTTTTAAATTCATTCGCTACATTTTTAACCATATTGTATGTACCACTTAAACCACTTGAAATAAATATACCTAGCACATGAGTATACTCTTCATCTTGTAATTTCTGAAACAAGTTTTTCGCATCCTCTGGAGAAGGCAAAGAAGTCTTTGGAGTCTCTATTTCTAAACTTTCATAAACTTCTTGTGGAGAAATTTCTACTCGATCTCTAAATTCTTTTTTTGAATAAATCACACGAAGAGGAAGTACCTCAATATTATATTTTTCAATCCACTCTTGTGGTAAGTCACAAGAAGAATCGGTAATTATGGCTATCTTTTCCATATACACTCTCCTAACTATAGTTAAAGCATCATATGCTTAATTTGTAAATAACCCATATATATAAATATAATAACTGTTAACCCAATAGGTGTAAATACAATTTTAGACATTGTATTGGTTTTTTCTTTATTTTCAATAAAATAACATTCTTTTTTATTCTTTTTCATATCTTTTATGATTTTTTTATATAATGAATATCCTAAGGTAGCTGTAAAAACAGATACGATTCCAAAAAAGACAGTAATAATCAGAATTTGAAAAGTTTCTAAATGTGCTGCACTCTCAACCATTGGTTGTGATCTTTGACTATACTTATGAATCATATATCCTAACGTTACAGCTAATCCATTATTCGTCATATGTCCAATGATTCCTGCAAATAAAGAATTGGTTTGATGCACCAAGTATCCAAATATAATTCCTAATATAATAGGTCCTAAAAAATTTTGAAGATTAAAATGAAACACCCCAAACAATAGAGCAGATATCCATATAGCCTTTTTTTCTCCTATTGTTTCATATGTTTTTAGTAATAATCCCCTAAAAAAAACTTCTTCACAAATTCCAGCAGATATAGAAATAATAAATAAAAGCACAAAGTATTCAGAAAAATTAGTAGCAGTTGGAATAGATTGCGGTCTTATATTTACAAAAATACTTAAAAACATCATAAAAACCAAATTGAAAAAAAGAGCTACAGGATACATGCAAATGGTTATAAAAAAAATCATGATTCCATGTTTTAAAGATAAAGAATTTAATCTTAATACTCTTTTGAAAGAATCTTTTTTTATTTTTATGTATAAAAGCGGTGGTAATAAAACAAGCACATATTCCGTAATCAATAACCCTATTTTTAAATTTTCATGTTGAACATAATAGCCTACAGTTAAAAGAAAAATAGCTGTAATCAAATACAATATATTGACTCCTAAAACTTCTACTTTTCCGCTATTTTCCAAATACTTCACTCCTTATTTTTATATTTTTTGCTCTTCTATAAATATTAATAAATTTTTATAGATTTGAATGCCTGTTAAAAGTATTTCTTCATTAAAAGAGAATTTACAATGATGAAGAGGATATATATGTCCTTGATCTTTATTATTAACTCCTAAAAAGAAAAAAAGTCCTTGTACTTTCTTTTGATAATAAGAAAAATCTTCTGCAATCATTTGAGGACTTACCAATTTCATATTTTCATCTCCAACAGCTTTTTGAAGAGCTTTAACCATTTCTTTATCATTTACTACAGCTGGATACATATCTCTAAATATTAATTCTATAGAACAATCATACATTTTCTCTATTCCTTTGCTGATTTCCTTCATTCTTTTTTTTATTTTTTCATATACTTCTTCTTCAAAGGCTCTAATAGTTCCTTCTAAATAAGTTTTTTCTGCAATAATATTTCTTCTTTCTCCTCCCCACATTTTTCCAATTGTAAGAACAGCTCCCTCTATAGGATTAATATTTCTGCTAATAATCGTTTGAAAGGAAGATATTATATTGGAAGCAATGACAATACTATCTATTGCATTTTGAGGAATCGCGCCATGTCCTCCACATCCTGAAATAACCATATCAAATTCTCCAGTTTGTGCCATCATCGGACCTACTCTACATCCTATTTTACCTTCCTCTACTTGAGGATATACGTGAAGTCCTATGATTTTATGAATATGAAATCTTTCTATGATTCCCTCTGCTATCATAGGAAGTGCCCCTCCAGGTCCTTCCTCAGCAGGTTGAAATAAAAATACTACAGAATAAGGTAATTCTTTTCCTCCCATAGATAAATATTTTGCAAAGCCTAATAAAATAGTCATATGTGCATCATGCCCACAAGCATGCATCATCCCTTCATTTTGAGATGCATAAGAAAAATTTGTTTCTTCTTGAATAGTTAGTGCATCCATATCTGCGCGAAAAGCAATAGATTTTTCTTCTTTCCCTTTTATAACCCCAATAATTCCTGTCTTGGCTATATTTTTATATACCTCTATACCATATTCTTCAAGCTTTTGAATAATAAACTGACTTGTTTTATGTTCACAAAATCCCACCTCTGGAATTTTATGCAGTTCTCTTCTTATTTGAATGATTTCTTCTCTCATGTTTAGTATTTTTTCTTCTATAGGAATCATTTTTTACACCTCTTATTATTTTATGTATTATAAAATATTTTATCTCGTTTCTTATTATTAGAAAAGTATAAAAATTTAATTAAAACCATATCCATTTTTGTGAATATGCATTACAATGTATATAATAAACTTTTCAACAAACCATTTACAAATATTTTATCATATTATATGATAAAATATAATCATACTATGATAAATATATTATAATAATATGATCATAAATTGATCATCCAATGATACAGGGGGCAGCTACATTGATTACAGAAGCACGAAGAAAAAAAATAACAGAACTTGTTGAAAAAGAAGGAGTTGTCAATCTTCAACAACTAACAGATACTTTTAATGTATCTATCTATACCATAAGACGCGATTTAACAGCTCTAGAAAAAGAAGGGTTTCTTAAAAAAGCTCATGGTGGAGCTATACGTATTGAAAAATCTAAATGGATTTCATCTATAGAAGAAGGTAAATTTGAAGCTTTAGAAGAGAAACAAAAAATTGCAAAACTAGCAGCAACCCTTATTGAAGATGGAGATACCATTATGCTTATGGGCAGCATAATCAGTCTTTTAATGATCCCCTTTATTCAAAACAAAAACATTACTATTGTAACCAATTCATTAGATATTGCAAAAGAATTGTGTCAAATTCCAAATATAGAAACCATCATGATAGGTGGGACAATTAAAAATTATAAAGGAAATATTTTAGGATCAAAAGCCATATCAGATCTTAAAAACTATCACTTTGATAAAGCTTTTATTCCTTGCGCAGGTATTAAAGATGACCCTGGTGTAACTACTTCTACCTTAGACAGTAGTGATTTTTTAAAAGGAGTCATACAATCTAGTAGGAAAAAAATTATTGTAGCAGATTATCGAAAAATAGGAAGAATCACTTTTGCTCATGTATGCAATATTAAATCTGTTCATATGCTTATTACAGATGCAAAATCCAATGAGCAAGAATTAAATAAAATAAGAAAAAAAGGTATTCAAGTAGAAGTAGTATAATCGTTTTATCAATCATTATTTACTTATAATATTTAGGAGGGAATGTATATGAAAAAAATAAACATTGCTTTAGTAGGAGCTACTGGAATGGTAGGTAGAACATTCTTAAAAGTATTAGAAGAAAGAGATTTTCCATTTGATAATCTATATCCATTTGCTTCTGCTAAATCAGCAGGAACAACAGTAACCTGTAAAGGAAAAGATTTTGTAGTGGAAGAACTAACAGAGAAATCTTTTGATAAAGATATTGACATTGCTTTATTTTCAGCAGGAGGAGATATTAGTAAAAAATTTGCTCCAATTGCCGCTTCAAAGGGAGTGATCGTAGTAGATAATAGTAGCGCTTGGAGAATGGAAAAGGATGTTCCTTTAATTGTACCTGAAGTCAACCCAGAAGATATAAAAAATCATAAAGGAATTATTGCAAATCCAAATTGTTCTACCATTCAAGCTATGGTTGCTTTAAAGCCTCTACATGATCAATTTAAAATAAAAAGAATTATATACTCTACTTATCAAGCTGTATCAGGTTCTGGAGTAAAAGGGGTAACTGCTTTAGAAGAAGGTTTAAAAGGAAATGATATTTTAACACCTTATCCTCATCCCATTGCTGGAAATTGTCTTCCTCACATTGATACATTCTTAGAAAATGGATACACAAAAGAAGAAATGAAAATGATTGATGAAACAAAGAAAATTTTACATGATGAAAATTTAAAAATTACAGCTACTACTGTAAGAGTTCCTGTAAAAAATAGCCATAGTGAATCTATTAACATAGAATTTGAAAAAAGTTTTGAAATAGAAGAAATAAAAAATATATTTAAAAATGCACCTGGTATCATTCTACAAGATGATCCTGCTAAAAATGTTTATCCTCTAGCTCGTGAAGCTGCTGAACAGGATATGGTTTATGTAGGAAGAATTAGAAAAGATTTTAGCATTGAAAACGGACTCAATTTATGGGTAGTTGCAGATAATATTAGAAAAGGAGCAGCAACAAATACGGTACAAATTGCAGAACTATTGGTTCCTACTTTGTAGTCTTTGTCATAGAATAATATATAGTACATTTTCATGAAAGGATGATTTTTAAATGAATTTATTTACTGGTTCTGGTGTTGCTCTTGTAACACCTTTTAAAGATGGAAGTGTAAACTACGAAAAATTAGAACAACTTCTTGATTGGCACCTAGAAGAAAGCACAGATGCTATCGTAGTTACAGGTACTACAGGAGAAGCTTCTACACTTACAGACGAAGAACACAAAGCAGTTATAAAATTTACTGTAGAAAAGATAAATAAAAGAATACCAGTCATTGCAGGAACAGGAAGCAACTGTACTTCTCATGCCATAGAAATGAGCCAGTATGCACAGAAAGTAGGAGTAGATGGACTTTTACTCATTACTCCTTATTATAATAAAACGACTCAAAAGGGACTCATTGCTCATTTTCACGCCATTGCTGATGTAGTTTCGATCCCTATTATTTTATATAATGTTCCTGGAAGAACTGGGGTAAATATTTTGCCTAAAACATTAGAAATACTTAGCAAGCATCCAAATATCAAAGGCATCAAAGAAGCAAGTGGAGATATTTCTCAAGTTGCAGAAATGATTCGTATTGTACCAAATGATTTTTATGTATATTCTGGAAATGATGATATGGTAGTTCCACTCCTTTCTTTAGGAGGTCATGGAGTCATCTCTGTAGTAGCAAATATCGCTCCAAAGGATACCCATCTTATGGTAGACTATTTTATGAAAAAGGATATAGAAAAAGCTCGTAACCTTCAGCTTCAAATGAAACCTTTAATTGATGCTCTTTTTATAGAAGTAAATCCTATTCCTATAAAAACTGCTATGAATCTTTTAGGATTTGAAGTAGGTCCTTTGAGATTACCTCTTGTGGATATGGATGAAGATCATTTATCTATATTAAAGCAAAGAATGAAAGAATATGAATTACTCAAATAAGGAGGTTTTTATGAATATAATACTTAGTGGTTGCAATGGAAAAATGGGTCAAGTTTTAGTACGACTCATGAAACAAGAAAAAGATTTAACCATCGTTGCTGGAATTGATCCTGATACAACAAAATATGAAAATGACTTTCCCGTATATAGCTCTCCTTCTTTGTGTAGTGAAAAAGCAGATATGATCATTGATTTTTCTCATCATAGCGCTTTAGATGACTTATTAAAATATTGTGTAGCTATAAAAATGCCTTTAGTCATAGCTACTACAGGACTTGATGGAAATCATTTTAAAAATATAATGGATGCATCCAAGTATATTCCTATTTTTCAAACAGGAAATACATCCCTAGGCATTCAAGTAACAACAAAAATTGCACAAATGGCAGCCTTAGCTCTAACAGATGCATTTGATATAGAAATTATTGAAAAACATCATAATCAAAAGGTAGATGCTCCTAGTGGAACTGCTTATTTAATCGCAGAAAATATCAACAAAGCATTAAACAATAAAAAAGATTTTATATATGGAAGATATGGAAGAAATGAAAAAAGGAAAAGTACAGATATAGGCATTCACGCCATCCGAGGAGGAAGTATTGTAGGAGAACATACTATTTTGTTTGCAGGTCCTGATGAAATAATAGAAATAAAGCATACGGCTCTTTCTAAAGATATATTTGGATTAGGAGCCATTCACGCAGCAAGATTTTTAATCCATAAAAACCCAGGTTTTTACAATATGAACGATTTAATCGAATCCTAAAATTCGCATATACAGAAAGGACTGATTCCACTAATGAATACAGAAAAAACAAATGAAAAGATAGATCTAACAAATCCTTATGCCATCGCTAAATTTATTAAAGAAGCTAAAAAATCTACTCCTATCAAAGTTTATGTAGAAGGAGATCTAAAAAATATTCATTGCGATTCTATTAAAAAATTTGGAAATGAAAACTTCTGGATTTTATTTGGAGAGCATGAAGAGATTCAAAATTTCTTATCTCTTCATAAAAAAAATATCAAAGACTACGTAATAGAAAATGATAGAAGAAATTCTGCCATTCCCATGCTGGATATAAAAAACATAGATGCAAGAATTGAACCTGGTGCCATTATAAGAGATCGAGTACAAATAGGTAAAAACGCAGTCATTATGATGGGAGCTGTGATTAATATAGGGTCTGAAATTGGAGAAGGAACTATGATTGATATGAATGCTGTATTAGGAGCTAGAGCAACCATAGGTAAAAATGTCCATGTGGGAGCTGGAGCTGTTTTAGCTGGAGTATTAGAGCCCCCTAGTGCCACTCCTGTCATCATAGAAGATGATGTGATGATTGGAGCCAATGCAGTAATCCTAGAAGGAGTAAAAGTAGGAAAAGGAGCTGTAGTTGCAGCAGGATCTATTGTTACAAAAGATGTTCCTAGTGGATGTGTAGTAGCAGGATCTCCTGCAAAAGTAATCAAGCAAAAAGATGAAAAAACTATGGATAAAACTAAATTATTAGAAGATTTAAGAGGTTAAAAGCTGAGGAGATCCTCAGCTTTTAAAATGTAAACAATTCTTTTTTAGGAAAAAGTCCAAATAATCCTCCTGTATGAATAAATAAAATATTTTTACAATGATCAAAGGTTCCTTTTTCTATTTCTTTTAAAAGACCAAACATAGCTTTACCTGTATAAACTGGATCTAAAATGACCCCTTCTTCTTTTGCAATATTTTTTATAAGTTCTATTTCTTCTGGTCTACTTAAAGCATACCCTTCTCCTACATAACCATCTAATATATGAATATCATCCTTTTTAAACTCAATTGGAGCATTTGTATATGTAAAGCTTTCATGTAAAATCCTTTCAATTGCACATTTAAAATATTCTTCATCATCACAAACATTTACACCATATATTTTAGCTTTATTTTTATATACTTCATTAGCATAAAATAATCCTCCGTAAGTTCCCCCTGAGCCTACTGCTACCACAATAGCGTCAAAATGAATATCCATTTGTTTTTCTTGCTCCATAATTTCTTCTAAAGCATAGAAGTATCCAAAAGTACCAATTCCATTAGAAGCTCCTTCTGGCAATATATAAGCTTTATGCCCTTTTGCATCTAATTCTTTTTTTATATCTTCCATAATCTCCATTCTATGCTCTTTATACTCTTTGGGAGTAATCATTTTAATCTTTGCACCTAATAATTCATCTATAAAATGATTTCCATCTATAGGAGTATCTTTACTTCCTCTTAAAACTAAATAAGAAGAAATCCCAAGCCTTGCAGCAACTGCTGCAGTAGCTCTCGCATGATTAGATTGAATTCCTCCACAAGTAATTAAATAATCACAGCCTTCACTCAGTGCTTCTTTTACAGCAAATTCTAATTTTCTTACTTTATTCCCTGATACTTCGGAACCTGTTTGATCATCTCTTTTGATATATATCTGTGGTCCTTTTAATCTTTTAGAAAGTCTTTCTAACTTTTCAATTTTAGTAGGTAAATTTGCAAGTACAATACGATCTGGTAATTTCATCTTACATCCCCCTTTTTCATTTTTCAAAATTTCCTGTACAAATTTTTTGAGCTTCTCCCTTCATAAAAATATCAAGGTTATCATTTAATTCAACTTCTATCAAACCTCCTTCTGCTTGTACCTTTACTTTTTTATTCAATTTCCCTAAAGCATGACCTACTACTACACTTGAACAGCATCCTGTTCCACATGCTAGTGTTCTTCCTGCTCCTCTTTCCCAAGTATATACATGAATAAAATCCTTATCTTTCACCTCAACAAAATTAACATTGGTTTTTTTAGGAAAAATAGAATGTTTTTCTATTTTTTCTCCTAATCTATTAATATCTATTTTCTTTATATCCTCCACAAATATGATGGTATGAGGAACTCCAACAAGGACAGTAGAAAATATAATAGTTTTATCATCTATATGTAAACTTTTTTCTAAAGCATTTTCTCCATCACATAATATAGGAATATCTTTTGGAGAAAAAATAGCTTTTCCCATATTTACCTTTACCCATTGTACCTCATGATTTTTTACTTCTAGCCATACCTTCTTTACTCCTGCTAAAGTTTCTACTTCTATTTCATTTTTCTTTATCAAACCTTTTTCATATACAAACTTTGAAAAACATCGAATGCCATTTCCACACATTTCACCTAATGAACCATCAGAATTATAATAGACCATCTTAATGTCATAATCTTCACTATTTTCGGCTACCATAATTCCATCTGCTCCAATTCCAAAGTGCCTTTCACATACATCTTTTGCAAGTCGTTCATAATCTATTATTTTTTCCTTTGTGCCATCAAACAATATAAAGTCATTTCCTGCTCCATGCATCTTGATAAACTCCATACAACCCCTCCTTTTTTTTATGATTTATAATGCAATATCCATGCCTATTAAAAAATTCGCATGTTCCTATGGTCACTGCTCATATCGCCAACAAAATTCTTTCATTTCATTTAGAATTTTCGTTGCTTAAAATTTGATGAAAATCTAACTTTCTAAAATTATCCACAATTTATTCATTTATATAATTTCCTAAAGAGTAAAAAAGCCAATAGCACAAAAGGCTACTGACTTTACTAATCTACAAAAGCAAAAACATAAGGAACATTTCTATAATAATCGCCGTAATTAAGTCCATACCCTACAATAAATTTATCAGGAATGGTAAAGCCAACATAATCTGCTTCTAGCTCTGTTTTTCTTCTTGAAGGTTTATCTAATAATACACAGCATTTGATACTAGCTGGATTTTTCTTATTTAAATGTTCTAAAACAAATTTCATAGTAAGTCCTGTATCTGCAATATCGTCTACAACCAAAACATCATACCCTTCTAAGTCTACTGGTAAGTCATATAATATATTTACCTTTCCACAAGATTCCTCTCCATGACCATAACTGGATGTAGCCATAAACTCTATACGAACAGGTGCATCAATCTCTCTAACTAAGTCTGCTGCAAATATAAAACTTCCTTTTAAAAGAGATACAGCTAATATTTTTTTTCCTTCATAGTCTTTTTTAATTTGTCGTCCTAGTTCTTCTATTCTTTTTTGAAGATCTTCTCTAGAAAATAGTATTTCCTTTTTTTTCTTTTCTATATCCATTATTTGTTTCCCTCCAATTATAGTATCTCCTTTATACATTATTAAATATTCTAATCCATAACCTATCCTTTGTCAATTCTATTCATTATGCTATAGATTCCATACTTTTCATCACCTGTAAAATAACTTGATCCATATTTTCCATTCCCTCTATAGAAAGTTTTCCTAAATTTCTAATGGTATCTTCAGCACTCTCTCCTATAATTCCATTTTGATGAGGAATCACATGTTCATTTAAAGCTAATAAAGCCGATTGTATAGCTGTAGAAGCTGCTGTAGATAGTTTAAGAGCACAGCCTACTTTGGCTCCATCACAAATCATCCCACTTATATTTCCTAGCATATTTTGAATCGCACCATTTATTTGTTTCTTATTTCCTCCCATAAGCCATACAATAGCTACGCTAGCTCCCGTTGCCGCTGCAACTCCGCAACCACACAATGCAGAAAGCCTTCCTATATAAAATTTAATATAACTATTGATCATATGACTAATAGCCAATGCTTTTGTTAAATCCTCTTCTTTTACAGAAAATTTATTTTTATAAGCCACAATAGGTAATATCGCTGTAAGTCCATTATTTCCACTTCCATTACTACTCATTACAGATATATTCTCTCCTGACATTCTTACATCTGAGGCAGCGGCCGTGAGCATCATAGCTTGGTTCATTAAATCATCAGATAAAATTCCCTTTTGTATATTTTCATACAAACTCATCCCTACACCCATTCCTACTTTCTTTTTTAATCCTTCTAAAGCTACTTTTTCATTCATATAAAGTCCTTCTAATAAAAAAGCTAGGTTATCATAAGATATTTTTTCTATTTCTTCAATAAGATCTACAATTTTCAAATCATACAAAGAAATATCTTCATCCTTATTTTTTTTATGACCTTTTCTTTCATCTAACAGTATTTTTTCATTTTGACTGATATATACAAAAAGATCATGTTTTCCTTCTATCATAACTTTTATCTTATCTTTTTTCGTTTTTACTATTACTTCAATATAAATTTTTTCCTTTGTATCTTTGATCCCTATGGAAATTTTTTCACTATGGATGAGTTCTTTTCCTTTTTTTACATGTACAGGCGTAATATCCTGTAAAACTTCTAATTTTTTCTCACTTTTTCCTCCTACAATTCCTAGAGCTGCTGCTATATATAACCCTACTTCATTTGTATTAGGAATTCCTACTCCTAATCCATTTTTATAAATATTAGGACTGACTAAAATATTGACTTTTTCTATTGCTTCATGAGTCATTTCTTTAGCTTTTGCACAAGCTAATGCTACTGCAACAGGCTCTGTACATCCAACAGCAGGTATAACTTCTTTTCTTAAAGTTTCTATAATCAATTTTTGTAATTCCATACGAATCATCCTCTCTTTTTATTCTTTATATATTTATAAGGCAATAATCATACCAATAAAAAAGAGGTTTTTTTATATAATTTTCTCATTTTAAGACATATATGAAATAGAAAAGTCTCAAAATGAGAATCATTTCTCACTTTGAGACTTTTCTATTTCATATAATTTTAATTTCCTATATAAAGTTGCACGACTCATCCCCAATGCTTTAGCCGCCTTTGTAATAGATTGCTTATCTTTGCCAAAATACTTCAAAGCTTTTTGTATTTCTTTTCTTTCCAATTCTTCAATAGGAATGATTCTATCCTCTACCTTTTCAAATACATGATTTTGACTTTTTAGACGATAAGGAAGATCTATTTCTGCAACAATTTTGTTACTACACATATTTACTCCATACTCAATAGTATTTTCCAATTCTCGCACATTTCCAGGCCATTGATAAGATAAAAATTTTTCAAATACTTTTTCATTAATCTTTTCAATATTTTTATCAAGTTTTTTATTACACTTTTTAATAAAATAATCTACTAAAATAGAAATATCTTCTTTTCTCTCTCTTAAAGGAGGAATCATAATAGGAATTACATTGAGTCTATAAAATAAATCTTCTCTAAATTCTCCCTCTGACACTTTTTTCTCTAAATCTTTATTGGTAGCTGCAATCACTCGTACGTCAATCGGAATCAATTCTTTTCCTCCTACTTTTTCAATGACATACTCTTGTAATACTCGTAAAAGCTTTGTCTGTAAATGAATGGCCATATCTCCTATTTCATCTAAAAAAATGGTCCCTTTATGAGCCAATTC
This sequence comes from Inediibacterium massiliense, assembly GCF_001282725.1. Lineage (NCBI taxonomy): Bacteria > Bacillati > Bacillota > Clostridia > Peptostreptococcales > Thermotaleaceae > Inediibacterium > Inediibacterium massiliense. The sequence continues at coordinate 924,840 of NZ_LN876586.1, read as the reverse complement.
AAATTTTCCAGCTTTTCCACCTTTCCTAGACCCTGTAAAGGCCCCTTCTTCATAACCAAATAATTCACTTTCTAATAATTGTTCTGGAATAGCTGCACAATTAATAGGAATAAATGGTCCATTTGCTCTTTTGCTATGAAAATGAATGGCTCTAGCAAATAATTCTTTTCCTGTACCACTTTCTCCTTGTATTAAGACTGTAGATGTACTTTGAGAAGCTTTTCTCCCTTGTATTTTCACACTCTCTAAACAAGGACTATTTCCAATAATATTTTCAAAGGTAGTAATCATTGTCCCTGTAGTAATATCATTGACTACATTTAATATTTCTGAAATATTACTAAATATAAAAACTACACCAATACTTTCATCTTCCATCATAATAGGATTTGCATCAAACACACCTCTACAGTGGTACTCTCCGTTTTTGTAATGAAAAGATCTATTTTTAATAGAAATATTTTTAATAATCTCATCATCTACATCTATATCTAACAATTGATGAATATAAACATTTTTTCTATCTATACAAAATAATTCTTCTGCTTTTTTGTTATAATGTATAATCATTCCTTCTTCATTCACTGCAATAATGCCTCGATCTACTGAATGAAGTACAGTCTCTATTTCTTTTGCCATTCTTTTCATTTTCTCTGTTTTTTGTTGTTCTAAGGGTTTTGTTGCAATTAAATCTGCCATGTGATAGAGAAACTCTATAAGATTTGTAGGGTTTTCTAAAATCGCTTTCTTTTGTTTTTCTTCAAAAGCAATAAGCCCTATGACTCCTATAATTTTTTCTCCTATTTTAATAGGACAACATACTTCTGCAAACTCTTTACAGCTTTTTATTTTTTCGCATTTTAAACAAGCTATATGATTTCTTGGATTTTCAATAATAAAACTTTCTCCATTATGTAAAGCAAAATCAAAAACTGAATGTGCATTGACCTTTTGTCCTACCATATTTTTATATCGTCCAGTTGCAGCAATTCTATTTCGTTTATGATCTACGATGGTTACATCTACTTTTATAACACTAGCAATGGCCTGTGCAATCTTTTGAACACTTTCTACAATATGAATCAAATTCATATGAACCATCCTTTTTATTCCTAGTATGATAAAAAAGTTGGAATATCATTCCAACCTCCACATTTCTATTTCCTCATAAAATTTTTTTACATGATCTATATTCACATATCCTATTCCTTTGTCTATAGCATTAGCCGTACCGGTAGCCACTGCTAATTTAAAGGCTTCTTCTAAAGTCTTCTTTTTATATAAGGCAACAGCAAATCCTGCTACAAAAGCGTCTCCACAGCCTACAGCATTAATAGGAGTAACCTTTGGAGCAAATATTTTGTAGACCCCTTCTTTTGTAGTAAAAATTGCTCCTTTTTCTCCTAATGAAATCCCCACTACCTCAATTCCTTGCTTACAAATATGCTTGCATTCAAAGATGATTTTATGTTCATCATCTAATTTGTATCCTACCAATTCTTCTAGTTCCTCAAGGTTGGGTTTAATCATAAAAGGCTTGGCTTTAATTGCTTCTTCTAAATAGCTTCCACTAGCATCAATAATCATTTTTACGTTATTATCTTTTGCAATTTTTACCATATCTCCATAAATAGTTTTTGGTAGTCCTTTAGGAACAGTACCTGCTGCTACTATAATTTCACTATATTTTAATATCTTGACAAATTCTTTTACAAAAGCATTTAATTCTTTTTTTGTTACTACAGGTCCTTTCTCTGCCAAAATGGTTTCTGTATTATTTGCAGGATCTAAAATAGCAGTAAATATTCTAGATGATTCATTGATTGGAACAAAAGAAGTATAAATCCTTAGCTTGTCCAATTCTTCTTGTATAAATCTCCCAGAATATCCTCCTAAAAACCCTGTGGCATTAACTTTTTCTCCTAGTATAGAAGCTACTCGTGCCACATTCAATCCTTTTCCACCAGCAGTAATTTTTACATCATTCCTATGTAGATGATATTTTTGATTTGGTTTAAAGTCATGAATCACATAAGCTCGATCTATAGCTGGATTCAAGGTAACTGTAGTAATCATATAATCCCCTTCTTATTCTTTCCATTTTGCTAAAATATTAAAAGATACAAATCTATTATAAACACAAATCCATAATTTTGCAAAGAGTTTTTTATCACTTTACTCCTTTATTCTATCCTTTGTATCTAATCTATATAATATATCTCTTATTTCTTTTAATAGTACAATCATTTTATTGAGAGAATACTGTATACTTACAAGTATAATAAAAAATATGATTCCTCCAACAATCCAATAATTCATATTTATCCCTCCTACATTTGATTTTTACATTATTATAATTCATTTATATTTTTTTATCAAAATTTTTGAAAACAAAAACACACTGAATCAGTGTGTTTTTACTTTTCTGCTTGATTATTCTCTTCTTGATTATTTTCTTCTTGACTTACTTCCATTTTAGATATGGAAACTTCGTAGGCCATTTTTGTAATAACTTGCTCTTCTCCTAATTTCTTTTGATACTGTCTACTTTGAATCCTTCCCCAAATCTTCAAATGGTCTCCAACTTTTAATTTTTCTGAGAATCTTGCATTTCTTCCCCATGCAATACAAGGGATATAATCGGATTTGTTATAAGGCCTATTCACTGCAATTAATAAATCAGTAATTTCTCTTCCAAAAGGTGTAGACCGATACACAGGATCTTTACAAATATAGCCATCTAAATAAATTTGATTTGGGTTTTTTATCTCATCATTTTCATCATATAGTTCTATTTCTCTTGCAAAAATAGTCAAAATCAATTTGTTTTTTCCATCTGCATATTTATTGTACGATCTTAATTGCCCTTCTACATTTACAATTTTTCCCATATGTAAATTTTCATCCATAATAATACGCTCTGAGATGGTAACAGGAAGTACATCATTATGATCACTTAACCTTGGAACCCTCATCTTAAAAATATAGAATCCTTCTCCATACATTTCATGGCTAAATGTCAAAGGACTATGTATCTCTCCTATAATTGTTACCTTGTTCGTATCAATTACCTTATCAGACATGTAACTCTCACACTCCTTCCTTCATTCTTGTGTACTTTTTGGATGAATCTAACACTATATTTATTCATCAGCGGACGAGATTATGAATGAGAAATAAAAAAAGAGAAATTAATTTTTCTCTTTTACTAGATTTAGATATTTACATATATATTCTGGAAGTATTCCATACATTAATACCCCTGTGATTGCTCCTAATATAGAATATATATGATTTCTATCTACTCTTCTGACTTCAACAGGAAATTCCATAGGATATATTTCCATATGATCATGGGTGGTAAACCCTCTTTGAATACAACAATAAAATTTTACAAATGAAGCTTCATCTATACTAGAAGCAGTAATAGTTGCTTTGGAGCAAAAGCCATAAGTAATGATCATCTTATTTTTTGCATGCTCTAAAATATTTATATTTTTGAGATCATCTGCATTCCATATAATGATACTATTTTCATTTAATCTATTTAGTATTTTTTTATATACAGCTAACTCCTCTTGTGTATAATTTTTATTCATATAGGTATAAATTATGGTATCTAAGTAGAAATTCTCGCACAACTCAGATAAACTATTATGATTGATCTCTATGATCAAAACATCTACTTTTCTTTTGATCATTTCATCTAATACATTGTTTTTTTTATTTATTATTTCATTGTCTATATATGTACCTTTTGAAGAAATATTTGCTATCTTTAATCCATGCTTTTCAAATAAATAAGCCATCCATTGTGCCATTATTGTTTTTCCACTTCCTCCAGCAATTCCAATAATCTTCATTGAACTTCCATTTTGAATATACACGGATTCATCTCCTTTTTAAAAATCTTATATTCTTATATTTTTCCTCATCCTTATAGGAATATGTATTTCAAAACAAAAGAATAAGTTCTCACTTAAAAATGAGAACTTATTCTTTTCCATTCTTTTTCTGCATTCCTGTATGATCAACATAATAGTCTTCTTTTAAAATGAGCTCTGATATAGGAACAATTTCATATCCTTCTTTTTGTAATTTTTGGATTACTGAAGGAAGATATTTCAATATATATTTTGCATTATTGTGAAATAGTACAATAGAACCCTTCTTTACATTTCGAGTTACTCGATCTACTACTGGTTGATCTCCTAGTTCTTTCCAATCTAGAGAGTCTACATCCCATTGAATGGTATAATAACCATTTTTTTTAGCTGTTTCAATCAAAAGATTGTTATAATCTCCAAAGGGAGGTCTAAATAAATTTAGATTTTTTCCTGTAATTTTTTCAATCTTTTCTCCTGTTTCATTTAATTCTTTTTCAATTTGTTGTGCAGATAATTTGGACATATGAGGATGGGTACTAGAATGATTTCCTATCTCATGACCTCTATCATAAATTTTTTTTACTTGATCAGGATATTTATCTACCCAAAATCCAACTAAGAAAAAAGTAGCTTTTACATTGTATTGATCTAAAATATCTAAGATTCCTTCTGTATATTGATCTCCCCAAGCTGCATCAAAACTTATAGCTAATTTTTTTTGTGAAGTATCTACACAATATATAGGAAGAACTTTGTCCTTATTCATAACACCTACAATTGCATTTCCAAAATCCCCAAGATATAGAAATGACATCACAAGCAGCAGGATAATCATGATTACACCCAAAACAATTTTTTTATGAATAATCCATATTCTCATCTTTTTCCCCCCTTATCACACCATGTAATGATACTATTAAATATATTCTAAAATGATCCTAATATGCTAAAAACTTTTTAGTCATATATTCTGTTAGATCCATATAAATATAAAATAATAAAACGAAGTACATCAAAAGGAGAGAATCAATGTGCTTTCTATTCTTATAGGAACTATCTTAGGGATTATTATTTTTTTTATAGGTATGATGATGATTACTACTTCTATGCAAAGCTTATCTCACAATCACTTAAAAAAAATCATTGCTTCCCTTACTAAAAATCCATTATTAGGTATTTTAGTAGGAATCTTAGTTACTGCCGTACTCCAAAGCAGTAGCACAACTTCTGTACTTGTAGTAAGTTTAGTAAATTCTAGAGTGATGAATCTATATCAAGCAGCTTCTGTCATGATGGGTGCAAATATTGGCACAACTTTTACAGGGCAGTTGCTTAGTTTTAACTTCTTCTTTTGGATTCCCCATATTCTTATGGTAGGAGTTCTACTTTTTTATCTCAATTTTAGTTCTTTCACCAAAAACATAGGTAAATTTTTCATAGGATTTTCTTTTCTTTTTATGGGAATTCAAATGATGGTTATTTTTTTAAAACCCTTAAATAACATTATGGAATTTCAAAATCTGATTCTTTCTATAGAAAATCAAAAAATGAAAGGAATTTTCATTGGTGCCATCACTACCACTATTATACAAAGTAGTTCAACAGGCATTGCTATTTTACAAGGTCTTGCAGCCAATCATTCCATTGGAATTTTTCAAGCTTTTCCAATTATCCTAGGTCAAAATATAGGAACTTGTAGCACTACTCTTTTTTCAAGTATGATTACTGATAAAAATGGAAAACGAGCTGCTATGATTCACCTTTTATTTAATATAGGAGGAAGTATTCTATTTTATCCTTTTTGTCACACTTTTTCTCATTTTATTTATTCTATAACTCCTATAGATCCTATAAAACAAATTGCCAATGCACATACTTTATTTAACTTTATTAGTTTGTGTATTTTCCTTCCATTTATCAATAAAATGGTAGATTTTTCAAAAAAAATCATTCCATAATTTATTGTAATAAAAATTGTTGAATGCTCTGTTTCAATTCTTCCGCCATTTTAGAAAGATCCTGACTTGCAGAAGCAACTTCCTCTATAGCTGCAAGTTGTTCCTGTGTAGATGCTGAAACTTCCTCTGTTGCAGCTGATGTTTCTATAGATATGGAAGATAAACTTTGCGTCATACTTACAATTTCATTTTTACTTTTTTCCATATCTTTAGTATATTCTTCTACTTGAGATATTTTTTCTGATAATTCGCTTACAGCTTCAATAATATCCACAAATAGTTTTTTTGCTTCTTTTACTGTATATTCATTTTCCTTCACAATATTTTGTGTTTCATTCATAAGTTGTACGGATACATTCGATTGATTTTGTACTCCTTGTATTAAATTTTGAATTTGATCTACAGCATCTCTAGATCCTTCTGCTAATTTTCTAATTTCCTCTGCTACTACCACAAACCCTTTTCCACTTTCACCTGCCCTTGCAGCTTCTATAGAAGCATTTAAAGCAAGAAGATTTGTTTGTTGAGCAATTTGCCCTATAGTTTCTATAATCATACCAATTTTTTGAGCTTGTTCATCTACTTCTAATATATTTTGATGAACATTCGTAGTAGCTTGAGTGGTCTTTTGTGATTTTTGAGTTAATAACTCTACCATATTTAATCCTTGATTACTTTTTTGATCTGTTTGAAAAGAAATATTATACATTTGACCTGCTAATGTAATCACATTCTCAATTTTATCTGCCAAATCATTTGCTTTTTTAACTCCTTCTTCCATTTCCTTTGCTTGAGTAGATGCTCCTTGGGCAATATTTTCAACTCCTTTTGCTACTTCATGAATAGCAATAGTAGTTTGTTCTGTTGTTTGTGATAAAAAGTTAGATGTAGATGCTACGATTTCTGAAGAATTACTTATTTTCCCTAAAAGATCATTTAAAGTATCTATCAAATAATTTAAATTCTTTGAAATATCTCCTGTTTCATCTTTTGAATTTACATTACATGTAACCGTTAAATTTTGATTTTTCATTTCTTCTATGGTCTGTACAATTTTTTTGATTCTTCCTGTAATCTTTTTGATAAAAAGTACTGATATAGCAATCGTGATCATCATAATGATCATAATCACTACGACAAACTTGAATATCACCGCTTTCACTGTTTCTTGAATATGATCTGTTGGTACTCCTACAAACCAAATTCCAATCACTTTCCCCTGTTTATTGTAAATAGGCGTATATTTTGTATGATATAACTTACCTGCCACATTTGCTTGACCTATAAAGTCTTGTCCCTCTTCTACTTTATCTGCAACTTCCTTAGATATTTTAGTTCCTACAGCACGAGCTCCATTTGCATTTTGTACATTTGTAGAAACCCTCACATAAGGAGCCTCTCTATATCCGTTTGTTTCTTCTAAGGATATATTTTCTGCTTTCATAAATATAGTAGCAGCAGAACCTGTCTGTTTTAGAATTGTATCTACTAATTCATAGTTTCCATTTTCTTCTTTTCCATCTCCTAAACAGATTTGTCCTTTATATATTTTTTCATTCTCAATCTTCCAATCTCCTGGGTATTTTTGTTCTAAAAGCTCATAACCCATATGTAAATCCCCATCTAATTTTCTTTCTATTTCTTCTGTTGCTAGTTGTGTAATAAAATATTTTGCCATTGTAGTAGTACTCACTCCTAATAAAAGAAATGCCCCTACCATAATCAGAATCAGTTTTTCTTGTAATTTCATGAACTCTGCCTCCTATTTTTCTAAAATATATACTGTGAATAACTAGCTTTTATTATAAATTTATTAAATAATTTCCTTGAAAAGTTTTAATTTGCATTTTTTAAAAATACTGGCATTCATATTTTTTATAATATTACAAAAACTAATTTTGAATGTTCATTCATTCAAAATTTCTTCTTAAGGAGGATTTTCTTTGTCTACTATTAGAAGTCAATACACTAATATTAAAGGTGATCGTGTAGAATTAGGACGAAGAACATTTAAAACAGAAGAAAGACATTTCTTACGAGAAGCCAAATCTCAAAAAGCACAGCTTGAAAGTTCTCATCAACATGGAACTCGAAAAGATGTAAAAGTAAAAATGAACAGAAAGCTCACATAGGGTAGGGTTCCTACCCTATCTTTTTAAAATATGGCTTCCTTTTTCACAAACCTTTATACATATACCACAAACTACTCCTCTTCCTATGTGCTGATAATGGTTATGCATATGAGTACTACATGCTCTTACATCTATTAATTCCTTTCTTTCTATATTGGGATGCCATAGTTCTCCTCTTAGTGCCAATGTCGGACATGCTCTTACGCATTTAGTACATGCTCCACACTGAGACTTTGTAATAGGATCATCATAATTTAATTCCATATTTGTAAGGACTGTTCCAAGTCTCACCCTTGGGCCAAATTCTTCTGTTACCAAACAAGCATTTTTGCCGATCCATCCAATACCTGCTCTTGTAGCTGCGGTTCTGTGTTGAAAAATTCCACTATATTCTTTTCCATCTATATTTACACTTTGAGAAGCTGGTATTGCCATAGCTAAATATCCTAAACTTTGTAGGTGCATAGAAATTTTTAAAGTCAATTGATCTATAAAAGCATTGACAGTCCTATAGTGATGAAAATATGTGTGAGTAGGTTCATCTTTGATTTGACTAATAATTTCATCTGACAATCGAATCCCAATAGAAATTCCTGTTTTTAAATGTTTTAAATCATTAGGTAATACATCTTCTAAGAATCCAAACCCTACTTTAGATGCTCCCCATTCTTTTATTTTTTCTCTTAATATTTCTGTTTGATTCATGAAATTCCTCCTTTGTTTCTTTCATTGTACGATTTATATTTTATTGATACAAATGAATTTTTTTCAAAAGCATATTATTATTTCCATTTACTCTATGAATTATAGATGATTACAAAATATACTAACATATATTTTATAAAATTGGTTAAATTAATAGTACAACATCTTAATAAGATGTTTTTTAAAAAAACTATTAAAACAACCGTTTGGGAGGGAATACAAATGGCAAACAGAAATAAAGCTGTAGTTCCAGAAGCAAGAATGGCATTAAATCAAATGAAAGCTGAGATTGCAAGTGAACTTGGACTTGCTAATTATGAAAATATTGATAAGGGAACTTTAACTTCAAGACAAAACGGCTATGTAGGTGGATACATGACAAAACGCCTTGTAGAAGCTGCTGAAAGAAGTATGGCTGGAAAATAAATAAAATAAAAGGAGAAGTGCTTAAGCATTTCTCCTTTTATTTTTCCCATTTTCTTTAGAATATGCTATAATTATTATAGAAAAGTCCATGTTTTCATAAAGTAGGTGAGAATATGTTTTATGACAACACAAAACAATTAGCAGAACACAAATTAATTTTATTGTACATATTTGATAAATTCTCCATGGCTTTAACCAATGGACAAATTACACAATTTGTCATGGAAAAAGATTATATGAATTACTTTTTACTTCAACAATTTTTAGGAGAATTAGTCAATACTGGAATGCTTGAATACAGCAAAAACTCAGATAACTTTTTTTATGTTTTAACAGAAAAAGGAAGACGGACTTTACAATATTTTAAAAATAGATTGTCTAATGATTTAATTGAACAATTAGATCAATCTATAGAACAAAAGAAACAGATTTTGCTAAAAGAAATGCAGGTTATGGCAGATTATTCTAAGAATGGAGAAAATGAGTATATAGTGGATTTAAAAGTCATCGAAAATAATATTATGCTCATTGATTTAAAGCTTAATGTAGTTTCTAATAAACACGCTAAGCAAATCTGTGAAAAGTGGAAAAAAGAAGCACCCAATATTTATGGAGACATTATTGGTCTTTTGATCAAATCATAACCCCCTACGTTATTTTATTTAAACGAGGGGGTTATGTGCATAAAATACCACTAGGTTCTACTCCTACCAAAATATTTTTTATAACTTTTAAAGTTTTTATTTCTATAATAGATAAAGTATTATCTTGTATATTCCCTACAAATAAAAATTTATTTCTTTCATCTTTTTTTATACTAGATGGCATTCTTCCTACATGAATTTCATCTATAATTTTATGAGTTTTAATATTTAAGACATGTACTACATCTAGTTCTGCATCTGTAATGTATAAAAGATTCTCATCCTTTCCAACGATAGCTTCAATAGGCATCTTTCCTACTGGTATTTCATCTAATACTTTCATATCTTTACTATCTAAAATAGTAATTTTCCCTTGATCCATTGCTAAAAAGCTTGTGCTTACAACAAATATAAGATTACCGTCTTTATTTAGAGTAATATGATAAGGATTTTCATGTACAGATATGGTTTTTTCTACATCATTATTCATGGTATCAATCATAGTTATAGTATTTGAATCTACATTGGTCACATATAATTTTCTTTGATCATGACTTAACTTCACATCATGAGGCATAGTTCCTACAGGAATTTGAGTAATCAAACTATTTTTTTCAAGATGAATAGCAGAAATAGAATTAGAGTCTGTATTGGATACATAAATCATTTTATTTTTTTTACATATGGCTATATGACTTGGACAACTTCCTACATATACTTGATCTACAAGTTTATTCTGAATTAAATCCACAATACTAATGCTTCCATGATGTGAATTGGTTATATAAAGATATTTCCTATTATAATCTATATCCGCATCATGAGGTCCAAAAACAGGCTGTTTTCCTTTATAGAAAAAGCCTTCATACAACCTAATTTTATATAATAGAGCTTTACTGAATAAATCTAGTACTGAAATGGTATCTTCTCCCATGTTCAAAACAAAAACAGTATTTTCTAATTTTCTCTCCATCCCTTCACCCCTAAAATCCACCTCTTTGAAGATTTCATTACTTTATATCATCTTATGCATAGAAATTTTTCTTGTGAACGATTTCTATTGACCTTTTACGATTTATGTATTACTATCTTCTATAGATTATATATAGGAGGTTTAGTCATGTATTCTTATCAAACAACAGGAGTCTGTGCAAAGGAAATTTATTTTTCAGTAGAAAGCAATAAAATAAAAGATGTACAATTTTTAGGAGGATGTTCCGGAAATTTGCAAGGCATTAGTCGATTAGTACAAGGAATGGATATAGATGAAGCCATCAAAAAACTTAGTGGTATTCGCTGTGGAAATAAAAATACATCTTGTCCAGATCAATTTTCTAAAGCACTTCTTGCTCTTAAGGAGCAAATTGCATAAATAAAAAAATAATGATCATTTCTAAACAAATAAAGATTCTTTAGATAAAGAATCTTTATTTGTTTAGACAGTTTTTGTATAACATTTCTTTAGAACAAGAAATATTCCTTGTTTTGGCTTCTCTTATTAATTGATCACATAATGTAAATTTTTCCTTATAATATCTATCATCTGCCTTTAAATGATCAAAAGTATCATGCATCTTATGTATCAATTCTTCATCACTTAACCTTTTAAAAGGTCTAAAATTATATATTTTCATAAAATCCCCCCATTCATATACTCTATTATATGAATAGGGGGATTTTTTTATTATATATTAAGATAAACGATCTTCTTTTTCTGTTAATTTTTTATGCATCCAATCTTTACCCTCTACCATTCTTGTTACAAGCATAGCTGCTAATGTATCTCCTGTAGCATTTACCATAGTAGCTGGAGGATCCACTAAATATCCAATGGTTGCAATAATAGGAAATGCTTCTGGAGGAAAACCATACATATTTACAATTAACATTTCTCCAATCAGTCCTCCTCCAGGAACACCAGACATAACTACTCCACCTAAAACAGATAATAAAAGTGCACTTAAATAAGTTCCCATTCCTGTAAAAGGTATATCAAAAATTCCAAACATAAAAGAAATTTTTAATATAGAACTTAAACAAGTACCGTCCATATGCATAGTGGCTCCCATAGGTAGTACAATATCCCGAATATCTTTAGGCACACCTATTTTTTTACAAGCCTCTAAATTTACAGGTAGAGTTGCAATACTACTTTGAGTAGCTAAAGAAGTTACTGCAGGAGAAACAATAGCTCTAAAATAAGTTCCAATTCCTTCCTTTCCTGCTGCAATATAAGCATATACGGTAAATGCAATAAAAAAATATAAAATACAAATAGGATAATAAATAGCCATAGCTCTTGCATAAGAGCCTAATAGCTCTGGTCCAAAGGTACCAATCAAAGAAGCAAAATAAGCTCCAAGTCCAATAGGTGCATAATACATAAGGATTGAAACCATTTTTAAAAATACTTCAGATAAAACATTGAGTCCATTGGCAATAACTTTTCCTTTTTCTCCTACTAAGCTTACACAAATACCAAAGAATATAGAAAAAACAATCAAAGGTAACATATTCTTTCTAGAAATCAAATCTGGAAAGTCTTGTACTGTTACGGCTGCTACAATTTGATCTGCTGTTTTAAAGGGTTCAATGGTTTGTGCAGCCTCCATTTTTAATTGTACCCCTTGAGCTGGAGGAAATACATTGACAACTACAATCATAATAAATGCTGCAATCAGTCCAGTAATTGCAAATACTAAAAATAAATTTCCCAATATTTTTCCTAACCTTTTCATATTTGCCATATTCGCTACAGCACTACTAATTGTAACAAAAACTAATGGAACCACAATTGTAAACATACCATTGAGAAAAATATCTCCTAATGGTTTAAATACATTTGCTTTTTCTCCCATAACAATTCCTAAAACACTTCCTAAAATAATTGCGCCTATTAAAATAATAGGAAATCTATAAGCCTCCCATAAGCTCTGCTTTTGTGTATTCTCCATTTTATTGCCCTCCTTTACTATTTTTTTGAATAGATCTTTTATTCATTTTAATATTAGTTTTTCATGTAAGTCAATATATTCCTATTCTTTTTATTCATTATGAAAAAAAGTTAAGAATTTTCTAAGCTTCCATTCTTAACTTTATAAAATATGTATCTATATTACTTTAATTCTAATAAAGATATAATGATCTCATCCTCTATATCTTTCATAGATTTTTTATCCTCTGATGATAAAAAATTATTAGAAATAATTGAAAAAATCCATTTATTCTTTCCATCCTCTGTAACATATCCAGAAATAGCAGAAACAGAAGTCATCGAACCCGTCTTTGCATGAATTTTCCCAGAAGCTTTTGTATTTTTCATTCTATTTCTAAGAGTTCCACCTACCATTCTTTCTTCTACTCCAGCGATAGGAAGAGATTGAAATAATTCTTCAAACCATTCTTCATTTTGAACCTCATATAACAATTTAGAAATTTCTTTGGTAGAAATCAAATCATGTCTGGAGAGTCCAGAACCATCTTTAATGCAAATAGTCGATATATTGATCCCTATTTTTTTTTAGATACTCGTTTACAATTTTAAGTCCATGATCCCAACTTCCTTCATTACATTTTATTTTCCCCATAGTTTTTACTAAAATTTCTGCATGACCATTATTACTTAACTTCTCAAATGGAATCATTAACTCTGATAAAGGCATAGATTTTTTTTGTACAAGTAAAGTTGCATGATTAGGAGTTTTTTCATACAATACATTACCATTTATCTTCATACCCTTTTCTTTTAAAATATTAGAAAATATACATCCTACCAATTGAGTAGGCTCCCAAACACTTACATAATTTTTTTCTTCTATATTTTTTTGAAAAGGCATACTTCCTGTAATAACAATTTTATTCGTACCATGTTCTCTTTCCACAGAAATATTAGGCTCTCCATTCTTTGTAGTGATTCCTTTATTTTCAATAGTTACATAGTCATTTTTAGGCGTGATTTCTGCCTTAACTGAGCTACCTATTTGATCTCCTGCCTTTACAGTTACTAAAACTGTTCCTGCATTATAATCTTCATCTGGTGAAATCGTTAAAGCTGATATCTGAGCCCCATAATCATATGGTTCATCTCCCCATTCCATATCATTACTTAACCTTACATGATCAAAGTAAGTATCATCTAAGATCAAGTTCCCTTCAATTTCTTTCATTCCCTTACTTACTAATTCATTCACAAGAAATTCATAATCTTTTTTTAACATAGTAGGATCGCCTGTACCTTTTAGATACAAATTTCCTTTTAAAGTACTGTCAATTTGAATACCATCTGTATACAGCTGTGTACTCCATCTATAGTCTTTTCCTAATGTATCTAAAGCAGCTGCACCCGTAATTAATTTTAAATTTGATGCTGGATTAAGTCGAATATCTTCATTATAAGAAAAAATGATTTCTCCAGTTTCAGCTGATCGTATTACAATACTTCCTATAGCTCCATTATATATTTCAGAATTTAAAATTTGTTTTATATTTTCAGAAAACTCTCGAGAGATATTTGCATCCGTATTGCTATCTGCATAAGTCAAGGTAGGAAAAATCAGCGTTACAATTAAAAATAGAATCCACATACTTTTACATAATGTTTTTTTTCTTCCGATCACATTACAACCTCCTTACTAAGCAATATTTCATATACACCTTATCCTAAAACTTCTTGAATCACCCTTAAAGAATTTTTATAAAAAATTTTTTCAATTTCTTCTTCTGAAAAATTATTTTTCTGCAATCCATGTATTAATTTATGAATTTCTCCCATATTAGAAATTTCTAATCCATCACTAATGCCATCAAAGTCTGTTCCTATAGATAAAACATCTATTCCTCCAATATTTTTAATATGTTTAATATGAGCAACCATATCCTCTACTTTACTCATAGATCCTTCTCCTAAAAATTCTTTTTCAAAATTAATTCCAATGACTCCCCCTTTATTTGCTAGAATTTGAATCATATGATCTGTTAGATTTCTAGTATGATTTTTAATGGATCTAGCATTAGAATGAGATGCAATAAAAGGCTTTTTAGAGAGTTTAGAAACATGATAAAATCCACCATCTGATAAATGAGAAACGTCTATCAACATACCTAATCTATTCATTTCATAAACTACTTCTTCTCCAAATTTTGTAAGGCATTGGTCTTGATATACTCCTCCTGCACTTGGGTACCCTATTTCATTAGGATAATTCCATGTAAGAGTAATCAAACGAACTCCTAATCTATAAAAATTTTTCAGATGATGAATTTTTCCCTTTAGTGCTCCTCCTTCTTCAATTGTTAAAAATGCAGAAATTTTTCCTTCTTTTTCATTTTTCATTAACTCTTCATAATTTTTTGCAATACAAATACTATCTTTATTTTTGTTCATCTCTATGTAAAATTTATCTAACATTTCTAGAGCATTTTCTAGTGGACCTTCTCCTTTTAAATCTATATATAATGCAAAAAATTGAGCCATAGAATTTGCTTTTTTTAATTTTTCAATATCTATACTGTACAGATTTCTTTTTAATTCCAAGCTTTCTTTATCTTCCATTAATCGAAGTATGGTATCACAATGCAAGTCAATCACTCTCATAATATGGCCTCCATTTTTTATGCAAAGAAAATTTTACATACTACCACTGCTGTTATAAACCCTGCTAAGTCTGCTAAAAGTCCTGCTGGAATAGCGTGCCTTGTATTTTTAATAGCAACAGCTCCAAAATAAACGGCAATCACATAAAAAGTAGTTTCTGTAGATCCCATCATAACAGATGCAATATGTCCTATCATAGAATCTGGTCCGTAAGTTTTAAGAAGATCTCCTAATATCCCCTGTGCTCCTCCTCCAGATAGAGGTCTCATAAATGCCATAGGAAGTACTTCTCCAGGAATACCTAAAAGATTTGTCACTGGACTAAGTATTTTTGTTAAACCATCCATGGCTCCAGATGCTCTAAATATACCAATTCCAACTAACATAGCTACCAAATAAGGAATAATCCTTACGGCAGTTGTAAATCCTTCCTTCGCTCCATCTGTAAATGCTTCATACACTTTAACTTTTTTAAAATATCCATATAAAGGAATAGTTATCAACATAAATGGCACTGCGTATTTTGAAATTACACTAAGAATGTTTATAAACATACCTTCTCCCCCTTTTTACTAATCCATATTTTTCACTTTATTGGATTTCATTTTAAATGGCCCTGCATTCTGAAGTAATCTAGTAGCAATAATAGCAACAATAGTAGAGGCAGTAGTAGCAATAATAGATGGTCCAATAATTCCTGTAACTTGGGTACCTGTTGCTCCCACAGCTACTAAAATAGCCATTGTATCAGAAGGTATTAAAGTAACAGATGATGTATTAATAGCTAAAAATGTACACATGGCATTTGTAGCTGTATCTTTTTCTTCATTTAATTTTTGAAGTTCCTCCATAGCCTTCAGTCCTAATGGTGTAGCTGCATTTCCAAGTCCTAATATGTTTGCTGCAATATTTAAAATAATAGCTCCCATTGCAGGATGATCCGGAGGTACATCAGGAAATAATTTAACGGTTATTGGTCTTAATCCCCTAGCTAATAGTTGTATCAATCCACTTTCCTCTGCTATTTTCATAATTCCAAGCCAAAGTGCCATAATTCCAATCATCCCCAAAGATAACTCCACTCCTGTATTCGCAGAATTAATAGCAGCTTCTGTTACCGCTTCAATATTACCATTGATCACGCCTACCACAATACCTATCACGACTAACCCTAACCAAATGATATTGATCATTTTCTTTCCCCCTTTTTAATATTTTTTTATATATCTCTGCTTATTAAATCATCATATGTTTCTCTTTTTACAATTAATTGGTTCTCTCCTTTACCAACCATAACCACAGCTGGTCTTGGAAGCTTGTTATAATTGCTTGCCATAGAATAATTATAAGCTCCTGTACTTTTCACAGCTAAAATATCTCCTGATTCTAAAATAGGTACCTTTAAATCCCATATCAATATGTCTCCTGATTCACAACACTTTCCTGCAATAGTGACCACTTTACTTTTAGGTAGATCCATTTTATTAGCAATTACTCCTTCATATTGTGCATCATATAATGCTGGTCTAGGATTATCAGGCATTCCTCCGTCAATTCCTACATAAGTTCT
Source organism: Inediibacterium massiliense (assembly GCF_001282725.1). Classification (NCBI taxonomy): domain Bacteria; kingdom Bacillati; phylum Bacillota; class Clostridia; order Peptostreptococcales; family Thermotaleaceae; genus Inediibacterium; species Inediibacterium massiliense. The sequence continues at coordinate 907,925 of NZ_LN876586.1, read as the reverse complement.
AACCCCTGGAATATTTTTAATAGAACCTATAGTATATAAGGTAATCCCTGCTTCTCCTACAATCCATCTTCCAGGTTCTATAATGACTTGTGGAACGAAAAGATTTAGTTCTGTACACCTATCTTGTAGATCCTTCATAATAGGATCTATAAAATATTGTAACGGTTTAGGATCATCTCCTTCCTTATAATATATTCCAAAGCCTCCTCCAATATTTAATTCTTTTGTTTCAAATCCTACCGTATCTTTTACTTCTTTTATGAGTCTCATTAATATGTCTAATGCTTTTATGTGGGAAGTATTCTCAAATAATTGACTTCCTACATGAAAATGAAACCCTCTTAGTTCAACGTTTAATGATTTTTGAACTTTTATAATTCCTTTATGAAGAATTTCTTCTACTAAAGGAATTCCAAATTTAGAATCTACTTGACCTGTAGAAATAAATTTATGAGTATGACTATCTACTCCTGGAGTAATTCTAAATAGTATTTTTACTTTTTCTCCCAAATCCTTTGCTACCTTCTCGATCATTTCTAATTCATAAAAATTATCTACTACAATTCTTCCTACACGGCTTTTTACCGCAAATTCAATTTCATCTAAAGTTTTATTGTTTCCATGAAAAATTACATTTTCCATTGGAAAATCTGCTTTTATAGCAGTATACAATTCTCCTCCTGAAACAACATCTATTCCTATTCCTTCTTTTTTTAGAATTCTACACATTTCTAGAGTTAAAAAAGCTTTACTTGCATAAACTGCTCTTGTATTAGAATATTTTTGTAAAAAATCTTTTTTGATTTCATATATTCTTTCATCAATTATATCTTTTGATAAAACATACAAAGGAGTTTTGTATTGTTTTGCTATTTCAACCATATCACATCCACCAAATACAAAATGTTTATTTTCTACGTTTATATTACTCATCATTTTTCTCCTTCCTCATTTCCAGTTTATATAGTAAATGAGCAAGAATCATGCCATTGCAATTCATTGATTTTTCTAAACATTTCATTAACTTTTCCGTATTTTTGAACTTACTCATTCTATATGATATTCTTTCCCTATATACACGCCCAAGAGCAGTTCATATTTGCGAACCATTTTCCGTTTTTCTGAAAGAACGAATTCCATATTTTTTCAATTTCTCATAAAAGCTTGTTTTTCCTATTTTTAATGCTCTCATAGCCTCATTGCGATCATAATCATAATATTTTAGTGCTTTTATAATAGCATCCTTTTCTGCTTGTTGTATGTAATCCTTTAAAGGTTTTATATGTTTTGTATTTTCATTTTTATGATTTAAAACATTTAAATACAAATGAGATACATCTATAATATTTCCTTCTGCAATATTCACAGCTCTTTCTAATACATTTTCAAGTTCTCTGATATTTCCAGGCCACTCATATTCCATTAATCTATATAATACCTCTCCAGATATGATTTTTTCTTCACATTCCATTCTTCTGCATATTTTAGGAAGAATAGCTTGTACTAAAAAATAAATATCTTGTTTTCTTTCTTGAAGAGGTGGCAGCCAAATAGGAAAAACATTAATTCTATAATAAAGATCCTCTCTAAATCTTCCTTTTATCATTTCTTCTTCTAAATTTTTATTGGTTGCAGCAATAATTCTTACATTTGCCGTTTTTTCTACTGTTCCTCCTACTCTATAAAAAGTCTTGTTTTGCAAAACCTTTAATAATTTTACTTGTATAAAAGATTCAATTTCTCCTATTTCATCTAAAAAAATAGTACCTCCTGAAGCTACCTCAAAAAGTCCTTGTTTTCCTTTCGTGCACGCTCCTGTAAAAGCTCCTTTTTCATATCCAAACAATTCACTTTCTAAAAGATCCTTTGGAATAGATGCACAGTTTACATGAACAAAAGGTTTATCTTTATATTTACTGGCCTCATGAATAGCCTTAGCTAAAAGTGTTTTTCCTGTACCACTCTCTCCTAAAAGCAAAACTGTAGAATTAGACTTAGACGCTTTATAAGCTAATTTTTTCACATTGTTGATGACTTCACTCTCTCCTAAGATATCTGCAAATAAATCTTGACTATCTTTTTCTTCTCTCATTTTCATTTCCATATGCTGTATAGATAATAAAGCTTCATCTCTTTCTTTGATTAACTTTTTAAGAGCTGATATATCTTCTACTTTTAAAGCTGCCCCTACTCTTTTATTTTGTACTGTGATAGGAACTAATGTACACAAAGTAGGAAACCCATTAATTTGAGTAAATTTATCTTTATAATGAATATCTATTCCCTTAGAAGCTTTATAAAATTCTTTGATGGTATCTCCACCTTCATGAATTTCAAAAATATCTTTTCCTATGACATCTAGCTCTTTTGCATCTTCTCCTTTTTCTCTAAACTCTTTTCCTAAAAGTAAATCTTTAATAGATTCTTTTCTAGCTGTATATCCTTCTTTTTGATAAAATTTTACTTCTTTTGTATCTTGATCTAGTACTACCATATGTCCCATAGAATGAATATAAGAAAGCTGAAAATTTTTATCTTTCACCGTAATATCCATAAACTTTTTCATAAAATTGATTTGCACACGAATATTTACATTTTGAAAATGAGTATCTACAGATAATATATCTTTAGCATTTTTTTCGTATTTATAAATAGGTCGAATCTTTTTTCCATATACACCGATTCCTATAAACGCACCTTTATATCCTATTTTTTCGTCATAGATTCCTATTTTCTCTAAATCTTTACAACTAAGTCCTCCATCATCTTTTCCCAAAGCATTGTCAGCAATAATCACTATATCTCCTATATGAATACGACCTTTTTTATGTCCTATTCCACCTTCATGACGGATTCCAAATATTTCTTTTGCCTTTTTATTATAAATACGGATTTTTCCTTCCTCATCAATAAAAATGAATCCCTCTGACATTAAGTCTGTAAATTCTCTGATATATCTTTCATTTTTAAGCATATGGATCATCCTTTTATTTTTAAGATACTTCTTACTTCTCCAATCATATATAAAGACCCTGCAAAAACAATGACATCTCTCTCATTGGCTATAGATAAAGAAGTATCTACAGCATCTTTTATATTTTCCTTTATCCATATCTCTTTCTTATATTTTTCTATTTTCTTGCCTAGCTTTTCTACTTCCAATGCTCTTGGGTTATTAGGTTTTGTAATCACTACTTTATTTGCTAGAGGAATGATTATATCTAGCATTTTTTCATCCTTATCTGCTAAAATCCCTATTCCTAAAATAATATTCTTATCTTTAAAAAATTTTTCAATTCCCTCTTTTAATGCATTCATTCCTGCTACATTATGAGCTCCATCTATAACAAATGTAGGATTTTTCCGAATCACTTCAAATCTTCCTGGCCATATGGCTTTTCTAAAGCCTTCATTCAAAGCTTTCTTCGAGATAGATATATGATATTCATCTTCTAAAACTTTTATAACACTTAATGCTAAAGTAGAATTTTTTATTTGATGATCTCCTAGCATAGATATAAAAATATTTTGTATTTCATCATTTATAACTACTTCAAAACTTTGTCCTTCCTCTGTTTGATTGATGATTTTTATATTCTCTATAGGAGCTTTGATAAGCTTTGTATTTCTTTTTTTGCAAACTTCCTCTATGACTTTCATAGCCTCAACAGCTTGGGGATAAATAACTGCTATAGAATTTTCTTTGATAATCCCTGCTTTTTCATAAGCAATTTTATCTAGGGTATCTCCTAAATAATCCATATGGTCATAATCAATAGAAGTAATGACAGATACTAAAGAATTTACTACATTGGTTGCATCAAATCTTCCTCCCATACCTACCTCTAAAACTAAAAAATCTACACTTTCTCTTTTAAAATATTCAAAAGCTATAGCTGTTACAATCTCAAATTCTGTAGGATGATTTTTTCCTTCTCTTACCATAATATCTACTTTTTCTTTTACAAAAGATGTAATATCGCCTAGCTCTTTTTTGGGAATATTGATTCCATTAATTTGTATTCTTTCTGTGAACTCTTCTAAATAGGGAGATGTATAAAGACCTACCTTGTATCCTGCTTCTTTTAAAATAGAATGAATAAAATTACAAGTAGATCCTTTTCCATTTGTTCCAGCTACATGAATGACTTTCAAATTTTTCTGTGGATTTTCCATTAATTTTAACAAATCAGTAATATTTTCAAGTCCTAATTTGCTCCCAAATTTATATGTACCGTGAATATATTCTAAAGCATATTGATAGTTCATTTTCACCCTCCTTTATATAAAGCCGGGTGCATGACCCGGCTAGATTTTATTTTATTTTATTTTTCATAGTTTCTAATCTTTCTAATACTTTTTCCATCATAGACTGATAATTGGATTGTTTTTCTTTCTCTTCTTCTATGACAGCTGCTGGAGCCTTCCCTAAGAATCCTTGATTAGATAATTTTTTGTTCACTCTGTCTAATTCTTTTTGAAGCTTTTCTTTTTCTTTTTCTAATCTCTCTATTTCTTTTTCAAAATCAACCAACTCATCTAATGGAAGATAAATTTCTGCTCCTAATACTACAGAAGACATTGCATCCTCTGGAATATCCTTTTTCTCTTTTTGAATGATTACATCTGAAGCACTTGCTAGAGTTTTAAAATACTCTTTTCCTTTATTCATTGCATCATGTGCATCATCTGTTGCCACTATAATTACTTTTGCTTTTTTAGATGGTACTACATTCATTTCAGCACGAATATTTCTAATACTTCTGATTGCATCCATAATCAGTTCCATATCTTTTTCTTCTTTTTCAAAAGAAAGAGTAGAATCATTTTGTGGCCATTTAGCAATAATTACACTTTCCTCTTTGGTAGTAGGAATATATTCCCATATTTCTTCTGTAATAAAAGGCATAAATGGATGTAACAATTTTAATATATTTTCTAAAACAAAAGTTAGTGTATATAAAGCTGAATCCTTTGTATTTCTTTCTTCTCCATATAATCTTGGTTTTACAATTTCAATATACCAATCACAATATTCATTCCAAATAAAATCATAAACCTTTTGTACTGCCATTCCCAGTTCAAATTTATCTAGATTATCTGTGACTTCTTTTGCTACTGTATTCATTCTAGATAAAATCCATTTATCTGCAAGAGTAAAATGTTTTTGGCATTCTTCTTTGTCAAATTGGTCCTTATCTAAATTCATGAGTACAAATCTTGTAGCATTCCAAAGTTTGTTTGCAAAATTTCTATTTGCTTCTACTCTTTCTATATAAAAACGCATATCATTTCCCGGGCTATTTCCAGAAGCTAAAGTAAGTCTTAAGGCATCTGCACCGTATTCATTGATAATTTCTAATGGATCAATTCCATTTCCTAATGATTTACTCATTTTTCTTCCTTGAGAATCTCTTACAAGTCCATGAACAAATACATATTTAAAAGGAATATCTCCCATTTGTTCAAGTCCTGAAAACATCATTCGAATCACCCAGAAGAAAATAATATCATATCCTGTTACTAATACATCTGTAGGATAGAAATATTTTAATTCTTCTGTATTATGTGGCCAACCTAAAGTTGAAAATGGCCAAAGAGCAGAACTAAACCAAGTATCTAATACATCTTCATCTTGTTTGAAGTGAGTACTTCCACATTTACTACATTTTTGTGGAGCTTCCTTAGATACCATCACTTCCCCACAATCCTCACAATAATAAGCAGGTATTCTATGTCCCCACCACAATTGTCTTGAAATACACCAATCTCTTATATTTTCAAGCCAATGATAATAAATTTTGTCAAATCTTTCTGGTACAAATTTTGTCTTTCCTGATTTTACTGCTTCTATAGCTGGCTTTGCCATCTCTTCCATTTTTACAAACCATTGATCACTAAGTCTTGGTTCTACTACTGTATTACATCTATAACAAACTCCTACATTATGATCATGTTCTTTTATTTTTACTAAATATCCTGCTTCTTCTAAGTCTTTTACTAATGCTTTTCTACATTCATAACGATCCATTCCTTGATATTTTCCTGCATGTTCATTCATCTTTGCAGTATCGTCCATTACTGTAATTTGTTCTAGATTATGTCTTAATCCTACCTCAAAGTCATTAGGATCATGAGCTGGTGTAATTTTTACAGCTCCTGTACCAAATTCTTTGTCTACATATTCATCTGCAATGATTGGAATTTCTCTTCCTACAATAGGTAAAATCAAAGTCTTACCCACTAAATGAGCATATCTTTCATCTTCTGGATGAACTGCTACTGCTGTATCTCCAAGCATAGTTTCAGGTCTTGTAGTGGCAATTTCTAAATACTCCTCTGAATCTTTCACAAGATACTTAATATGCCAAAAATGGCCTTGTTTTTCTTCATGCTCTACTTCTGCATCAGAAAGAGAAGTTTTACAATCTGGGCACCAATTAATTAATCTATTTCCTCTATAAATATACCCTTTTTCATAAAGTTTTATGAAAACCTCTGTAACTGCCTCATTACATCCTTCATCCATAGTAAATCTTTCTCTAGACCAATCGCATGAGTTTCCTATTTTTTTCATTTGCTCTACAATTCTTCCACCATATTCTTCTTTCCATTCCCATGCTCTTTTTAAAAATTCATCTCTTCCTATTTCTTCTTTTGTTTTTCCTTCTTCTTTCATAATCTTTTCTACTACTTTTACTTCTGTTGCAATACTTGCATGATCTGTTCCTGGAAGCCATAATGCTTCATATCCTTGCATTCTTTTATAACGAATCAATATATCTTGTAATGTATGATCTAATGCATGTCCCATATGAAGCTGTCCTGTAATATTAGGAGGTGGAAGTACAATAGCGAAAGGTTCTTTTTCTTTATTTACATTGGCCTTAAAATATCCTTTTTCCATCCAATCCTCATAAATTCTTTTTTCAAATTCTTGAGGATTATATGTTTTATCAAGGTTTTTTACTGTCATAAAAACACTCCTTTTTAAAATATTCATAAAAAAGCCCCTATCATCCTTGTAAGGACGAAAGGGACTTTCGCGGTACCACCTTAATTCCAAAATTGGCTCTTTTGTATCTATAACGGGATATCCCGACTAAACCTACTTTAATTTCAGTTTAGTAACTCAGAAGCTACCTTCAATAATACTCCCCTAAGAAACCTTCCAGCCTTTGGATTTCTTTCTCTAGAGGGGGTTATTTATTTACTCCTCTTCTTCAATGTCTATTCTTATAGTATTTTTTCATTAATTATATATCATTTAAGATAAAAGTCAATATGTACTTTATTTTTATTTTACCAATTTTAGAGAATATATTCTTTCTAAATAGTTAATCAGCTCTTTAATCATAGGGATGTGGTTTGTACTCAATATATCCCACTCTCTTTTGTAATTTGCATAAATATATCGTCGTACATTTCTAGTAGGAGCATAGGGACTTCCTCCAAATTCTACTACATCCTTATAGACACACAGTCTTGTAATCCTTCCCCATCCACTTTCTAAATTCATAGGATCAATCCCATGCTCTGTTTCTTCTTTATGAACTAATGCATACCATCGAAAACGATCTACAATCCCTTTCATATAACCATATCTATGCTTTCCTTCTTCTATCTTAATATTGTAATCCATAAAAACCCCACCTTTTTATAACATTTTCTATTATAGTTATATTCTTAGTCTATCCATTTAATAATATTTTTTTACATTTATTCATAATATACACAAATAGAACTAAGGGGGATTTTTATGAAAAAACAATACCCATTTTATTTATGTACACTTATATTGGCTTTTTTATGCAGTATAGGAAGCCGAATACTCACATCAAATACTTCTGTATTTTATTATTATGAAACTTCATGGATCTATCGTATAGCTAATCATTCTATATTAGGGATTGTCCTTGGCATTATGGGATTTATATTATTCCTATGGCTACTTTTTCATACTGCTTATTTTATATTAGTACGTTTTGATCATATACATTCTATATTAAAAATTTTAGGACTCCTATGGGTCATACTGCTTATGACTGCTTGTCTTTATGAAGGAATTACTTTATATTATCTCTTAGGATATGTTTTTCTTTTGTGTATTCTTATTTTTTCTTTATTGCTAATCATACATTATTTTTATCCTAATATTTAACTTTGCTTTGCTGTCATATTTTCTAAAAAATCCAACTTCATTTTTGTGCACTCTATATAAGTTTGTTCTGAAATTTTTCCTTTTGACAATAAATCATCACACAAATCAATAAAATCTATTACCATATTTACAAGCATTTCTTCCACTTTTTTCGCCTCCATTATATAATTTTTTATCTGTTTCTCATCATATTCATAATATCCTTAATTTATTCCTTTTATACTTTTATTTATGGTTTTTACCTTTTTTTCTAGATTTTTTGAATATTTTCTATTTTTTTATTTTCATTAAATATTATTCTTCCTATAACCCTATAGTATTTTCACCTTTTTTATGATAAAATTTTTATGTATTTTACAAATTAAAAAGGAGCATATTTATGGGAATGTCTATATTAATTTTATTAGTTTCTATATTCACAATCATCTGCACTCTTTTAAAACCTCCCTTTTATTGGGAAAGTCGTAAAGCAAAAAACTTAAGAAGATTTCTAGGTGATGGTGGAGCAACTATAGTTTATCTTTTAATAGGTATTTTTCTACTAGTAACAAGCTTGGCTAATTTATTAGGATTTATAACTTTCTAAAATACTGAGAAATATTCCTCAGTATTTTTTTATTCTTTAGGAATTGTATAAAGGAACCATTCATTTCATGATGCATATAATAAAATTATATAAAATTATTGGTCATGGAGGTATGATGATGAAACTTTTTAGGAAAACAGCATTTCTCCTTGTTCTAGTCATGCTAATCTCAATTGTGTTTACTGGCTGTGGAGAAAAAGCTTTAACAAAGGTTAGAGTAGCAGAAGTAACTCATTCTGTTTTTTATGCACCTCAATATGTAGCCATTACAGAAGGTTTCTTTAAAGAAGAAGGATTAGATATAGAGCTTATTAACGGTCAAGGTGCTGACAAAACTATGACTGCTTTATTATCTGATCAAGTAGACATAGGATTTATGGGACCTGAAGCATCCGTTTATGTATACAATCAAGGAAAAGAAGATTATGCTGTAAACTTTGCACAACTTACACAAAGAGACGGTTCTTTTTTAGTAGCAAGAGAACCTATGCCTAACTTTAAATTTGAAGATGTAGAAGGTAGGACCATTATTGGAGGAAGAAAAGGCGGTATGCCTGAAATGACACTAGAATATGTACTCAAAAAAAACAATGTATATCCTCAAGAAAATGTCAATGTAAGAACCGATATTCAATTTGCAGTTATGGCTGGAGCTTTTACTGGAGGAGAAGGAGATTTTGTTACTTTGTTTGAACCTGTTGCATCTTCTTTAGAAAAAGAAAAAGCTGGATATATTGTAGCATCTATAGGCGAAGCTGCTGGATACCTTCCTTATACCTGCTATAGTGCAAAGAAAAGCTTTATTGAAAAAAATCCAGAAACCATTCAAAAGTTTACAAATGCTATCTATAAAGGGATGAAATGGGTAGAAAGCCATTCTCCAGAAGAAATTGCAAAATCCGTTGCTTCCCAATTTCCTGATGCAGATTTAGAAATACTTACAAAAGTAGCAAAAAGATATAAGGATCAAGATACTTGGAAACCTGATTTAATTTTAACTGAAGAAGGTTTAAATCATATGATGGATATTATCGAATTAGCTGGTGAATTAGATCAAAGAGCTCCTTATGACAAAATTGTAAATACAGGCTTTGCACAACAATCTATGGAAAGCTTAAAATAAACAAATTTAAATCCTCCCAATGAAGGTTCTTTCTTTTATAAGAAAGAACCTCTTTTATATTTAGCTCCATTTTGGTGTATGAAAATGAGAATCTTTAATTCTTTCACCTTCTGCTTGTGAAACAATATAAGCATTTATTCCTTCTTTGTCATATTTTCTTACTTGTTTGATAGCTTCTTGTCTACTCATAGGCTTAGATATGCTTTGATCTGTTTGAATCACATATTTTTTGTCCATCACTATCCCTCCTCTTTTTTAGTATTCCTATTTTATATAAAATTAAATAACCAGATAAAATTTTTTATCTGGTTATTGCATAAATATATTCCATATTATTTTTTCTGACAAAACTCATGGTAGCCTTCTCTCCATGCCCTGGATAAATGACTATATCATCTTCCCATTTAGATATTTTATTTTTCATAGAATCTAGCATAGCATAAGGATCTGATCCTGCCAAATCAGTTCTACCAATATCTATATTAAAAATAGTATCTCCTGTAAAAATAATATTTTCATTTTTTACTTTTAAACAAATGCCTCCTGGTGTATGTCCTGGTGTATGAATCACTTCTAAAATAATATTTCTTCCTTTTATTTCATCCTTATCTTTTACGATTTTATTAGGGGTAATAGATATATCCTCTGAATAATTCAAATATGGATTTTTAAGTCCCTCTACATCATCTTTATGTATAAAAATAGGTATATGACATTTTTTTTGAATAGAACTTACAGCTCCTATATGATCATGATGATAATGTGTTAAAATAATTCCTATAGGATTCAATCCATATTTTTCTATATAATTTAAAAATTTTGATGCTTCATCTCCTGGATCAATAATAAAAGCTTCCTTGCTCTTCTCATCATAAAGAATATATCCATTTGTTTGCAATGATCCTACTACTAATCTTTCTATTTTCATAAAAAATCTCCTTTTGTTCTTTTAGACTTTATTATATTTTTCCCAAAGATCTATGTCAATATAGATCAAACTCTACAAATCCCCTCTATCATTTGGTATGACTTTTGCATTTATATCAAGTATCATAGATATATAATAAAATCACTCACTTTTGATTTTAAATAAACATGAAGGGGGAGTTTTATATGATCATTCCAAAAAAATTAAAAATTGGAGATACTATAGGAGTTGTCGCTCCAGCAGGACCCGTACCAAAAGAAAAAGCTTACCAAGCAAAATGTGTTTTAGAAGAAATGGGATTTAAAGTAAAGATGGGAGAAAGCTGCTTTTTATCCTTTGGAGGATATTTGGCTGGTAAAGATCATATTAGAGCCAAAGATGTGAATGATATGTTTATGGATCAAGATATAGATGGAATCATATGTATTCGAGGTGGATACGGCTGTATGCGTATGATGGATAAAATTCATATAGATGTCATTAAACAAAATCCTAAGATATTTGTTGGATATTCTGATATCACTGCATTGCATCTTCTATTCAATCAAATGGCAAATTTAGTTACTTATCATGGTCCTATGGTTTTTTCTAATATGCTTAATTTTAATGAATTTACTAAAAAATCATTTTTCGAAGTTATGAGTAGTGATGATGATATTATTTTACAAAATCCACCAAATGAGGAGCTAAAAACTATGGTAGATGGATTTGCAAAAGGAACTTTAGTAGGTGGAAATTTATGTTTGATCACATCTACGCTAGGAACTCCTTATGAAATTCAAACAAAAGGAAAAATTCTTTTTATAGAAGATGTAGCTGAACCACCTTTTAAAATTGACAGAATGTTGACTCAGCTTTATTTAGCAGGTAAATTACAAGATTGTGAAGGTTTTATATTGGGTGATTTTAATAATTGTAATGATGAAGATGGATTTACTTTACTTGAAGTACTCAAAATGATCATTGAACCTTTCAATAAACCTACTATATATAATTTCAAATCTGGCCATTGTGAACCCACCATTACCCTTCCTCTTGGAATGGTTTGTGAATTAGATGCAACAAATAAAAAAATCATCATCAAAAGGAATAAAGCATGAAAAATTTAAAAAATAAAATAGAAAATATTATAAATTCTATAGATGGCCATAAAGGAGTATATATTAAGGATTGTTCTACCCATGAAGTGATAGAAATTCATGAAAATAGAAAATTTCATGCAGCAAGTACTATAAAACTTCCTATTTTATATGATGCTTTACTTCAAATACAAAATAAAAAATTAAGCTTAAATGATACATATCAATTAAAATCATCTGATATAGTAGATGGCTCTGGCATATTAAAACTTATGCATATTGGACTTGAAGTTACATTAAAAGATTTACTAACTTTAATGATTGATGTCAGTGATAATGTGGCTACAAATATCCTTCATGATCTTTTAGGTAAAGATCATATCAATGGGTCTATAAAAAATTTAAAGCTTCAAAATACTTTTTTCGCACGAAAGCTTATGATTTCTGATTCTAATAGTTATAGTTATACTACTGCTAAAGATTTAGGAATATTATTAGAAGAATTTTTAATATGCAAAAATCTAAATCAAGCTATGGCAAATATAGGACTTCATATCCTTTCCAATCAACAATATAACGATAGAATATCTCATCATTTGGTTTTATGTGGCAATTGTCATGAGTATTTAGGCCATAAAACTACCTGCTCAAAATGTAATGAACATGCATCAAACTTTGACCAAATTTATATTCCTTTTGCACACAAAACTGGAGAAATCAATGGAGTCATTCATGACGCAGGTATACTCACCCTTAAAGACAAAAAAATTATTATTGTATGTCTTACAGATGAACTTTCTGATCATGGACTTGGAATATCTATACAGCAAAAAATAGGAAAAATCATATTTGATTATTTTAATTCATAAAGATAAAAGCAAAGTATCCATCATACTTTGCTTTTTCTTCACTATAATATAAACATTCTAGCTGTCATCATATCTTGTATATCTTTTGCTTTATATTTTACTGTATAATCATCTATAACCGTCACTCCTGGATAGTAAGATGCTCTTTTGGCATCTTGATGTTTTTGAAATCTTATTTCCATTTCAAATTCTTTTGGGGATTGTATTTTACATTGTTGAATTTTTTTCATTCCTTCTTTCACACCGTTTTTTATACATTCACACGCATATTCTGGATGTATATTAAACGTAGCATCCCCATCACATTTTTTTACAGAAACTATCTCTATATTTGAAATTAAATCTTTGGATTGATTACAAATCACTTCATCTCCACTTAAAAAAATTACTGGAACATTATAATATGCAGCAATGTAAGCATTCATTGTAAATTCTGATGAAATTTCCCCATTTATTTTTACATATACTGGTTTTTCAGGATTCATTGTATGAGATAATGGATTTCCATTACATCTTGATGGTGAATGATATCCTATAAATATACACGCATCATAACTAGAATCTATTCCTGCCATCATAGATTCAGGAGAACCAGTCCAACCTCTTATTACATTTGCTTGTATTGGAAGTTTTGTAATATCTATATTTCTTCCTGAACTATGAGCATCTTTTACAAAAATCTCTTTTGCTCCCATTTCTATAGCTGCCTCACATGCTGCTATAGTTTCTTTTGTCATCTGATCTTTTGCCCATTGATGTTCACTATGCCCTAATATAGTTTCATTCCAATGAGTTACCCCTGTAATTCCTTCCATATCTACACTTATGTATATTTTCATTTTTTCTGCCTCCTTATATTTTTTATATTTATATTTATTATCTTATTTTTCATTCCTCCAAATTGACATCTTTAAATTATATACTATGCACAAATTATGCCAATTCAAGTATACCTTATTTTAAAACATATACAAAAAATTCAATTGCCCAGGACATATTGTCCTAGGCAATGATATTAATAAATTGTGTTTTGAATGCCACTATTTTGAACTTTTTCTCTAGCTTGTTGAACTTCTAGCTGATCAATATTATTTGAATTACTTAGGTTTGTTGAAGACCCATATGCCATACCCATTGTACTGGATGTCATATTTGTTCCACTAGACATATTAGACATCATATTTGTTCCTTGACTATAGTTAGACATATTGTTTTTTGCCTTTTGTATTTCACTTTGATCGATAGTATTTGAGTTCTTTAAGTTAGGAACGTTTCCCATAGTATTATACATAATTGGCATTCCTCCACTTTTTTATTTTATAAGCTTTGCGCTTACATTAAATATTGTGTGCATTATTTTAATAAATATAACTTGTAAAAACTTACATTTATTTTTATCATCTCTTTTTAAAATGTTACTCTTATTTTGCATTTTTCTTTTTTTTATTGGAATAATAATAAATGAAACTATGAAATAAGGAGTTGAATTTATGGATACATTAGCTCTTTTGTTAGTTGTAATCGGTGCTCTAAATTGGGGATTAATTGGTTTATTCCAATTTGATTTGGTTGCAGCTTTATTTGGAGGATCAGCATCTATTTTAAGTCGGATTGTATATTCTTTAGTTGGTTTATCTGGAATTTATGCAATTAGCTTCTTCTTCAAAGAAAGAGAAAAAACAAGATAATAAAAATAGAGAGTATTTTTACTCTCTATTTTTATTATCTTGATAACATTTGAATAAACATATCTACTTTTCTTCTTTGATCTGAATTTAAAAGATCTGTCATTCCTTTAAGCATTTGAAGCTTATTGATTAAATCTTTTTTTTCTTTATTTGAAAAACCTTCAATCAATTTATTCATCTCTTGTTCAATTTCATTTTGAGACTTATTTCCATATTGATTGGCCAAATGAGAAAGCTGCTGTAACTGTTCATCACTTGCATGAGCATTTTTTGCCATTTCCATTAACTTTTGATTCATTCCTCTCATTCTTCTCATTTCCTTGTCCTCCTCTTTGTATCTTTGCACTATCATAGTATGTGTCTTTTATTCATTCGTTCCAATTTTTGCATATTAAAAAAGCCCTCTATATAAGAAGGCTTTACATCATCAATACTCCATCTTTTTTCACAATCACTTGTAAAATTTTTTGTTCTTCTCCAGTATCTGCATTGATATACACTAAAAATGTATCTTGTTTATAAGTGGCTTTGATTTCATAGCATAAAACTTCTTTTCCACCTTCTGTAGGAATAATTACTAATCTCGGTCTAGATGTTTGTGCATAATTACTAATTTGATCCATAGCTTCATTCCTAGTAATCTTTGGTTTTGAAAATGTACGTTCATGATGATTTAATAGATATCCTTCTGTTTCTAATCCTAAAACTTTACCTTCATCTAGTCCCACTTTTACTTTTATCAAATCTGTATAAGCAATCATTTCGTCTTTTTTATAAGCAAAATTAATAATCAATTGACCATCATATTTTTCAAAATAAGTAGGTACCATATTAATATATCCTATTTTATTTAAATAATCTGTTGCAATTGTTACGCCTTGTTTCTCTGAAATTTTTATTTTTCCTACTTCCCTTGTATCTATCATCCATAAAACCTTTCCTTCTATTTTAGTAATTGCTATAGTAATTGTATAATCTCCTTTTTGAGGTGTTAATTCTACCACATATACTGGAATTTTTGTATCATTAGATTCACTAATAATCTTTGCATCATATTTTATAGAATCTTTGCAAAAATATTTTGCTATATTGATTGCTTCATCTTTTCCTATGGTTCTTCCTTTTTTATGTAGCTTCTTATTTTTTATATGTTCTGAAAAAGGTCCATCATAAATGAGCTCCGGATATTTTTGCATTCTTTCTTCAATGTTTACAAGACTTGTATTAATTAAATTAGAATTCATTTTTTTTAGATTTTGATTTGCTTTTTTTCTTAATTCTCCTATTTTCAGTCCTTGCTTGAACATATTATTTTGCAATGAAATAAATTCTTGAGATAAATAATTTGAGTAATTATGCAATTCCTCTAAAGTTTCTTTTTCATCTATATTCAAAGGTTTTCCTTCTAAATTTTTTCTCGCTAAAGAAATACTCAAATCTCCTACTTGACTTAAAAATTTCTGAGTTTTACTTACATTTTTATGATCTAATGGTAGTTGGGTAAGCTTTTCTTGTGCATCATAGCAAAGATGTGAAGTTTCTGAAAGTAAAAGTACATTTTGCTTTGCAGCTCCTGTAATCATAATCTTGGATAAATTGACTTGTATATTTTCTACATCTACTACCATGTCCTGAAACATTCTTTGAAATTGATTTTCAAGAGTAATGCTATAGGATTGATTTTCTTTGTATTGAGTATATCCCCATATTCCCGTACCTAATACAAATACAGCAATCAAAGCTAGTAAACTTTTTTTCATTATAAGACCCCATTTCTATTCATGTGCGAACCAATGTTTTCCTATTTTTAAAGTAACCTCTCTTGTCCATATCCATTTACTAGTTGCCTTAGCAGGATTCCAATAATAAATGGCGCCTCCTGTAGGATCCCATCCATTAAGAGCATCTCTTGCAGCTTTATATGCTTGTGAATTTGGATTTAAATAAATCTGTCCATCATCTACTGCTGTAAATGCTCCTGGTTGAAAAATAACTCCTGCAATAGAATTAGGGAACGATGGATTTTTTACACGATTTAATATTACAGAGGCTACAGCGACCTGTCCTACATAAGGTTCTCCTCTAGATTCTCCATAAATAGCCATGGCTAATAAATTAATATCATTATTTTTAGATACACCTCTGCTTGTAGCAGTATAAGTACTTGTTCCTTTGTTTTCTTGTATCCCAAGAGCACGTTTGGTATTTGCTCCTATAATTCCATCTACTTTTAATCCATTTTTTCTTTGAAATTTTGTAACTGCACTATAGGTTTTAGGTCCATAAAGTCCATCTGAAGCTCCCGTATAATACCCCCATTGTTTTAATTTTTTCTGTGCTGCTTGTACAATGCTATTGTATGTTAATGTAGACGTTTTTTTATAAATTCCTAGTGCTTTTTTTGTTTGGTTTCCTACTTTTCCATCTGGTGTAAGTCCATTTTTTCTTTGAAAATTTACAACAGCTCCATACATTTTCTTTCCATAAATTCCATCTATCGCTCCTTTATAATATCCCCAATTTTTAAGCTTAGTTTGTATGAGCCTTACTTCACTGCCTCTAGCTCCCCACGAAATACTTGCTGCATATGTCATATTGATCAATAAAATACTTATAAAAACACTTATCATTAATAAAAAGAACATCCTTCTTTTTCTTTCCATTTCAATTTCCCTCCTAATATTCTTTTCTTATTTTGAGTGAAAAATGGATAATTTATTCTTTTTATTTAAAAATAAGTATATAGCAAAAAAAAATAATGGTCCAAAGACCATTATTTTATTGAGCAATCATTTTACTTAAATTCGTAATTCCAATTGTAAAACTTGATAAAAGCACTACAAACATAGATGCTACTATTACGGTTTTTACTTTATTCATTTCACATTCTCCTTATAGTTACAATTATTGTATAAAAGCTATTATAGTATCAGCCATTTTTTTATTTTTTATACAGCCTCCTTATTTTCAATAATATGTCTCTGCTTCCCAATTATATATATACCACAAATACATGTATACAATCAATGACATTTACATTACAAATTCTTTAATTTATCTACAATATAGATGTAAAAAAATCATAGTCACTCAACTATGATTTTAACTTTAAATCAATTATATCTAAATACATTTATAAAAACAATGTATATCTTATAACACTTTACTTAAAAAATCTTGTGTTCTTAGATGCTTTGGATTTTCAAATATTTCTTTAGGAGAGCCTTCTTCTATGATTTGCCCTCCATCCATAAAAACTACTCTGGAAGCTACTTCTTTTGCAAATCCCATTTCATGAGTAACTACTACCATAGTCATGCCATCAGCCGCTAATTCCTTCATTACATCTAATACCTCTCCTACCATCTCTGGATCTAGCGCAGAAGTAGGTTCATCAAATAACATTACATCTGGAGACATAGCCAATGCTCTAGCAATAGCGATTCTTTGTTTTTGTCCTCCTGATAATTGATTTGGATAATTCTGTGCCTTATCCTCTAATCCAATTCTTTTTAATAGATTCATAGCAATTTTTTGAGCTTCTTCTTTTCCTAGCTTTTTTACTTTTATAGGAGAAAGTGTAATATTGTCTAAAACCGTCATGTGAGGGAATAAATTGAATTGTTGGAAAACCATCCCCATTTTTTCTCTTTGTTTATTCACATCATTTTTAGAGTCCGTAATAGATACTCCTTCAAATACGATCTCTCCACTTGTAGGATTCTCTAATAAATTTAAACATCTTAAAAAAGTACTTTTTCCAGATCCACTAGGTCCAATGATTACTACTACTTCTCCTTTTTTAATATGTTCATCTATTCCTTTGAGTACATGTAATGACCCAAAGCTTTTATTTAAGTTAGTTACGTGAATCACTAGCACTCAACCTCCTCTCAAGCTTACCTACCAATTTGGAAAGAGTAAAAGTAATAATAAAATAAATAATTGCAGCAATCACTAATGGTGCAAAAGGTTTATATGAATTTCCCCTTACTGTATCTGCTTGATACATTAAATCATAAATTCCTACCACAGATACAATAGCAGATTCTTTTACAAGTACAATAAATTCATTTCCTAATGCAGGTAATATATTTTTAAATGCTTGTGGAATAATAATATATCTCATGGCCATATAATGATTCATTCCTAATGATCTTGCAGCCTCCATCTGACCTTTATCAATAGATTGAATTCCTGCACGAATAATTTCTGATACATAAGCTGCACTATTAAATGAAACTGCAATAATTCCAAGTAATATATCTGGAAATTCAATTCCTGTAAGCATTGGTACTCCATAATAAATCATAAATAATTGTACCAATAAAGGAGTTCCTCTCACTACTTCTATATAAGCAGATGCTGGCATTCTTATAAAAGATTTTTTAGACATTTTCATAAGTGCTAAAAATATACCTATCACTACTCCGAAAATAACACCGAAAAAAGAAAGAAATAAAGTAATTTTCGTTCCATTGATAAAAAATTTATAATATCTTTGAATAAACTCCATATAAGTTGTGATGTAAATCATTATATTGACACCTCCTAAATACTCCTTAAAATATTAGAAAAAGGTTTAAAACCTTTTTCTAATATTTTATTTACTTTCTGTAAGTTCTACTGCGTTTGTTACAAATTCATCTATTTTTCCTTCTGCAATCCATTTATCTAATATTTTATTAAATTCATCTACTAACTCTTTGTTTCCTTTATTTACTGCAATTGCAGCTCCATCTCCCTTTTGCAATATAATTTCTGGAGCAAAAAGTTTTTCGTTGCTGCTTACATAAGAATGAGCGACAGGCTTTGGAATAATAATGGCATCAATTTTTTCATTAGATAATTCTAATACTAAATCTGTAATTTTGCTTAGTCCTTTTACTTGTGCTCCTTCAATTCCTTTTGCAAGTTTTTCTTGTACTGTTGATTTTTGTACTCCTATTTTTAATCCCTTTAGATCATCTTTTGATTTTATTTTATCTTTATTTTTTGCATTAATTAATATACTTTGTTCTTCCGCATAATATGGTTTGGTAAAGTCAACACTTTTTGCTCTGTCTGGATCTGGTGTCATACCTGCTATAATAAAATCTATTTTGTTCGCTACTAACGCTGCTAATAATCCATCAAATTTCATATCTTTAATTTCAAGCTCTACTCCTAATTCATCTGCAATAGCCTTTGCAATTTCAATATCAAATCCTACAATTACATCTTCTCCATTGATTACTTTATGAAATTCATAGGGTGGATAATCAGCAGATGTTCCTAATACAATCTTTCCTTTGCTTTTAATTTCATCTAATTTATTTGTGTCCGCACTACTTGTTTCTTTGCTACATCCTGCAAATGAGAATACCATACATCCTATTAATAGGATCGTCATTATTTTTTTAAACATATTTATTTCCCCCTCAATCATTTATTCTTGTAATATTATACAACTTAAATAATAATTATTCAAGTGTATATTTACAAATATAAATGTTTTTTTATTATTTTTATATAACCCTTTTTTTACTCTTCAGAAATTTTTGTGGCCTCTGTAATAAACTCATCTATTTTTCCTTCTGCTATCAATTGATCCAATATTTTATTGATCTCTTTTACCAAATCTTCATTACCTTTATTGATAGCAATAGCAGCACTTTCATCTTTTCCTAAAGAAATATCTGGTACAATAAATTTAGAATTTTTCTTTTGATACGCAGTTGCTACAGGTTTTGCTAATATAATTCCATCTATTTTGTTATTAGAAAGTTCAAGGACTAAATCAGTGACTTTACTTAAAGATTTTACTTGTATTCCTTCTATCCCTTTTGCAATCTCCTCCTGTACCGTTGACTTTTGTACTCCTATTTTAAGCCCTTTTAAATCGTCTATGCTTTTAATCTTATCTTGATCCTCTACTCTAATTAAAATTCTTTGTTGTGCATTATAATATGTTTTTGTAAAATCCACACTTTTTGCTCTTTCTTCTGTAGGTGCCATTCCAGCTATAATAAAATCTATTTTATCTGCTACTAAAGCTGCTAGTAATCCATCAAATTTCATATCCTTAATTTCAAGCTCCACTCCTAATTCTTCTGCAATAACTTTTGCAATTTCAATATCAAACCCTACAATTACATCTTCTCCATTGATTTCTTTATGAAATTCATAAGGTGGATACCCTGCAGATGTACCTAATACAATTTTTCCTTTGTTTTTAATTTCACCTAATTTACTTTTATCTGCACTACTTATGTTTTGGCTACACCCTGCAGATACAACAATCATACAAATCATCATAAAAATAGCTATCATTTTTCCTTTGAACATATTTTATTCCCCTTCCTTTTTTCTTTTGTATTATTATACATAATTAATTATAATTATTCAAGTGTATATTTATGAAAACTTAATATTTTTTATACAAAAAAAAAGACTCGATTTCTCGAGTCATACTGTTGACAAAGTATATTGTAGCAAAGTCATAAAATTCGCAAGCTCATGGCGCCAACGAAATCTTTTCATTGCATTCAAGATTTCCGTTGCTTAAAAATGAGGAACAATTATTAAGAATTTGTTATTTTCCTACTATCATCTTTATAGCATTTTGGTGTTGAGGATCTGGTTTATTATCTTTATGTCTTGTACTATTTTTAAAATGAAGATCCACATGACCATCTATCCCATTTCCTTTTATAAAATCGAAATTATAACCTGTTCCATATCCTCCACTTCTACCCGATACAGTCTGTCCAAAAGGTTTAGAATCTACTCCTGCATGAGGCATATTTGTCATAGAAGCTGCAATAACTCTACTATTCACATATACTAAAACAGGTCTTCTAGTCCAGCTAAATCCTCCCCATATTCTCTTCATAATATTTGTATCTTCTATCGTTAATGGCTCTACATCTGCATGATTTGTCCCTGCTGTTACTTTTACTTTAAAGCTTGCTCCTGCCTGATAATCTTTAATAGTCAGTATATCTCCTCGATGAATGATTTTATTTGAAACTTGTGTCCACCAATCTAAATCTTCAGCTCTATTTGTTTTTAATCCAA
Source organism: Inediibacterium massiliense (assembly GCF_001282725.1). NCBI lineage: Bacteria > Bacillati > Bacillota > Clostridia > Peptostreptococcales > Thermotaleaceae > Inediibacterium > Inediibacterium massiliense. The sequence goes on along the minus strand of NZ_LN876586.1, from coordinate 886,432 downwards.
CTCCCCCTCTACTAACTACATTATTAGAAGAAGTTGTACCTTCAATTAATCCTAAACTTATCATTTTATTGATTGTATTTTTTCCTACAATACCATCTGGTTTTAGTCCATATTTTTTTTGAAATTTCTTTACTGCATTTTGTGTAATAGATCCAAAATATGTAGTTATTTGAGGATAATTAAAGTCACCATCTTTTTTTAAAGCCTGTTGAATTACTTGCACATCTTTATGTTGCATATTTTTTTTATATATACTATTTGAAAAATAATATCCATCTGCCATAGCAATCGTAGTAGTACTAATAATGCATGTAGTCAAAACTAAACCTTTTAAAAATTTTTTCATGGTTTTTCCTCCTATTTCTATATATACATTTGAAATATAGGTCACTTATGTCCCCTATCATATCATTTATATAATCCATGAATCAAGGTAATCCACTGTTTTGACAGAATTTACATGAATTTTTAGTAGTATTATCCAATGAATGATTTTTAGATCAAAAAATAAAAACCTCAATCTTATAAGATTAAGGTCTTTCCTTTATTAAATCTTTTACTACTACAGATGCAATAATCATTCCTGCAACAGAAGGAACGAAAGACATACTCCCTGGAACTTGTTTTCTTTCTGTAGAAAATGTATTTGGTTTTATAGGTTCTTCTTTTGAATATACTACCTTTAACGACTTCACTTCTCTTTTTCTCAATTCTTTTCTAATGACCTTGGCTAATGGACAAATAGAAGTCTTATATATATCAGTCACCTCGAATTGAGTAGGATCTAACTTATTTCCAGTGCCCATACTACTAATCATTTTTATTCCTCTTTTATAGCATCTTTCTATTAAATCTAATTTTGCAGAAACCATATCAATAGCATCTACTACATAATCATAATCATCTTTTAGAAGCTCTGATGCTGTTTTTTCTGTATAGAGCATTTTATAAGTCTGAACCTTCGCATTTGGATTAATTTGTAATATTCTTTTTTTCATAATTTCTACCTTTGATTGTCCTATAGTATCTCTTAAAGCATGAATCTGTCTATTTACATTTGTAATACATATATCATCATGATCCACTAATACCAAATGACCTACTCCTGATCTTGCTAGCCCTTCTACAACAAAAGTTCCTACTCCCCCTATACCAAATACTGCTACTTTACTTTCTTTTAATTTGTTCAAATTTTCAGTGCCTATAATCATCTCTGTACGAGAAAATGCATGTAATTCCATAAAACTCCTCCTATTGTGTTCTAGATACAATTGTACTTAGTTTTTTGTTTTTGGACAACTATCTGTGCAATTTTTCTTTTTTTCTTCACATGGATCGATATGAACAATCACTTCTTTAATCATACTATCTTCCTTTAAAATTAAATCTTCTGCTCTTTCACCAATCGTATGACCCTCTACAACAGATAATAAAGGATTTACACATATTTTTATATCTACACATGCCTTTGAACCATGTTTTCTTACTCTAAGATCTGTAACCTTCATAACATCTTCTATTTTTTCTATTTTTTCTATAAAACCTTCTATTTTCTCTTGTTCTATAGAAGCATCCATCAACTCATCTATAGAAGCTGTTAAAATCTGTACTCCAATTTTTATAACAATCAAAGATACTCCAATTCCTGCTAATGGATCTAAGAAAGTATACCCTAGCTTTGCTCCTATAATTCCTGCTAAAACTGCTATAGACGATAAAGAATCTGATCTATGATGCCATGCATCACTCATTAAAGCATTACTATTTAACTTCATTGCAGCATCTCTTGTGATACGAAACTGATATTCTTTTATAAAAATGGATACCACTGCTATAACTGCTGTATATCCTTGAGGATTTTCATAAGTATGCATAAGAATCATCTTGATGGACTCATATCCTATTCGAACTCCTACTAATGTCAAAATAATAGCTAATAAAAAAGCTGTTAAGGATTCTGCTTTTTCATGACCATATTGATGTTTTTCATCTCTTGGTTTAGAAGCAAAAAACATCCCTGCAATTACCCCAATAGAAGTAATAATATCTGATCCAGAATGAAGTCCATCTGCAATCATGGCCTTACTATTTCCTAATATTCCTGCACCTACTTTAACTAGAGTCAATAAAATATTTAATAGAATGGTTATTTTTATAATTTTATTACCTATTCTTAATCTTTCTTGATCTTTGAGCCTATCCATTTCCTTCTCCTCCATTATCAATTGATATACTTATACTTATATTATATCCTTTTAAACTCCTTTTGTTAACAATTATTAAAACTTTTTATTTGGACATAATTCATTTTCAATTGAAAATGATTCTGATAGTCTTTTGACTAATTTTGAAAAAAAGTCATTGTTTTTTATTTTTTGGAAATAATAAACGTATCCTTCATAAACTAAGCTGTCATTCATTTGAAAACTATATTAATAGAGGAGTGAAAAGAATGAAGAAATTAGGATTATTACCTAAACTTATCATTGCCATTTTATTGGGTATTTTATTTGGTAATTTTGCCCCTAAATGGTTTGTAGAAATATTTGCTACTTTTAACAACATCTTTGGAAACTTCTTAGGATTCTCTATTCCTTTAATCATTATAGGCTTTGTAGCACCTGGAATAGGTGAACTAGGAGGAGGTGCTGGAAAACTTTTAGCTATTACTACTGGAATTGCATATGTTTCCACTTTGATTGCCGGTACCTTTGCTTATTTTGTAAGTTCTATTGTTCTACCAAATTTTTTAACTGTAGGACAACTTAGCGTAAATGCTACCAACCCAGAAGAAGCTTTGCTTCCTCCTTTTTTCAAAGTAGATATGCCTCCTATTATGGGTGTTATGACAGCACTACTTATTGCATTTACCCTAGGACTTGGTATTGCTGCTATTAAAGGAGATACCGTAAAAAGATTTATGGAAGAATTTCAACAGATTATTGAAAAACTCATTTCTAATATTATTATTCCTCTTCTTCCTTTTCATATTTTAGGTATATTTGCCAATATGACCTATGCAGGACAAGTAGCCACAATTATGTCTGTATTTGCAAAAGTCTTTGCTATGATTATCATTCTACACCTTACAATTATTCTTGTTCAATACTTTATTGCTGGATCTTTTGCAGGAGCTAATCCTTTTCGATTAATTAAAAACATGATCCCTGCATATTTTACAGCTATTGGTACACAATCTTCTGCAGCTACCATACCTGTTACATTAAGACAAACTAAAATAAATGGTGTAGATGATGGTGTTGCAGAGTTTGTCATTCCTCTTTGTGCAACGATTCACTTATCTGGAAGCACTATTACACTTACTAGTTGTGCTATGGCTGTAATGATGTTAAATGGAATGGGCACAAATTTTTCTATTATGTTTCCTTTTATTGCTATGCTAGGTATTACTATGGTTGCAGCCCCTGGAGTACCTGGAGGTGCTGTTATGGCTGCCTTAGGTCTTTTGGAATCTATGTTAGGATTTACTCCCACTCTTACCTCCTTAATGATTGCACTATATCTTGCACAAGATAGCTTTGGTACCGCTGTAAATGTAACAGGAGATGGTGCAATTGCTATTTTAGTAAATAAAATATCTGGAAATAAACTTACTTCTTAAGAACAACAAAGCCTCTCTAGTATATAGAGAGGCTTTGTTGTTCCTCATGATGTATTTGCTGTAAAAACTTTCTCTTTTGATAAGTTATTTCTAAATATTGATCTTGAGTAATAATACTTCTATTTAATAAATCATCACAAAACTCCAAAAAAATTTCTACTAAATCTATTAGATTATCAATGTCCTGATCTTCTAGTAACTTAGGATAAGGATTTTTCATACAATCACCTCGTAAATAACTTATTCCACTTACTATGTTAGACATAAATTTAAAAAATCCTTCTTTTGAAAAATATTTTATTTAAATTTTTTCAAAATTCACACATCAAAAAGAATCCCAATTGGGGATTCTTAAATAATCTTCTCTAAAAATGTATTGATTCGTGGATGCTTAGGATTATAAAATATTTGTTGAGAACTTCCTTGCTCTAAAATTTTTCCATTATCCATAAAAATTACTCTATCTGATACTTCCTTAGCAAAGCTCATCTCATGGGTAACTACAATCATAGTCATATGATCTTTTGCAAGATCCTTCATAACTTTTAATACTTCTCCTACAAGTTCTGGATCTAATGCTGAGGTAGGTTCATCAAAGAGCATAATAGAAGGTTCCATAGCTAATGCTCTAGCAATAGCTACTCTTTGTTTTTGGCCTCCAGAAAGCTGACTAGGATAATTATCTTTTTTTTCTAAAAGTCCTACTTTTTTTAAAAGAATCTCACCTTTTTGTACTGCTTGTTTTTTTTCTATTTTATCTACTATAATAGGCGCTTCTATGATATTTTCAAGAACTGTTTTATGTGGAAATAAATTAAAACTTTGAAAAACCATTCCTATTTTTTTACATCTATTTCGAATCTCTTTATCTGAAATATATACTTTTTTGCCTCTTTCATAAACTGCAATAGGCTTTTCTTGAATATAGATACACCCTTCATCTATTTTTTCTAAATGATTTAAGCATCTTAACAATGTACTTTTCCCTGATCCTGAAGGACCTATAATCGAAATGACTTCTCCTTTTTGTACTTCTAAAGATATATTTTTTAATACTTCTACATTTCCAAAACTTTTACTTACTTCATCTACTCTAATCATATTGATCAAAACCCCTACTCATATATAGAATATTTTCTTTCTAATTTTCTAAACATCATTACAATAATAGATGTTAATAAAAGATATATAATTCCTGCAATCACAAAGGAAGTAATCTTAAAGTCTCTTGTTAATACTTCCTTTGCAGCTCTTAAAATGTCCCCCATTCCAATAGCTGCTACTAAAGCTGTGTCTTTAATCAATGTAATAGCTTCATTACTAGTAGCTGGCAATACCCTCTTAATGGCTTGTGGTAATATAATTTTTTCCATAGTTTGGCAATAATTCATACCTAAAGCCCTGGCTGCTTCATATTGTCCCTGATCAATAGATTGAATTCCTCCTCTAAATATTTCTGTAAAATAAGCTGCATAATTCATAATAAAAGTTATAGATGCTGCCTCGAATTGTCCTAATCTTATTCCTAATACTGGAAGAGCATAATAAGTAAAAAACAATTGAAGAAGCAAAGGAGTTCCTCTAAATATCCAAGTATATATTTGAAGGAGTATCTTTAACCATTTTATTTTAGAAATTTTTCCCAGGGCAAATAATACACCTAAAGGAATAGCCGCTATAATCGTTACTACATATAATTTCATAGTAATCAAACTTCCTTGTAGTATAAACCCTGTTACATTGTTAATATAAGACACTGAAAACCCCTCCTATTTGGATACAATATCTTTCCCAAACCACTTCTTAGATATTTCTCCTGTTGTTCCATCTTTTTTCATTTCATCTAATATTTTATCTACCTCTTGTTGAAAAGAAATGTCATTCTTTCTAAATCCTATTGCATATCCTTCTTCACCAAAATCCTCTTTTGCTATTTTATATTCTCCTTCTCTTTTTCCCATATAATATCTTCCCACAACTTCATCTATGACTACTGCATCTACACGACCTGCTTTTAAATCTAATAATGCTTCTGTATAATTAGAAAATTTTCTTATCTCTTTTATAGCTTTGCTAGTTTTTTCATCTGCATTTAATGCATCTTCTCCACTGCTTCCTAATTGTACAGCTACCACCTTATTAGTAAGATCCTTTTTATTTTCAATATTCGAATCTTTATTCACAATAACAATTTGTCTATTTTTCAAATAGTCTTTTGAGAATAGTATTTGTTCTTTTCTTTCTGGTGTAACAGTAAGTCCGTTCCAAATTACATCAATATCCTGATTATTTAAACTTAAAACTTTTCCATCCCAATCAATAGGCTTTACTTCTAATTCTACACCCATTCTCTTTGCAACTTCCTTTGCAAGATCTATATCAAATCCAACAATTTCTCCTTTTTCATCTCTAAAGCCCATAGGTGGAAAGCTATCATCAAGACCCAGTACAAACTTTCCATTGTCTTTTATGCCCTGTAAAGATTGATCCTGTTGTGTACTTGCTTGCTGACTACATCCTGCAAAAACAAATGTCACCAGCATAATCCCCATTAATAAAAATAAGTATTGTTTTTTCATTTCTTTCTCCTCCTCAATTTTTTATTATAATGGTATTATACTTTAGCGTGATAAATTTGTAAAGCGATAAACTAAAAATTTTTTAAAACCAATCTCTTCATATATAAAAGCAGGAGGATCTCTCCTCCTGCTATGAAAATATTTCTTTCATAGATTTTACGATATAATCAACATCCTCTTCATTGATCCAATAGTTTGTTACAAATCTCATCAATCCATCTTCTATAGGATTGATAAGTATTCCCCTTTTGTTCATCTCTTCTACCAATTGATCGGGATCATATCCTGTCTGATCCATAGAAAAATATACCATATTAATATGTATATCATCTGATAAAACTTCTATCCCTTGGATTTGAGAAAGCTCTTTTCCTAATCTTAAAGCATTTTCATGATCTTCTTTCAATCTTTCTCTCATCTCTTTTAAAGCTATCAATCCAGCTGCTCCTAAAAATCCTACTTGTCTCAATCCTCCACCCATTAATTTTCTTTTCTTTCTTGCACAATCTATAAACATTTTACTTCCTGCTAACATGGAGCCTATAGGTGCACACAAACCTTTAGAAAGACAAAACATAACAGAATCACAATATTTTGTAATTTCTACTACATCCACATTTAAGTAAGAAGCTGCATTAAATAACCTCGCACCATCTACATGAACAGGAATTTGTCTACTCTTAGCAATCTCGTAAATACTTTTCATATTTTCAATGGAAATTACTCTTCCATTAGAATGAGCATTTTCAAGACAAATCAATCCAGTAGAAGGAAAATGAATATCCTCTTCTCTTATTTTCTCTGCTACCTCATTAGGATTTAACTCTCCCTTATTACTAATCAGGGTTCTTAATTGTACTCCTGCAATTACAGAAGCTGCTCCTACTTCATGCATGACAATATGACAGTCATCTCCAAGGATTACTTCATCTCCTCTTTTGCAGTGTGTAAATAAAGCTAATTGATTTCCAAAAGTACCACTTGGAACAAATAATGCAGCTTCTTTTCCTACTACTTTTGCTGCATACTCTTCAAGTTCTTTAATGGTTGGATCATCTTCATATACATCATCTCCTACTACAGCATGAAACATAGCCTCTCTCATTTTTTGTGTAGGCTGTGTTACTGTATCACTTCTTAAATCAATTTTTTTCATTTCAATCCCCCCTTGTCTTATCTATATTATAGCAGCATATTCCAATTTTATAGAATTTTTTTATAAATTTTCTATATTTTCTAATATAAAAGCTACCTTTCGGTAGCTCAGACTGTTGACAAACTATATTTTAGCAAAGTTATAGAAACAAGGAACATTTATTGAGAATTTGTGAAAATATAGAAAAAGTAAGAAAATGCTTAGCATTACACTGTTTGAGCATAGCGAGTTTGTAATGCTATTTTCGATGGTTTCTATATATTTTCCAAATTTAAAAATCAGTGACGTTTTTTATAACTTTTTCTATAAACTAAAAGCTACCTTTCGGTAGCTTTTATAAAATATGAATATTTGCTTTTTCACATTCTTCAACCATAGCTTGTGGCCAAATAGCAGCTTGTACTTCCCCAATATGAGCCTTTTGAAGGAAGAACATGCAAATTCTAGATTGACCAATTCCACCACCAATAGTTAGCGGAAGTTTTTCTTCTAAAAGCAACTTATGATATTCAAGTTCTTTACGATCTTCACAACCTGAAATTTTTAGTTGTCTTTCTAAAGATTCTTTGTCGACTCTAATCCCCATAGAAGAAAGCTCCAATGCCATCTCTAAAACTGGATTCCAAAATATAATATCTCCATTTAATTCCCAATCATCATAATCTGGAGCACGTCCATCATGTTTTTGGCCAGATTTTAATATGCCTCCTATTTTCATAATAAATACTGCACCTTTTTCTTTTGCGATTTTATTTTCTCTTTCTTTTGCACAAAGGTTTGGATACAAATCTTCAAGTTCTTGTGTTGTAATAAAGCTAATTTCTTCTGGTAAAAAAGCTTGAAATTCACTATATAAAGTACACACATATCGTTCTGTACTTTTAAATACTTTATAAAGATTTCTTACAATATCTTTTAAATTTTCTTCATTTCTATCTTCTTTTTGAATCACTTTTTCCCAATCCCATTGATCTACATATATAGAATGAAGATTATCTAAATCCTCATCTCTTCTTATGGCATTCATATCTGTATATAATCCTTCTCCAAAGGAAAAACCATATCTATACAAAGCCATACGCTTCCATTTTGCTAAAGAATGTACAACCTCAACTTCCTTTCCACCTATTCCCTTTACATCAAATACAACAGGTCTTTCTACACCATTTAGATTGTCATTCATTCCTGTTTCAGGCAATACAAATAAAGGTGCAGATACTCTTGTTAAATTTAATTGCTCTGCCAATTTCATTTCAAAATAATCTTTTACTTGCTTAATAGCAATTTCTGTTTGTAAAATACTGAGCTTTGGATCATATTCTTTTGGAACCATTAATGTATATTTCATGCCAATTCCTCCTATATTTAAAATTATATTTTGAATACATAAACATTTATAAATAAAAAACCTCTCATCCTTATAAAAGGACGAAAGGTTATTCTTCCGCGGTACCACCTTCATTAGTAAAATACTCACTTTATACAGTACGGAAATTTATTCGATACTGCCCAATAGATAACGGTTTGGTTCCGTCTAAATCTACTCTCCATAAGGATTTCGGTTAGAAACTCTGAGATGTTCTTCAACATAAGCTTCGTATTGGTCTTTCACCATCACCAACTCGCTAAAACTACTTCTTAAGTTTACTCTTCTCATCATCGTTTATAAAAATATTGTAACAATTATAAATCATTATAAAAAAATTATTACAAAAAGTCAACATCTTTTATTATTTTGCTCTATTTTAATATGTTTATACATTATAAAATATGAGAATCAATATGCTCAAATTGAGCTTTATATAATTTTGCATATATTCCATCTTGTTGAAGAAGACTTTGATGATCTCCTTCCTCTACAATTCCTTCATCTGTTAAAACTAAAATACGATCTGCATTTTGAATAGTAGCTAGTCTATGTGCAATCACTAGTGTAGTTCGGTTTTTTGACAATTGATATAAAGATTTTTGAATGATTTTTTCTGTTTCATTGTCTAGTGCAGAAGTAGCTTCATCTAAAATCAAAATAGGAGGATTTTTTAAAAATATTCTTGCAATAGAAATTCTTTGTTTTTGTCCTCCAGACAGTTTAATTCCTCTCTCTCCAATATAAGTATTATAACCATTTTCCATTTTCATAATAAATTCATGGGCATTTGCAAGCTTGGCAGCATATATAACTTCTTCATCTGTTGCATCTAATTTCCCATATGTAATATTTTCTTTAATAGTTCCTGAAAATAAAAATACATCTTGTTGTACAATTCCTATATTTTCTCTCAATGACCTTTGGGTCATATTTTTAATATCTATTTTATCTATGATAATTCTTCCTTGATCCACTTCATAAAATCTAGGAATTAAACTACAAAGAGTAGTTTTTCCTCCTCCTGAAGGACCTACTAGTGCAACTGTTTCACCATTCATAATAGATAAATCAATATTTTTTAATACACTTTCTCCATCATCATAAGAAAATGTTACTTTTTCAAATTGAATATCTCCCTTTAATCTTTTCACATCTATAGCATCTTGACTATCTATAATATCTGGTTGCATCTGTAGTGTCTCTATAAAACGATTAAATCCTGCCATACCTTTTTGATAATTTTCTACTAGTGTTGTAATTCTTCTTATAGGTTGTAAAAACATAGATACATAAAGTAAAAAACCTACTAATTCTCCCCTAGTCAATTCTCCAGTATAAATAAATATACCTCCAAAAATGAGTACAGCTAGATTAATAAAGTTAGAGAAAAAATTAATCCCTGCAAAAAATTCTGCCATGATCTTAAATGAATTTTCTCTTGATTTTCTAAAATTACTATTTCCCACCTCAAATTTTTCTTGCTCATACCATTCATTTGTAAAGGATTTTACAACTCTAATTCCTGATATGCTGTCTTCTATTTGTGCATTAATATCTGCTACTTTCAGTCTCATATCTTTAAATGCATTTTGCATCCTTTTGTTTTTCCATATAGAAAATAAAAGCATGATTGGAATAAGAGAAAAAATAATAATTGCTAATTTCCACTGGATCGTCAACATAATTACAAAGGATCCTAGTAAAGTAATGGCCGCTATAAATAAATCTTCTGGACCATGATGGGCAAGTTCAGATATTTCATTTAAATCATTGACCAATCTAGACATAATATGTCCTGTTTTGGTATTGTCAAAATAAGTAAAAGAAAGTTTTTGAATATGATCAAACAAATCTTTTCTCATATCATATTCCATTCTCACCCCCAGTACATGTCCCCAATAATTTACAATATAATCTAGCAAATATCTTATTCCATAAAGAAGCAATAGTCCTATACCAATCCACAAAATCATAGAAAAATCTTTTTTAGGCAGAATATCATCTATCATTTTTCTTGTAACAATAGGAAAAATCAAATCTATACCTGCCATAAAAAAAGCACAAGAAAAATCTAGTACAAATAAAGGTATATGTGGTTTATAATATTTTAAAAATTTTTTCATCATCATCCTCCTCTCAAAAATTCCTTATTTTATTATACCCTATTTTATAGAATAGAAAAAATCAGGTATAAAAACAACCTGATTTTTATTACTTTTTTTTCAAAAAAATAATAAAAGAAGATATACTTCCTATAGGACAAAATACACACCAAGTTCTTGGATAGAATAAAAAAGATAAAAAAGTTCCTATAGCTGTGGTACCGGTTACCATCCAATAAAATAAACTTCCTACTTTTGTAAAATTAAACTGACACCTTATGATTCCTTTTATAAACAAAATAATAAATAGCAAAACAATAAAACCTCTAAAATATATAGAATAAAAAACTTTTGGCACTGGCCTTTTTCTACTAATAGGAGCTATTCTTTCATACAAACTCCCTCTAGGGCAAATTTTTCTACACCATAATCTACTGCCTACAGTAGCAGAAGATAAAATTGGTATAATCATACAAAATACAGCCCCTAATGAAATATACCTATTTATTATTCCTCCTAAAATAAGAACTACTAACAATATAAAAGAAAATCTATGCCATATATTTAAGAATGGATTCATAATATCATCTCCTCTTATTTCATATGGCATAGATAATGGATTTATTCCCATAAATAAAAGCAGTAAAACTTTCCATATTTATATATGTTTTTTTACAAATTGACCTTCTTTCATAATCACTTCCATCTTTTCAGTACAAATATGATGGATCTCTTCTAATGGATTTTCTGTTAGAACTAATAAATCTGCAAATTTTCCTTTTTCTAAAGTTCCTGTTATGTCATCTATTTTAAGCATCTGAGCACCATTTTTTGTAGCAGCAACAATGGTTTCCATCTCTGTAAATCCTGCTTTATGCAAAGCATACATTTCTGTAATAGCATATTTCCCATAAGGAGTTAAGCTGCTACAAAAAGAATCTGATCCTACTGTAATTCGTATTCCTTTTTCTTTTGCATTTTGTAAATTACTAATAATGCGATTTAATTCCTTTTCTGCTGTAGTTTCACCAGGATATTGATCATGAATAGGTCTATAAGGTGGTTCATACACACGAAACCATTCATAAAAAAATTGCAAAGTTGGACAAAATGTAATATCTTTTTCTTTCATAATTTCTAAGCATTCTTCATTTAATTCTTGTCCATGAATAATAGCAGATACTCCTGCCTTACAAGAATTTAATGCTCCTTCATATCCTTCTGCGTGAGACCATACAGGAAGTGAAACCATATTGCACTCATCTACAACTGCTTGAATTTCCTCCATGCAATAATGAGAGTCCGCTTTTTTATCATGTCTCCATATTCCTCCACCTGTTGACCAAATTTTAATGGCATCAGGATTTTCACGCAATCTTTTTCTTATTGCTTTTCTTAAATCCCAAGGACCATCTACTCTTTCTGCCCAAGGATGAGAATCATTATTATACTCTAATGGTAACTTATGAGAATCCCCATGACCTGATGTTCTACAAAATCCAAGTCCTGTTGCAACTACACGAGGTCCTTTTATAATTCCCTCTTCTATCATATTTCGAATATGTATCCCAGATCTAGATATTTCACCTACAGAGGTCAGGCCATGTTCTAATGCTTCATACGCCTGAGCTACAGCAACAATAGTCTTTTGTATTACAGGCTCTAATACCCATTCTGTATCATCATCTGTTCTATTCCCACTAAAATGAAGATGGGTATCAATAAGTCCTGGCATAATAGTTTTTTCAGTAATATCTATTTTTTTATATTCATCATCCATATCTATCATAGGTCCTGCATATTGAATTCTTTTATCCTCAATTAAAACTAATGAATCTTTTATAGGCTTTTCTCCATTTCCATCTATGAGCAAGCCACCTATAAATGCAATCTTATTCATAACCTCTCCCCCTTAAACATATTCAAAAGGTATATTGTATCAATCATATATTGGACGAACCTTCACCGTAAATTCTACCAGATTTAACACATTTATTCAAAAAAGATTTATCTTAGTTTATTTTTGCCCCTCTTAAAAAATCCTTTATATCTTTTTCTTTTACATAAATATCTGGAGTAATATACTGATTCATAATATTTTTTTGTCTTACATTCCAATAATGACTTACAGCAAAAAACATGATTTTATTTTTTTTATCTTCAAAAACATGTTGTCCTACCCCTTTTCCAAAGGTATTCCTTCCTACAACAATTACATTTTTTAAATATGTTTTAAGTCCTAATGTTAATAATTCTGATGCACTAGCAGAGTTTTCATCTACAAAAATATATATTTTTTTAAACAGAATTTGTGATGCATCTGAATAATAATTATAAGTATAGCCATCTCTATAAATTAAAGTACTTGTTACACATTCTGGCAATAATGCATCTAAAATATTGTTGGCACTCTTTGTATCTCCACCATAATTTTCTCTTAAGTCTATAATCAAATTCTTATCTTTTGTGTCTTCTATATTATCTAAAATTTCTATAACTTTATTTCCTGTATTCATACTAAAATTTTTAATTCTCAAATAATATACATCTTTATTATATTTTTTGTATTCTATATCCATATCCCTTGTTTTCATCAAAGCATCATAATCTTTCCCATATATTACAAATGTAAATGGATCATCTTGTAGTTTTGCTTTGGATATGACTTGAGATATTTCTTTTCCTGAAATATTCTTTTGATCTAATTTTGTTAATATATTATGATTTACACTTTGTAATGAATCCTTATATAAGTACTGATCATCAAAGAATTCTTTTATCTGCATGCCAAGAGATACTTCTTTTTCCTTTAAAGCCTCCTTTACATATAACGCCGTATAATTTTCTGAATTGATATTTAAACTTTTATTGACATATTCTTTACTACTTTTATAATCTTCTAGTAATAAATAAGCATATGCAATTTTAGATAACACTTCATCATTTTTGGGTTTTAACTTTAGGGATTTTTTATATTCTTCAATAGCTTCTTTATACTGACCTAATTCTAAATAAGATTCACCTATAAACCAAGGAATATTATAGACATATCTAAATTTAGACTCTGCCCGTCTTCCAAACGAAATACATTTTGAATATCTTTTCCCAGTATAGAGTGCATATAATTTATTTATATATGCATCTTGATTATTTTTGTTTTTTTTCATGGCTTGATCAAAATATTGAATAGATTCCATATACTTTGTTTGATCTATGTATATATTTCCAATTTCATTATATAAAACATCCGATTGATCATCTATTTTTAAAGCTTTATTACTATATTCTAAAGCTTTATCATATTTTCCTAAAGCACTATAATTATCCATTACCCATATGTATACATCTATATGCTCAGGATACCTATTCAAAAGATTTAAAAAATATTCTAAAGATCTATTATATTGTTGGGCATCATAATAAAATCGTCCTAACTTCATTTGTGCACTTAAATTCTTAGAAAACTTCTTCGCATTTTGTTCATAAAAATTTTTAATCTCCTCATATTCTCCAACCCATTGCAATACAATTTCTTTTAACTCATAAGATTTATAATCCTCTTTATTTCCTTTAATCCATTCATTTGCATAATTTAAAGCTTCATTCTTTTGTTCTAAATTCAAAAGACAATAAACTTTATATCTAGCTGCATCTATATCTGTATTCTCATGTTCAAGATACTTATTAAATGATTTTAGAGCCTCTTTATATTTTTTTTTCTCAAAATCTATTTCTCCTATTCCATAGTATGCATATTTGCTATTAGAATTCTTTTTTAATGCTTCTTTATAACTTTTCAATGCTTCTTCATATTGATTAAGTCCAAACAATGCATTTCCTTTATTAATATATTCTTCCTCACTATTCGGCAAAGCTTTAAGAGCTAAATTAATATATTCTAAACTTTTCTCATATTCTTTTAATTCGTTATAAGCCCAACTTAAATTATTTAATGGAGAATCAAATAAGTCTTTGGATTTTTCTAAAGTTGTAGAAAGCTTTCCAAAATCCTCTTCATACCAACTAAGACTATTTAGAGATTTATTGAAATATTCAATAGCTTCCTTTGCTTTCCCCTCTTCCATAAGCTTCATCCCTTGTTGATTGTAATCATAAGCCTTATGATCTTCTTTCTTATGATTATTTTCATTACTATAGCATGCAGTAAATATAAAAGCATATAGTATACAAAAAATAATACATATCATCTTTTTTAATTTCATGAAAGTCCCCCTTGATTATATAGAAATAAAAGTAATGTAATGTATAGTTTACCAATTTCTATACATCTCTTCAATTTACATATAATCTTTCTAAATATGTATCAGGTAAAGATCTACCCCTTATCTATCCATTTTTATGAGTCATATACTGTCCCATCTGCCAACTATACATAACTCGTTATTTATTAACAGAAAAAGGAGTAGACTTCTCTACTCCTTTTAGCTATTCATTTACTATTTTACTTTTATAATAATTATATTCATACCAACAATCATAAGAATCTTTTACTTCTTTTACGATCTTTTTTTCATATTCTCTTACTTCTTTTTTTATCTCTTCATCTCCTACATCATATAATCTTAGTATTTCTTCTGTGGCATCATAAGACAAACTCTTTAAATAATTCATATCAATTTTGTGTTTATTTTCATATCTTTCAATATTATACTTAGCCACTATTTTATCTACGTTTATGTAATTTAGAAGAATATAAACGCTTAAAACTGCAATCACTCCTGTTTTAAAAATAGGTACCCTTTGAACCCATATTCCAATGAAAACAACAAAAAAAAGAATTCCTAAAAAAATCATAAATGCTTGTACAAAAATCCTAAGTCTTGTAAATCCAAATTCCTTTTCATATAAAAACATTTTATAGCTAGCAGAAAAAAGCATATTAAAAGTAAATGCAATCAATAAAGTATAAGATGTATTTAATACTTTATTAAGTTTTTGACTTCCTTTTTTATTAAATTTCATACTAAATATCAATATTAAAAAATTAAGCAATGTAACATAAATCAGCTCAAAAAATCCTTTTCTTGCGTAAGCTGAATAACTAAGTCCTTTCGGAGTATGCCCTCCATACAAATAAGAAAATTGGATCATACTAAACAGCCCATATATAATACAAATCGCAAAAATTACTGTTATAATAGTAACTGGTTCCCATGCAATCATTTCCTCTTTCTTTTTTTGTTCTTTTAACGTTTCTTTATACTGAAAACTCCACAAAAATCCAAATAAATATAGCGTTATGATCATAACCCATATCATATGCCTTATACCATTCCATATATTAAACTTACCTAATATTTTCCACATATTTTCTATATAATAAGCAAATACCATATCTGCCGATGCTAAAAGCCCTATGATCACCAATAAAAGAGGAACTGCAATGACCAGTCCATGTAATATATTTCTTTGATTAGAATTCATTTTAGAAAATTTTTTAGAATACAAAATTTCTTTTGTAAAAGGAAAAAATCGATTGATAGCACCACAAGATTCTTTAGATATTCTATATAATATTTTTTCAAAAAAATCTATTGAAATCTCTTTATACCCATAGTTAATCATATATATATAAGTTGTAATCAATAGTGGTATTACAATAATATTCATCCCTCTTAATACTTCATTATTAAATATAGAAAAACTCATAGATAACAAGATAGCAGCTATAACAAAAACATAACTAAAGGTATTTTTTATATCCACCTTTTTAGATAAAGCCCATATACTCATTCCCATCATACACATACTAAAAAGAAATACAGAAATCCCAAATGCTTCTCCACTAAAAAAATATCTAGACAATATAGCCATCATAAAAGCTGTACAGATTAATCTTAATTTCTCATTGATACTCTTTTCTTGATCCATGCTTATTTTTTCTTGTCTACATTCTTCTTTTTTCGATTCCATATATAACCTTTTTTCTATGAAAGTCATTTTATGATCCACAATATCCCTCCTCTACTCTTTTACATATTCTAATAAATCCCCAGGCTGACAATCTAATTCTTTACATATAGCCTCTAAAGTAGTAAATCGAATAGCCTTAGCTTTATTATTTTTGAGTATAGATAAATTGGCATTGGTAATTCCCACTCTTTCTGCTAGCTCAGATAAAGAAATTTTTCTCTTTGCCATCACAACATCTAAATTTACAATAATACTCATCATGCTCCTCCTTTAAATAGTAAAATCATTTTCTTCTTTTACCTCTACCGCTTGTTGAAAAACTTTAGATAAAATCAATAAAAAACATCCTGCAAAGAAAAAAATAAAAAATTCCATATCTGTATGTACTCCTTTTATATCAATGGTAATCAAATTAAATTCTGTATACTTTGGACTAATAAAAAAATTCAACAAATAACAAGTTGTAATAATAAAGCATTCTATAGATATGTATTTTAATCGAATTGCATTTTCCATAATAAAAGGATTTACATCTATTAAAGAATGTACGATCTTTCTTAAATGAAAAAGAATCATCATCAAAGAAATACTTCCAGATATAAATAAAATAAATATAAAACTTTTTTGAAACATATTTAGATTCAAATCATTAGAAGTAATCATATTTTTTACAAGATAAACAAATATGAAAACACCAATAATCATTAAAATGTTAAGCATTATTTTTAAATAACTTGCTAAAGAACTTTTTCCATAATATTTCACATAAACAACCTCCCTTATATTTTTCAATATTATATTATCATGTTAAGAAATGTTTTTCAATATATTTTTATCGAAAAACAATAATAATATATTGAAACGAAATAAAAAAGAAGCAAAAATAAATTTACTTCTTTTAAGATAAATATTTTTTCTCTTTTAATTTTTTAAGGATTTTATTGTATACCATCTCTTGATTCATATCTTTGTATTCTATCTGATTCATAAACATTTTTGTCAAAAGCATTGCTAACTCTGTTTTCTCCTCATCTTCATTTTTATTTAAAATGATTTTCATCATACTCCCCCTTTTTTTATAAATATTCTAAAGAAGGGTTGTATCATGACTTCATTCCTAATTGAATTTCAAAAAATTCTCATATTCCTTTCAGAATTACTCATAGCCTAAGGGCAATTCTTTCATTTCATTTATATAATTTTCTAAAAGATTAAAAAGCCAGAGTATGTTCTCTGGCTTTTGGAAATTATAAAATTTTTTGAAGTTCATTATACAGATGATCTTTAATCATTTTTTGATTTAATTCATTTACAATTAATAAACTTACTTGATCCTCTTGCATTTTAAGTACTCTTCCCTTTTGTTTTGTACCTATTACATTTACAGGGGCTCCTACTTTCAAAGGCATCATATTTTCACTACTACAACAACCACACTTTAAATCATTCTTTTCAATTTTTCTGCATTCTTTGCAGTAATAAAGATTGGACATCCCAAATTCCCCCTTATGTTCTTATAATATTTCACTTAATCATATATATTCAATAAATTTTCCGAATTACCTCTTTTATTTTGAAATTTCCAATAATTTATTTAAAATAAATAGTCTCCATCTTAAGATGCAGACTATGACAAATAATCCACTTGTATCTTTTTATTTTGTTTTTTTGCAAGTTTTATTGTTTCTTCTAGATTGGACAAATCTATAATTACTTTATGTCCTATATTTTCTTTAATAAAAAAAATCATTGCCTTATCATTTTTTCTATGTATATTTATTTCACTCATTTCTGTAAACTTTATCCTTCTTTCACTCTCTTTTCCTAGTTTTTTAATTTGAATCAATAATCCATCCTCTTCAATAAAAATACTTTTTTCAAAAAAAGAAGCATAAATTAAAACAAGCCCAAATAATATTTTTAGATATTCTCCATCATATAGGGCAGATCCAATAAATAGTATTCCTATTCCTATGATCATATATTTATGTATATTGGATAGCTTCTTATTAGAATGAGTCTCAATCAAATCATTTCATCTCCTTTTTATTGTCATTTTTATATGATTCAATTCAACACAATATTCCAATTTCCTTCTTTTGCTAATATGATCAATAAAAAATATTCACAAGCTACAATTACAATACAACAAATGATATAGAGACTTAATTGATTTTCTCTACATACATCCTTCCAATATTCCCCTCTTATCAAAGAAATAATATTAGGAGTAAGAACATATCTTATACAATTCCTAAACTCATTCATGTTTTCAAAAAATAAATGAAATAAATACTTATATACAGGAATATTGATAATGATTAAGATCAGAAGTAATACTTTTTTCATATTGATCCTCCTAAAAAACTAATATACAAATATATGTTAAATTGTTCTAATCTCTTTTTCTATAAATAAAATAACTTCTTCATCTACAGCATCATATTTATTTTTAAAATAATTGAGTATCCTATCTTCTAATTTTTTTTCATCAATCCATACTTCATCTTTTTCTTGTAAGTAAATCATAAGTAATTCTTCATCTTTTTTATCCAACTTATTTTTTATATTCTCTGGAATCAAATTCATAAGATATAGCTTTTCTTTTTCTTCTTCTATGACCATAGTAGATGATAAAATATCTCCTATCCTTGATTCATCTTTTCTAAAAAACATCATAATAATTCCTATCATATAATTGTCTACAAATATCTTTAATAAATTTCTAACAAGAGAATGTTTAATATCCATAGGCTGTCCGTTTTTTCTAATGGCTCTTAATCCTAATACTTTTTTTCCTAAAGTTCTTCCATCCATAACCATTTCTGATACAGTAAAATATCCATAATTAATAAATGCAAGGATCAGCATAATAATGGCAATATAATAAGAATTTTGAGATTTAAAATCAATTTTATAATTTGTTTGTAAAAAAATCATAAAAATTATAAAATATAAAATTCCTTGAATCAAATAATCTAAAAACCCTGCAACTATTCTACTCCCTACTCCTGCTAGTCTATATTCTATTTCTATATTCTCTGGAGTAGTAATAAAAATCTTCTTCATCACAATTCCTCCTTTTTACTCATATTGAAATTTGTTACAATAATATTGAGGTGATGATTTTGAAAGAAAATATATTTATTGAAAAAAATCAAAGATACTGGGAAGAACTAGAAAATCTCATATCTCTCTTTGGTAAAAATAATATTTCATCTATTCATTTCAATGAAATAAAACGTTTTTTATATCTTTTTAGAACAACGAGTCATCATTTAGGTTATGTTCGAACCTTTTACCCTAAATCTAATCTTGAAAAATATTTAAATGCTTTAATAGGAAATGCACACCATCATTTATATACAGTGAAAAAAAATCCTTGGTATGATTTTAAAAATTTTATATGTCATACCTTTCCTCAAAAAGTTCATACATATTTTCCATTTATATTGTCTAGCTTTTTTATATTTCTTTTAGGCATACTCATAAGCTTTTTTATGGTCATTCATGACTCTTCCACTAGCTTGTATTTTTTACCTAAAGATTTATTAGATTCTATTGATTTTACATTTTCTCCAAAGGAATGGGATTATCCTTTAATGTCTAGCCAAATTATGATCAATAATATAAGAGTAAGTCTGGTAGCTTTTGTATACGGAATATTTCTAGGATTAGGTACTATATATATATTGTTCTTTAATGGCTGTATGTTAGGAGCTTTGACAGGTATGGTATTTTTAAAAGGGGATCTTCTTTTATATGCTTCCTTGATTCTTCCTCATGGTATATTAGAGCTTACAGCCATATTTATTGCAGGCGGTGCTGGTTTGATTCTAGGAAAATCCCTTCTTATTCCCGGGAAATATAAAAGATTAGATTTTGTAGTAAAAATGGCAAAAGAAGGAGTATTTCTATTATTAGGTTCGATCCTATTCTTAATCATAGCAGCCATTATAGAAGGTTTTTTTACTCCATTATCTATTTCTCCTATCATCAAATTATTTTTTTCTTTCTTAACTTTGATAGGAATTTCACTATACTTTTTAAATCCTTATAAACAAAGACATCCTTTATAAGGATTTTTTACTTTCTATAGATGATCCTTCATAGTTCTAAATCATTTCCCTATTTTTTACTTTCATATATTCATTTACGGCTTTATAGATAATCTCCTCTTGATCACATTCTATACAGATGATTCCCTTTTGATTTAAAGCTTTTATAATCTTTCTTTTTTCATTTTTCATTTCATAAGCCATTCCCTTTTGATAAGCATCTTTTTTGTCTTGTACTACTTGGTTAATGATATTGTCTATTTTTTCATCTTTAACTAAAAATATAATCACACAATGCTTTTTTGTTATATATTCTAATCCTTTTTCCACATAGTAAACTTCTTGCAATGTATCTATATCTGTAAACATACATATTAAACTTCTTCTTTTTTCATGTTTACTCAAAGAAAATAATACCTCATCATAATTAGATGTAAGTTTTGTTCCCTTCACATGGTATAGTGCTTCTAATATTTGATTTCTATGATAATCCCCTTTAGACGGTTTTATATAGGTATCTACCTTTGTATTAAATACAATAAGTCCTGACTGGTCTTTATTATGACAAACTACATCAGATAAAAAAACAGAAGCATTAATG
Source organism: Inediibacterium massiliense (assembly GCF_001282725.1). NCBI lineage: Bacteria > Bacillati > Bacillota > Clostridia > Peptostreptococcales > Thermotaleaceae > Inediibacterium > Inediibacterium massiliense. The sequence continues at coordinate 865,011 of NZ_LN876586.1, read as the reverse complement.
GCTAAATCTAGTTTGCTGTATTTATTGACTCTATAACTCATAGTCCTTCCTATATCTAATAAAATATAAATATGTTTATTATTTTCAGGTTCATATTGATTCACCATCAATTTATTTTCTCTTGCACTTTTCATCCAATTGATTTTTCGAATATCATCTCCTTTTATATATTCTCTTAAGCTTTCAAATTCTTTTCCCTCTGATCTTTTTTTTATAATATGATTTTGCCCATATAAAATATTTTCTTTTGTAAGCATCATATGATATTTTTTTAAATTTTTAAGACTAGGATATACCTTATATTCTTCTTTATTTTTCAATAATATATCTTTTGTAATAAGCCCTAATATACCTCTTCTTCTTATGTAAATTTCTTCAAGAAAAAATGCTCCTCTTTCACTAGGTTTGATATTCCATACAAATTCCTTTTGATCATGAGGAAAAATAAAATCTTTTATTATATCCTCTTTATATAAAAAAGATTGTGGAAAATCATGTAATACATGAATATGAGCTATCTTTTTGCTTTTATTGTATATTTTTATGGATATCTTTTCTTCTTCTAGTAAAGATAACTTTTGATCTCCTATTCTCTCTATTTCAAAAACATTTTTAGTAGGAGTCATCCAATAATCAACAATCATCAATATGCATAAAATTCCATTATAAAAAATAAAGCTTTCTATAAATAATTGAGCTTTAATACTTGCTCCTATAATGAAAATCCCTAAAGCTAATAATCCTAAAAACAATCTTGTAATAGACATATTTTCACCACCCTTAGCGGGGAACCTTCACATTAGATAAAATTTCACGGATTACATCCTCTGTTTGAATACCTTCTACATAAGCTTCTGGTTTTAAAATCAATCTATGTCTTAATACAGGATACGCCATTTTTTTTATATCTTCTGGGATTAAAAAATCACGCTCCATTAATAAAGCATTTGCTTTAGATGTCTCAAGTAGTGCAATAGCCCCTCTTGGACTACTTCCTATTTCTACAAAAGGAAATTGTCTTGTTTCTTTAATAATTTCTACAATATAAGTAAGTAAATGATCTTCAACCAAAACTTTTCGTACCTCTTCTTGACATTCTAAAATATCTTGTATTCCTCCAATTGACTCAATAGACACCTTCTCTAATGTTTTATCAAAACCTTCATGATATCTTTTAATAATCTCTTTTTCTCCTTCTATAGAAGGGTACTCTATATATATTTTCATTAAAAATCTATCTAAAAGAGCTTCTGGCAAAGGATATGTTCCTTCATATTCTATTGGATTTTGAGTAGCAAAAACAATAAAAGGCTCCTTTAATACATAGCTTACTCCATCCATTGTTACCATTTTTTCTTCCATAGCTTGAAGTAAACCAGCTTGTGTCTTAGGAGGTGTTCTATTGATCTCATCTCCTAGCAAAAGATTTGTAAATATAGGCCCCTTTTTAAATTCAAACTCTCTTTCTTTGGTATTGTAAATGCTTGCTCCTGTAATATCTGAAGGCATCAAGTCTGGTGTAAATTGTACTCTTTTAAAATCTATTCCCATAGTTTTTGCTAAAGATTTTATTAATAAGGTTTTTCCAAGACCTGGGACCCCTTCTAATAGAGCATGGCCTTTTGTAAATATAGCAATAAGTATTAAATCTATTACTTCTTCTTGCTCTACAATTACTTTTTTTAATTCTTTTTTTATGCTTCTTACAAATTCCTTTGTTTTAATTTCTTCCAAGCCCCTTCTCTCCTTTTTATTAGCATTTGAGTCATCTTATCTAGGTCATAAATCATACCTATATCTTTATTTTTATTTTGAAATACCCTCATAGCCTCTTCTTCACATGAAAGATGATTTTTTTTCCATACATCTATCCAATCTCTAGGTAAGCTCGATTGTTTAAAATTCTTTTTATATTCATTTTCAAATTCTTTATAAAATACATGATAAATTTCATTGGTCCATCCTGCTTTTTCATAAAGATTAGCAGCTGCATATAAATATTCATTTTCTCCTCTTTCTATTTCATCTAAAATTTCTTTTGCTTTTCCAAACCTTTTTCCTAAATACCAAATAACTCCTATGATAAGCAATAGTATCTGAAAAAGTACTATTTTTATATGTATAGGAAGATTTTTATACAAAGATGGATACTCTCCTTGTTCAAATCTATAATATTCATTAAAATAAATATTTCCATTTAAATCTTTTATGCAATTTAAAATAAAATAGGCACCTTCTTTATTCTTAAATAAAGTTTTATTTGTAATTAAATTTATATCTCCTATTAACAATTTCCCTTTTTTGATTTGATATAAATAAGCTTTGTCTTTATATTGTTTTAAAATATTAGAATATGAATATTTTTTATAATCTTCTGTTAGATAAATCAATTTTCCTCCATTTTTGATCCAATCTTGTGCTTTTTTTATATCAAAATTTTTATCATACTTACCTTCAGTAATAATATAAATATCTTCATAACCATGTTCTAGAAAATTTTCTCCCTGAACTGCTACAGAATATTCTAGACTTTTAAGTGTATCATAAAAAATAGATACCCCCTCATAAGAAGTATTGAGAGGTAGTGCCTTATTATTTTGACTGTTTTCCCCAATACTTCGATCTATAATATGAAAATAATAATTTGCCACTAAAAATACAATGATCAATACCAAAGCTATTCCTTTTTTTTTATTCTTCATGATAATTGTAAACCTCCAAAAAAAGGTCATTTACTGTTTCTTTATAATTCATATATCGCTCTTTTACAACTGGTTTATCTCCATACCAAATATAGTAAAAATAATCTCCTATATTCTTAAATAATCTTACTTCTTTAAATTTTTTTATCTTTAATTCTGTTATAATTTCATCATTTGTTTTTGTATCATCTAAAAAACATAAAGATTTTTCATTCATTAAAATCAATATACTGATAAAATAATATCTTATAGCTTCTTTATAATTATTATTTTTTTCAAAGTTTTGAGCTTTTTCACACAAACTTTCATAAGTAGTTCTTTCATCAATTTCTTCTCCATAAATTTCTTTTTTATTTAAATCTTTATCTTGTTTTGATGAAAATGTATAATAAATTAATATACCTATAAAAATGAAAGCAATTATGATAAAAAAGCTTTGAGAACCTTGAGAATTCATATGAGAATGGGGATATCCTTTTTCTAATCCTTTATCCAATAAATGCAATATTTTTTCAACAATTTTTTCCCATATACTCTCCTTCTCTTGAAGATGCATATATTTAGAACTATGAATCACTTCATCTACTGCTTTTTCAAACACTTCTTTTGAGGAAATAGTCATAACTTTCACTTATTTTCTCCTTTATTCATAATGTATATCTATACTTTTAGGAAGTTCTTCTTCTTCCTCAAGTTCATCCATCATATTATGTATTTTTAGTCCTTCTTTTTTATATTTCATATTCATATAATAAAAAGTCCAAATAATAGAAGACATAGGTGCTAATAGAATTCCTAGTATAAAATCTAAAGGAACCTTTAATTTATCTCCCCAAAGCATGATTTGAGTTATAATAGATTCTCCTCCTGCTACTTTTCCTAATAAAAAATATACTAACGCAGATATAGCTGCTATAGCTGAATAAAAAGAAATACTCACGCCCCACTCAAATATGAATATACTAAAAACTCTAAAAGCATTTCTTAAAACCTCACCCTTTGCAAATTGTATACTTTTTTTCATAGATGCAAATCCTTTTTCATGATCAAATATCGCAATATGAAGTGAATAAAACAAATAACTTCCTAAAATAGCAGATACAACTGAAAATAATACTCCACCTATTAAAATAGCTGTTAAGGTGCTAGAAGCCATCTTACTTTGCCATAGAGTAATAGTTGTAACAGTCATACCGCCCAATCCTAAAATGATTAAGATAGGTAATACACATATAGAAAAAGCACATACTAACCTAAATACTTGTTTAAAGCTTGAGAAAGCTTTTCCAACACCCTCAGAAGCACATAAATTTTCTCCATTTATATAGCTATATACCATATAAAAAATTCCTGCCTTATTCATACCCATTAATGTTCCTAACAATATAATCATTATCACTACAAATACTACAAAACTAAATAGTCCACCTGCTCCTTCTAATGTAATCCATGTTATCATAGGAACGATTACAAACATTCCTACTACAAATAAAAGTATCATAATAATTGTAAATAATATTTGATATCCAATAATACTTTTTAATTTCTTTCTATATACTTCTACAGAAAGATCTAATACAGTTGCATCAGATATTTTACCTCTAAACCATTCCTGCATTTATATCCCTCCTTCTAGTTCATGTTTTTATTTTAACACATTTTTCCATAATACCATAGTTAAGCATTTAAGGATATTTCAGAATTTTTATGCTTTCATATAAACTCATTTAAAACTAAAATTTTTAAAAAATGATTTCTAAATCATCTTTCATTTCTATTGACAATCATCGTTTACAAGTGTAAACTTTGGTTATAGTTTACATTTGTAAACAAAACTAATATGGAGGTATCTTCTATGCATCCTATTCCTAAAATATCTGAATCAGAATTAGAAATTATGAAACTTTTATGGAAAAATCATCCTTTATCATCTAATGATATCATCTCTTTACTAGACGATAAAATGAATTGGTCTAATCAAACCATCAAAACATTTATCAATAGGCTTCTAAAAAAAGAAGTGATTAGTTTTCAAAAACATGGGAAAAACTATCTCTATTTTCCTTTAATATCTTATGATGAATATGTAAAAGTAGAAAACAGTTCTTTCCTTCAAAAAATGTACGATGGTGCGTTGAGTATGCTTTTTTCAAAATTTTTAGAAGAAGAAAATTTATCCACTAAAGAAATTGAAACCCTTCAAAAAATTTTAGAAGAAAAGAAAGAGGATCTTCATTCTTTAAGTGAAAAGGAGAAGGATCTATGAATTTAATAGAGATAATTTTTTTATGGATTTTGTCTGCTTCTTTTATAGGTACAATGATCATCATTCTTATTTTATGCATTCAAAAAATTTTAAAAAATTATCTTAATCCTAGGTTTTGTCATGCTTTATGGCTCTTAGTATTAATAAAATTATTAATTCCTTTTTCTTTGGAAAGTCATTTTAGTTGGTTAAATCTTTTCCCTACAAGCTATAGCAATTTATCAGAATATAATGGGTCTATACCTTTTCAACATGAATATTTAACCTATTTAGACAGAAACTTAAATCCTATGAAAATAAATTTTGATTTAAACAATACACAAAATCAATATACTGAAAAAGATTCTTATTTCATAGAAAATGTTCATCATCTAGAAAATAAAAAAAATCATTTCACAAGATTATCTACTAAAAATTTTTTCACTATATGTTCATATATTTGGTGTATTGGTTTTTTATCTATAGCCATCTTTCTTTTACTAGCTTTCATTCAGTTTAATAAAAAAATAAGATCTTATGACAAAATCAGTGACCCTCAGATCATAAATCTTTTGAATATCTGCAAAAAAAAATTAAATATCCATAAAGATATCTCAGTTTATAATGGCCCATCACTAAAAAGCCCATTTATTTATGGATTTTTTCATCCTAATATTTATCTATGTAAAAATTTATTCAATAACTTACATGATCATCAGCTCATTCATATTCTTTTACATGAATTAGGTCATTATAAAAGAAAAGATTTATTTTTAAACTTATTTTCTACAATAGCTATTCTATTTCATTGGTTTAATCCTATTGTATGGTTTGCAATGAAAAAAATGAGAGTAGATAGAGAACTAGCATGTGATGCTTATGTTCTTGAAATGCTAAAGCCTGATGAATCCATTTCTTATGGTTTCACTCTTATTCAACTCTCTAAAATTTTTTCTACCCATCATAGCCAAAAAATGCTTTCTACACATTTTTATCAAAGTCAGCATGAACTGAAAAGGAGAATTATCATGATTAAAAATTTTAAAAAAGGCTCTTACAAAATATCTGTTTTAGCCCTTAGTATATTAATTTTACTTAGTTCTATTACACTTACGAATGCCCAGATAAAATATTCCAATCAAGAATTTAATTTAAACACATCTAATAAGCATTTTAATACCTTAGAGCGAGCAATGGATTTTGTAGATTTTGACTTTAAAGTTCCTGATTTCATAACCAACAAATATACTTTTGGAGACATCTCTTTACATAAAGATCAATTAAATATAAGCTTTGATGTAGCAAATGTTGTGGATACTTCTGCCTTTCGTCTGATCATCTCTAAAACAAAACTTTTAGATCATAAAATTTCTAATGATACCTCTATAGGTACTTATGGTGAAAAAATCAGTACAAAAACTATCCTAGAACCTATGATTATTGGCAATATTCATGGTACTCGTGTCACTACCCAAACTCACTTTGAGTGGACAAAAGAAGGTATTCAAAAATTAGAAAAAAATAATACTAAAAATTCAAAACGTATACCTATTAGTAATTTTATTCTTAAAGATTTTATATGGGAAGATAATGGTATTTGGTATAGTATCAATTATTATTGTAAAGATACTTCTTATTATGGGGACTCCAGTGAACGACAAGTTTCTCAAGATGATATGAAAGTAATTTTATCCTCTTTAAAATATCCTAAAGAATTACAAAATATGAGCTATGAATCCGAGTCATGGAAAAACCATTTATATATATACGGAAGTAAAGACTTAAAAAGAGCTCAAAATATTCTTGGCTTTATTCCAAAGTTTCCTCTACAATTGCCTGGGAAATTTACTGCTACATCTTCAAACACTGGTGAATCATGCTATTTTGATACTGAGCCTTGGTCTAGAATAAAAACCATATTTGAAAATAAAAATGATTCTACACAAAAAATAGAATTTTATCAAACAAAAGCTCCTTATCGATATGACTTTTTAGAAAAAAACGGATACGATAGAGAAACAAAAGACAAAGCAAATACCATCTATATAGATCATATGAAAATTTTTGTCTTTAAAGAAAATTTACAACAATGCTATATATGGAAAAAAGATAATATAATCTATACAGCTAAATTTGTTAAAACCATAGATTCTACAAAAGATATATTAAAAGCATTCATTCATGAACCTCCTTATTTTGATCAAAATAAAACAAAGTAATTACAAAAACATTATGCTGTAAGGATTCGAGGAACGGTTAATAACTTTTGTTCTTATCTTTATCTAAAAACCTCTTAAGAAGTTACAATTTCTTAAGAGGTTTGATCTTTTCTATTCTAGATTTTAAAAAGCGCAAAAGGATATTCTTCTGTTGGTTTAGATTCAAATGTCATAAACTTTTGATCCTTCGGATGATAAAAAGAAAGACTATAGGCCCAAAGAGCAATTTGTGTCCATTTCTTCATTTTCACAAATGTTTTATTATATTTATTGTCTCCCCATATAGATAAATTGGCATGAGAGAGCTGAACACGAATTTGATGATGCCTGCCTGTCTTTAGATCGACCTCTAAAAGACTTAAAGTTCCATATTCATCTGTATCTACACTATCTATCCACTCATACTCAAGTATAGCTTCTTTACCAGCTTTTGACTTATCCGTTACTACCTTTGACATATTTAAATCTCTAAGCTTTTTCAAATAGTTTCTTAATTCTCCTTTTGTATTTTCTGGTTTCCCACAAACTACAACATAATATTTTTTATTAAACTTTTTGGTTCTAATTTGTTCAGAAAGTCTTGCATTATCCTCTTTGGTCTTTGCAAATACCATCACTCCTCCAACAGGTCGGTCTAGTCTATGAACAAGTCCTATATATGGATCTTTTGCAGATGGGTACTTTTCCTTTAAATATGCTTTAATCATACTTAACATATCTAAATCAAATGTTTGATCACTTTGTGAAGGAACCTTTGGTGGCTTTTGTACAACTATAATATGTTGATCTTCAAATATAATGTTCATATGTATCTCCTTTTATATATTTTTATATTTCATCCATAATCACCTTTTTAGGCCAATTCTTTTTAACATATTTTATAACAAAATAACCAGCTACTATACATAAAAATAGTCCTGTAAAAAAGTAAATATCTATTTCTCTTGGAGTAAATACTTCATTTTCTGATGATGAATCCATAAAAAAGCCAATAATTTGCATCAATGTAGCAATAAAATTATTAATAAAATGTGCGCACATTGTAATCAATATATTTTTTGTTTTTAGATAAAGTAAACACAATAAAATTCCAGTTACAAAAGCTCCTACTATAGCCAACTCCATATGCATAATTCCAAATGCAATAGAAGAAATAATAATAGCTTTTCCTATACTATATCTTTTCTTCAATCTATGAAAAATAACTCCTCTAAACAAAAGTTCTTCTACAATAGGTGCCAATAATACAGCTCCTATGCATTGATATATTAATGAACATAATGTATTCGTATCTCCTTCTTCTAATAATTTATAGGCCAAATTTGGATTTATTTTTAATAATAATCCTAATAAAAAGAATACAAAACCTATACTAAAACTCATATCCATTATAATAATTTTAAATACTTCACTCCATTTTATTTGTTCTTTAAAACGATAGATTACATCTTTTACTTTTATATTACTTTTCCTTACTTTATATATAAACCAAAAAAGCAATATTGTATTTATCCATATCATCCAAAAATAAGCATCTTGTTCAATTCTTTTAAAAATTCCTTCTGATATAATAGATAACATCATTACTATAATAGTTATTAATACAAATACACCTACCACTTTTCTTATTTTAATACTCTCAAAAAAATCCTCCATTGTCTCCTCCTATATCCTCTAAATTCTTAATTTTTTATTCTATCATTCTTCCATTTATTACCCTATTTATTTTAACATACTTTTCTTTATAATTCTTTAAAAATACTCTACCTCTTTATAGGTCTATTTTACAAATTACATAGGTCTCATTTCCTGTTTTTCCCTATATTCATTGAAACGAAATGCGATCTATTATAAAATACACCTTGTACTTTTTATATAATTATTTTATTCTAAATTTATCATTCAAGGAGAATATCACATGAAATATTTAATTAATTTAGATGGTTTTGAAGGTCAAAAAATAGAGGTGCAAATGAGTAGTATAAAAGGTCCTTGTTTGTTCATTAATGATCAACCTGTTCCTAAAGGTAAAAAAAGAAAAATGTTATTGACGAGAAATGATAGCAAAGAAGTTATTGCTACTTGGAAACATAATTTTTTAGGTCTAGATCTACCTTCATTAGTAGTAGATGGTAAAGAAATTCAAATTGTTGAACCTCTTAAATGGTATGCAAAAGTTTGGTGTTTTGTACCTGTTCCTCTTGTTTTTTTAGGTGGTGCTATAGGAGCAGGTCTAGGTACAATTGGTATCAGTATAAACAGTATGATTTTTAGGTCCTCTATGAATATTTTTGTTAAGTTTTTATTATCATCTTTAGTATCTTTATTTGCTTGGGTTGCTTATTTTATGGCTGTCTATGCCATTACAAACTAATTTATAACTTCTTATAAAACAACAACTCATGGATCTTATTTCCATGAGTTGTTATGATTTACTCTTTATGTACACTTTCCAAAGCTTCTTTTTTATCTTTTCTATAAAATACTGCTATCCCCATATAAGCCATAATAATCGCTATAAAAGGATTTACTAAATTCAAAAATGCATAAGGGAAATAAGCAAATGTACTTACTCCTAATGTAGCTGATTGATAAGCTCCACATCCATTCCAAGGAAACATAGGAGACCATAGTGAGCCACCATCTTCTAAAGTTCTTGATAGAAAACGTCTTTCAAGACCCATTTCATCATAAGCTTTATAATACATTCTACCAGGTATAATATTTGCTAAGTATTGATCTGTCAATACAAAGTCACATATAATTCCTGTAATAATTGTAGTAGTTACTAGTCCTCCAACAGTTTTTACCTTTTTAATAACCTTTTCTAAAATAACCTCTGTAAATCCTGCTTTTTCTAAAATTCCACCAAAGCACAATGCAAAGATAATGAGTGATATGGTCCACATCATAGCATTTACACCACCACGAGTCAATAACTTATCTACTACTTCTACGCCTGTTTGTGACTCATATCCATAGTGGAAAGCTAAAAGTATTTCTTTAAAAGAAACTCCTTGGAATACAAAAGCCCATATTCCTCCTAGTGTTGCAGCTCCTAGAAGGGATGGTATTGCAGGGACCTTTTTAATAGCAGTAATGAAAACAAATACAGGTGGTATCAATAACCATGGTGAAATATTAAAGTTTTCAGATAAAGTACTTTGAATTAACTCAACATTAGAGGTATCAAAGTCACCAGTTTGAAAGTTTAATCCTATAACCGTATAGATAATCACTGCAATAATAAAGCTTGGTATCGTAGTATACATCATAGCACCTACGTGATCATACAAATCTGTTTCCGCAGCGGCTGCAGCTACATTTGTACTGTCTGACAATGGAGATAATTTGTCTCCAAAATATGCTCCAGAAATGATCATCCCAGCTGCTAATGCAGGATTGATTCCTAATCCTGCTGCTACTCCCATCAATGCAATCCCTACAGTTCCAGAAGATGTCCATGCACTTCCTGTAGCTAATGATACAATAGCACATAATATAGCTCCTGTCGGAAGAAAAAATTTAGGGGAAATAAGATCTAATCCATAGTAGATCATAGCTGGTACAGATCCAGACAATACCCAAGTACCAATTAACATTCCAACAATCATAACAATAATTAATGCTTCTAAAGCTCTAAAAGTACTCTCAAGCATACCATCTCTAATGGTATTCCAATCATATCCTACCCTTAAAGCCATCAAAGCCGCTACTACAGTAGAGATCACTATGGGGATATGAGGCTCCAATCCCAGCACCAACATGGAAAAAACAATGATTACTGCCATTCCTATAATTGGGACTAATGCTTCCCACATATAGGGTTTCCTTGGATTTGTGTCACTTTTCATTTTCGTTTTCCTCCCTTATGTGAACATTTTTTACATACATTTCTATAATTCGATATATTTTCCTATATTCCTCCTTCATTTTACATTAAATTTATTCAAATTTTAATTTTCTAACTTTTTTGTATAAAAAAAATCAGATACTTTTATATCTGATTTTTGAATTTATTTTCTGGTATTCTTTCTTTATATCTCAAAACCTGCTTTCATAAGACGTTTCTTTACTTTAGTTCCAATTCCATAAGCTAAAATAATTTTTACAATATCTAAAGGAATATATGGCAACATTAAAAAAGTAGATTTTTGGATAGACATTTTAGTAACTATAGAAAGTTGAATAATTCCCATACTATATGAAACAAACAATGCGAAAGATAAAATAACACTTTTCATCCAAATACTTTTATTATTTTCAGAGACATATCCTATAATGTATGCAATAATAGGAAAACTTATAATAAACCCTCCAGTAGGTCCTAAAATACTTTGCATTCCTCCTGAAAAATTTGAAAATACAGGTAATCCCATGCCTCCCAGAACCACATAAATCATTTGTGATAAACATCCTAATTTTTTCCCTAAAATAATTCCTGATAAATAAATCGCAAAAATTTGTGGGGCAAAGGGTATAGGACTAAATGGAATGGGAATAGCTATTTGACTCAGAACTGCTGTAATGGCTGTAAAAATAGACGTAATGCATATTTCTTTTAATGAATATTTTTCTTTCATTATATTCCCGCCCTTCTTATTGTTAACTTTCATTATGTATTAGTTAACAATAAGTATAAACTTATTTTATTCTTCTGTCAATATTATAACTTCTCGTTATAATATTTCACTGCATAAAAAAAAGACAATGAAAATAGAATTTTCATTGTCTTTTTTTGTAATATTTGTAATTTTCATTTTTCCTTATACCTTTAATCCATTTACAATGATAGCTGTTCCTTGAGGAGGTATACTTCTTGTTAAAATTCCATTATAAATGATATCTACTTTTTGCCCTACTTTAAGTTCTTCAAAATCTATTACAATTGTGTTCTCATGGATATGAAAAATATATTCAAAATTCTTTTCATCTTCAATCAACAAGGACCTTTTCCCATCTCTAGTATTGATTTCTTTTATTGTACCTGTAATCATTTCATAAGAATCTTTTTTTATATCTTCATTAGGAAGAGGCAATTTTTCCTGATCATCTATATTGCCACCAAATATTCCCACTGTTTGAAAAAAAGGCACAAAATTATTTTCTTTCCATTCAAGAGATGTTTGAACATATCCTAATCCGTCTGCATTATATCTTCCAGCAATCCTTTGCTCAGCATATAATTCATAAGTACCATCCCTTTGAAAGTCAATGGGATATAATCCTCCTAATGGATTGACCCATCCTTGTATGGGCTCTTTGAGTTTTCCATTTTCATCATAAATCTCTGATAAATATTCTTTCCCTTTATAAGTAATATCTAATATATATTTTGTATTGGTACTTTTGCTAATGACTTCAACTTTATAGTAATCTTTATAATTTACCTCATATATAAAAGTACTATCAAATTTTTCAAAATCAAATAAAATCTTTGGCTGATTATTTACAAAAGAATAAATATAGTAAAAAGCATATCCTCCACTTCCACCAGAATCTATGCTGATCAAAATATCATCTATCTTATCTTTTGTAAAATCTCCTAAAAATAAAGTTGGACCATATCCTGCGTTTTGTTTTAATGGTATAATCGTCTGCTTATGAGTTTTTCCATCTACAATCTTTAATCTGATGTTGTTTCTAAATGGACTGTCTTCATAAGGTTTATCTCCTATTAAGTATACATAATCTATCATTCCATCTCCATTTACATCTCCCATTTTACAATCTAGGACATAGTCGTCTTGATGATTCAGATCCGTTGAGTTTACAAAATACATAGGATCATAATACATATTATATCTCCCCTTCATTTTCAACTTACTGATATAATATGTATCATTTCTATTTTTTGCTATAAGAATTTTGCCTTATATTCCATTTAAGAAAGGCTAAATACAACAATCAAAAACATCTTAAACCTTTGTGTTGCTAAAAGAGCATGCGGAATATTCGCAGGCATAACAATAGTTTCACCTTTTTTTACAGTAAAAATTTCTTCTCCTATAGTAATTTGTGCTTCTCCATCCAATATATAAACTAAAGCATCTCCACCTGCAGAATGAGAACTAATTTCTTCTCCTTGATCAAAGGCAAATAAAGTTACACTTAATGGTTTTCCCTGTGCCAATGTTCTACTCACTACTCTACCTTCTTGATATTCTACTAGTGACTCCATTTCTATTACCTTTGCAAAATCAATATTTTTTATTAAATGTGTATTCATATATTTTCCTCCCTATAAACTTTTATTTAATATTAGGATACCCATTTTATTTAATTCATTCCGTGATTTATGTCAATATTAAAATCTTTTTTATAAAATAAATTCTTCAATTCACCTTATCTATGAAATATACATATTTCTTATTCAAATTGGAACAATAATTGTATTATAATTATTCAATATATAAAGCCCCTTTAAAGGAGGAATCCTATATGTATGAAAAAATACTTTCTACTATTATACGAGGCATTATTACATACATTTTAACATTGACACTTAGCAGATTCATGGGAAGAAAACTTATCTCTCAAATGACCTTTTTTGACTTTGTTGTAGGTGTATCAATGGGTTCAATGGCTGCTAATCTAGCAATGGGCCCAAACAGCACTCCTACTACTGCATCTACTTCTCTCATTACATTATCATTATTAGCAATCTTAACAGGATTGCTCCATATTAAAAGCTTTAGAATAAGGAAAATCATTAATTCAGAGCCAGTTATTTTAATCAATAAAGGGCATATTGTTGAAGATAATTTAAGACGTGTACGTCTTACCATAGAACAACTTACCATGCAATTACGTGAAAAGAACATATTCAATTTATCTGATGTAGAATTTGCTATTTTTGAAACTAATGGACAATTATCTTTACTCCCTAAATCAGATAAAGTGCCTCTTACCCCTTCACATATGAATATTCCAACAACAAGTAAAGGATTAATGAAAGATATTATAATAGATGGAAATATAATAGATGAAAATATTAAAGCTATGGGCCTCAATATAGATTGGCTTCAATCTCAAATTCATATGTATGGAATACAAAATCCTTCAGACGTATTTTATGCCGGGGTGGATGATACACACAATATGTATTTGTCAAAAAAGAATAATAACAACACAGAAAAACATGGTAAATATGGAATAGAATAATTGACACATTTTTATTCATGTTATATAAAAATCCACCACTTTTTCATCTATATCTTGACTAGTAGTGGATTTTTTAAATTTCATTTAAGAACTTCTTCATTATCTTGAAAATTCTTCATAGCCTCCGCTGCATGATATGAACTTCTTACAAAAGGTCCAGAAGCTACAAAACAAAATCCTAATTGCAAAGCCTCTTCTTTATATTTTTCAAATATTTCTGGGTGTATATATTCTACAAGTGGATAATGCTTTTTGCTAGGAGGCAAATATTGTCCAATCGTTAAAAAATCACATCCTGCTTTTCTTAAATCTTTGAATACCTCTATTACTTCTTCTTCTCTTTCTCCTAGGCCTACCATAATCCCTGATTTTGTAAATATATTGTTATCCATCATTTTTACATTCTTTAATAATTGTAAAGAACGTTCATATATAGCCATAGGCCTCACCTTTTCATACAATCTTGGAACTGTTTCCACATTATGATTGATTATCTCAGGCTTTGCTTTTACCACTTTGCTTAAAGCTTCATCATCTCCCTTAAAGTCTGGAATCAATACCTCAACAATGATTTTAGGATCATTTGATTTTATAGTCTTTATGACCTTTGCGAAATGACCTGCTCCTCCATCTACTAAATCATCTCTTGTTACTGAAGTAATCACAACATGCTTTAATTTAAGATCTAATGCTGCATTTGCAACATTTTCTGGTTCATTTTCATCCACTTCTTCTAATTCTCCATGGGAGACATTACAAAATTTGCAATTTCTAGAACACTCTTTCCCTAGAATCATAAAGGTTGCTGTTTTTTTACTAAAACATTCCATTCTGTTGGGACAATTTGCTTCTCTGCATACAGTATTTAAAGAATATTTTTTGAGTAAATTCTCTACATCATCTAAATTTCTTCCTTGACTTAAATTGATTCTAAGCCATTGTGGCTTTCTGTAAACTTTCATATATCTCCCTCCTATCCTCTAAAAGCAATTGATCTAAAGTGACTTCTTTATATGTCTCATAATGAAATATTTTTAAAAAATAATTGAATACAAATTGATTTGCCTTCTGAAAATCAAAATTTTTTTCAGTCATATTTTGAATGGATGTAACGCCTCTATTTTCTATCCCACATGGTATAATCCACTTAAAATGATCTAGATTTGTATTTACATTAAAAGCAAATCCATGCATTGTAACACCACGTTTTACAGCTAAACCTATTGCCACAATTTTTTGTTCTCCCACCCAAACTCCTGTATGCTTTGGATCTCTTCCTGCAACAATATGATATTTATCATAGAGTAACTGAATAAATAATTCCTCAAGATTATTAACAAAATTTCTTATACCTATAGAAATGCTTTTTAAATGAATGATTGGATATCCTACAATTTGTCCATCTCCATGATAAGTCACATCTCCACCCCTATTAATTTGAAATACATCTATTCCTTCCTTTTTTAAAAACTCTTTACTCTTTAAAATATGTCCCTTTTGTGCTCGTCTTCCTAACGTAATGACTGGTGGATGTTCTACTAAAATCAATGTATCTTCTATCTCGTTATTTTGTCTTTTTCTTAAAAGCTCATATTGAATCTTTAAAGCTTTTTCATATTCACATTTTCCAAGAAATAAAACATTTAGTTTCACAAATTCACCTCCCAGAATAATGAAAGAAAGTAAGAAATCCTCTTACTTTCTTTCATTTTTATCTTTTCGAAGGTACCATATGGATCGCTTCTCCTTTAAGTCCTAAAATAGCTTCTGCAAAAGATTCTGATAATGTTGGATGAGCATGAATAATATTTGAAATATCATCTGCTTTCATTTTTTTACCAACAGCCAAAGCACCTTCATGAATCAAATCAGACGCATGAGGTCCCATAATATGTACACCAAGGATTTCATCTTTTTCATTGGATATTACTTTTACCATTCCCTCTGGTTCCCCTAATGTAAGTGCCTTTCCATTGGCTCCAAATAAAAATTTACTTGTATGATATGAAATTCCCTTATTCTTTGCCTCTTGTTCTGTCATTCCTACACTTGCAATTTCTGGGAAAGTAAATACACAATCTGGAATCACTTCTTGATTGATTGTACTTTGTATTCCCATTATTTTTTCAGAAACAATAATTCCCTCATGTGAAGCTACATGCGCAAGCATTTTTTTCCCAATACTATCCCCTATGGCATAAATATGATCTATATTTGTTTTAAAATTTTCATCTATTTTGATTCCTTTTTGATCAAATTCAATCCCTATTTCTTCAAGGTTGATCCCCTCTACTTGCGGAGCTCTTCCACTTGCTAATAAAACACAATCTGCTTCTACTTTTAATTCACCTTTTTTCCCTTGTGCATAAACAACAAAATTATTGTTCTCTTTTTGGATTTTATTTGCTGCTGTACCAGTATATATTTGAATCCCTTTCTTTTTAAGAGAAACTGTCAATCTTTTGCTTAAATCTAATTCTACTTTATCTAAAATATGATTATATAATTCTATAACAGTAACTTTTGATCCTAATGCATTAAAAATAGTAGCAAATTCTATGCCTATAACCCCTCCACCGATAATGATAAGTCTCTGTGGTATATCTTTAAAATTTAAAATTTCTTTGCTGGTAAGAATTCCTTCTAAATCTGCTCCTGGGATTGGAGGAACTAAGACTTTAGAACCTGTAGCAATAATAATATTTTTACCTTTTATATCTATTTGACTTTCATCCTTTAAAGTCACAGAAACAGTATTTTGATCTTTGAATATCCCCTTTCCATAAATTACTTCCACTTTATTCGCTTCCATAAGCTTAGATATACCTTCTACAAGCTGTTTAATAATATTTTCTTTTCTTTCTTGTATCTTTGGAATATCTATACTGTAATCATTTACATAGATCCCATACTGATCTATATTTTTTAATGTATTTAATATTTGTGCATTTCTATATAAAGCTTTAGTAGGTATACATCCTAAATTTAAACAGGTTCCACCTAAATTTTCTTTTTCAATTAATGTTACCTTTGCTCCTAATTGTGCTGCCCTTATAGCTGCATAATATCCGCCTGGTCCTCCTCCTAAAATAACAATATCTCTATCCATTTTTTCACCTCTCATTCAAAGCTTTTTGAGTCTTTATTTTTCCCACTTCAATATTAAATTTCTTGCAGCTCTTGCTTCATCAATTCTCCTAACAGGTGTATGATGTGGAGCATTTTTTAAAAACTCTGGATTTTCTTTTGCTTCCTTTGCTACTTTTATCATAGCTTGAATAAATTCATCCAATGTCTCAATACTTTCTGTTTCAGTAGGCTCAATCATCAAAGCTTCTTTTATAATAAGTGGAAAATATATAGTTGGTGGATGATATCCATAATCAATTAATCTTTTAGCTACATCTAGAGTTGATACTTCTAAATCCTCTCCCTTTATACCACCTAAAACAAATTCATGCTTACATATTTGATCTATTGGTAAGAAATAGTATTCTTTTAGTTTATTCATCATATAATTTGCATTTAAAACTGCTGTTTCACTAACTTCTTTGATTCCTTCCCCTCCCATTGATAAAATATATGCATAAGCTTTGATCATGACACCATAATTCCCATAAAATCCTTTAACCTTTCCAATAGATAGTGGACGATCATACTCTAATATATATTGATCATTTTTCTTCTCAACAACGGGTACGGGTAAAAAAGGAATAAGATGTTCTTTGACTCCTACTGGACCACTTCCTGGTCCACCCCCCCCATGAGGTGTAGAAAAAGTCTTATGTAGATTATAATGCATCACATCAAATCCCATATCTCCAGGTCTTGTTTTTCCCATAATAGCATTCATATTGGCTCCGTCGTAATATAAAAGACCACCTGCTTCATGGACAAGATCTGCAATTGTTTTCATATTTTTCTCAAAAAGACCAAGTGTATTTGGATTGGTTAGCATAAGTCCTGCAATCTCATCATTCAAAACAGATTTTAAAGCATCTACATCTACGCCTCCATTTTGATTGGATTGAATTTCAACGATTTCAAATCCAGAAACTGTAGCACTTGCTGGATTTGTACCATGAGCTGCATCTGGTACTATAATTTTGCTTCTTTTAAAATCTTTTCGACTTTCATGATAAGCTTTGATTATCATAAGACCAGTAAGCTCTCCATGAGCTCCAGCAGCAGGCTGTAGAGTCGTTTTATCCATACCAGATATTTCAGATAACATACGATCTAAATGATACATAAGCTCTAAAGAACCCTGTACTGTTTCCTCTGGTTGATAAGGATGTATATGACAAAGCCCCTCAATAGATGATACATCCTCATTGATCTTTGGGTTGTACTTCATTGTACAAGATCCTAAAGGATAAAAACCTGTATCTACTCCATAATTTAGTTGTGACAGATTTGTATAATGACGAATAATATCTACTTCACTAACTTCTGGTAAATTTACTTCTTCATCATTTAAAAACTCTTTAGGAATATATTCTATTAATTCTTTATCACATAAAGCACAGCTTGGTAGAGAATATGCAAATCTTCCCTCTTTAGATAATTCAAAAATAAGTGGATCATATGGTTTCACTTTATCACCTCCAATACTTTTGAAAGCTTATGAATTTCTTCCTCTGTTCTCTTTTCTGTCACAGCAAACAATAGTCCATTTTTAAGTTCTGTATAATCCTTGCCTATTTCATATCCACCCAATATTCCATTTTTAAGAAGCTCTTTATTTACTACTTTGCCATCTATATGACTTGTTACTGCAAATTCTTTAAAAAATGGTTTGTGAAATAAAGGTTTAAACTTGTTTCCCTCTGTTATCTTATCTAGTGCATAATGAGATTTTTGTACACATCTTGTAGCTACTTCTCTCAGTCCCTTTTTCCCCATAGTAGTTAGATAAACAGCTGCCATCAACGCATTTAGTCCTTGGTTTGAGCATATATTTGAAGTTGCCTTATGTCTTCTAATATGTTGTTCTCTAGCTTGTAATGTAAGTACAAAAGCTCTCTTTCCATCTTGATCCACAGATTGCCCCACAATTCTTCCTGGCATTTTTCTAACCCATTTAGATTTTGTTGCTAAAAATCCTAAATAAGGTCCTCCATAATTAAGATTATTTCCTAATGCTTGCCCTTCTCCTACAGCAATATCTGCTCCTAATTGTTCTGGAGTTTTTAATATTCCAAGAGAAATTGGATCTACATAAGTAATCAACATTCCCTTATTTTCATGAATAATTTTTTCTACTTCTGTTAAATCCTCTATGATTCCAAAAAAATTAGGATTTTGAATAATAACACCTGAAGTATTTTTATCTACTATCGATTTTAATTTTTCAATATCTGTTACCCCATCGTTCATATCTACTTCTATCACTTCAATTTTTCTAAATCTCATATAAGTATGTAACACCTTTCTTACCTCTGGATGAACTGTTTTAGATACTATGATAGATTTTCTTTTTGTGCTTTCACAAGCCATGATTGAAGCTTCTGCACAAGCCGTTGGTCCATCATACATAGAAGCATTGGATACATCCATCCCTGTAAGATTGCAAATCATAGTCTGATATTCAAATATGACTCTTAAAGTTCCTTGACTAATCTCTGCTTGATAAGGCGTATATGCTGTCAAAAATTCTGATTTCGTAGCAATATGCTTTATAATTGCTGGAATATAGTGATCATAAGCTCCTGCTCCTAAGAAAGAAATCAATTCATTGGTGCTTTTATTTTTATTAGCCAATTCATTCATATGTTTTACAAGCTCTATTTCTGATAAAGATTTTCCTATATTAAGCTCTCTATTCAATCGAAGCTCCTTTGGTATATCTTCAAATAAATCATCTATAGACTTAGCCCCTATAGAATTTAGCATATACCTTTTATCATCCTCTGTATTGGGTATATATCTATGCATACTTTCCCTCCTTACTTTATCTATTGATCCGATTAATGATTTTCTTCTTTACAAAATTCCTCGTATCCTTTAGAATCCATTAACTGATTGATTTCAGATTGATCAGACAATTCTACTATTAATATCCAACTTTCGTAAGGTTTTTCATTCAATAGTTGGGGTTGATCTTCTAACTCTTCATTAATTTCTATAACTTTTCCAGAAATAGGCAAGTATACATCAGAAGCTGCTTTCACAGATTCTACAACTCCAAAAACATCTCCAATCCTAAATTCATCATCTATCTCTGGCATCTCTACATAAACAATTTCACCTAATGCATTCTGTGCATAATCAGTAATACCAATATAAGCTTTTTCTCCTTCTACCTTCACCCATTCATGCTCTTTTGAATAATACAATCCTTCTATAATTTTCATTTTATATTCCTCCTTATTTTTTATAATTTTTTTGATAAAATTTCTTATTAACAACCTTCGCTTTTAATATTTTATTTCTTATCTTTATTTCTATAGGCGTATCTAGCTTTGAATATTCTATGTCCACCATTGCCATTCCAATATTTTTCTTTACTGTAGGAGCTGCATAACCAGTAGTTACAAAACCAATTGTTTTACCCTCAGCCATTACCTCATATCCATTTCTTGGAATTCCTTTATCTATCATTTCAAACCCCACAATTTTTCTTTTGAGTCCTTCAGATTTTTGCTTTTTTAATCCTTCTTTTCCAATAAAATTTGGTTTATCCAGTTTCACAAAAAAGCCTAATCCCGCTTCTAATGGAGTAATATCTTTTGAAAGTTCGTTTCCATAAAGGGGTAGTGCTACCTCAAATCTTAAAGTATCGCGCGCTCCAAGTCCCGCTGGCTTTAATCCATATTCTTTTCCTGCTTCCATTAATTTTTCCCATAACATCTTTACGTCCTCATTAGATAAATAAATTTCAAAGCCATCTTCTCCTGTATATCCAGTTCTTGATATTAAGCAATTTGCAGATACAACAGATACATTTCTTTTACAATAGAAAAATTTGATTTCTGAAAGGTCTGTATCCGTTAACTTTTGTAATATTTTTTGTGCATTAGGTCCTTGGATGGCGATTTCAGATACATCTTCTGATATATTTTCAATTTTCACATCATAATCTGTACTATTTTCTTTCATCCACTGAAAATCTTTTTGTATATTACTTGCATTCACCACGAGATAAAAATGATTTTTATCAAACTTATACACTAAAAAGTCATCTACAATACCCCCATGAGGATAACACATAAAAGTATATACAACCTGATGATCCTTAAGTACCGAAATATCATTAGTAATCAAATTTTGCACAAAATCAGAAGCTTCCTTTCCTGTGATTTCTATCTCTCCCATATGAGATACATCAAAAATTCCTGCAAAATTTCTAACTGCTTCATGCTCTACTTTGATCCCTTCATATTGCACTGGAAGTGCCCATCCTGCAAAATCAATAATTTTACCTCCATATTTTCTATGGCACTCAAATAAAGGTGTTTCTTTTAATTGATCCATTAGTCCTCCCCCTTTAATTTTTGTTTTAAATAAAAAATTCGCATATTTCTCTTAGAATTGCTCATGTATATAACTTCTTAAAGAGCAAAAAAATAGAGGAATATAATGGCATACTAAATAAACATGCCATTATATTCCTCTGTTTCATAGCCTGAGAGCTTTAAATAACTTATTCTTCTCCTTCGGCGTCCATCTATAGGACTCTTCAGAGTTCCATCAAATAGCGATCCTTTTGCCTGAAAGTTTCTATAAAAACATGGCTGTTTTTACATTGCTTCTTCGGCTATCTTAGTAAAGATATCTCTCGCTATTCTCATCTAGTCTTATATTTTATTTGTATATCTTCCATAATTTATTACAATATTATCATAATATAATTTTCTAAAAATTTCAATAGTATATATTTTTCGATCAAATAAGTTTTTTCCTCTATTTTTTTAGTGACTAAAAACCTTTCTGATGGTAAAATATAAATAATTATAAGCACCTTGTATTGAAAGGATGATTCATATGGAAAAAATGCTACAACAAATACTAAATGAACTTAAATCAATTAAAACTGATGTGAACGATCTTAAAGTAGGTCAAGAACGTATCGAAAAAAAATTAGATGTTGTTCATGATCAAACTGCAAATCTTACTGAATTTCGTACAGAAATAAATATAAAACTTGATAATATTGATAATAAAATTAATGCTGTAGAAGCAGTAACAAAAGAAAATCTTTATGATATTGCTAAATTAAAACTTATTAAATAACTGGACTTTGTTCAGTTTATTTTTTTAAAAGCTACTGTATAAAAGTAGCTTTTATTTAAAATTACAAAATTAATATACTAGATGGGTACATTTTCTCTTTATATTCAATTCCTCTCCTATAAAGTAACAAATAGATTCATATTGAATACTATAGAATATACGGATTTTACGGCTTAGGGAGGAATCTGTCTATGGAAAAAATTGTGGAGGTTAAAAATGTATCTATGCATTATCATACATTAGAACGTGAAACTCATGCTCTTAGAAACTTATCTTTTTGTGTATATAAAGGTGAAATGGTAGCCATTGTAGGACCTAGTGGTTGTGGAAAATCAACTATACTTTCTATCATATCAGGACTTTTAAAACCTTCTTCTGGAGAAGTAAGAGTAAATGCAAAAACAGTAAATGGTTCCAATAAAGAAATAGGATATATGTTTCAAAAAGATCATTTATTTGAATGGAGAAATATTTTGAATAATGTACTCATTGGTCTTGAAATTCAAAATAAATTGAATGAAAAAACAAAAGCTAGAACTCAAAAGCTATTAGATGTGTATGGATTAGGAGATTTTAAAGATCACTACCCAAGCCAGCTATCAGGAGGAATGAGACAAAGAGTAGCACTCATTAGAACATTAGCAATCGAACCTGAACTATTACTTTTAGATGAACCTTTTTCTGCTCTCGACTATCAAACTCGACTTGCCGTATCAGATGATATAGGAAAAATTCTAAAAAAAGAAAAGAAAACTGCCATTATGGTAACGCATGACATAGCAGAAGCTATGTCTCCCAAAAGACAGACAAATTTGTGGCATAAAAAAAAATCCAAGGACATATGATGGTAGGTTATAATTGGGTTTTTCTATTGGGATAGTTCAATAAATACTTATTTTCACCGAAAGGTACAACCGCTAGTGGCGTTTGATATAGCATCATTGAAACAGCTACAGAAAATAGGCTCAAGCCATTCAAATATCTAACCTATATTTTTGAAAAATTTCCAAACATCGATACCAAAAACACCGTTGAGTTAGACGCTTTGTTACTATGGTCATATTTAATATCTAATAAAATCAGATTAAAAACAAAAGACTAAAAAACAACACCACTCTAGCAAGTTGCCACTATGCTATTGTGGTGTTATTAGTTTAATTGTTTTTATGATAAATTTCTATGTATAATGGGATTGACGCTTACGTTCCTTGGCACTCTGTTTTTATTATCATGCATTCTCTGCATCATATGATTGGCTTCCTATAGTTGCAATATATTGCATTTCTTTTTTACAAACAGGACATTCTCTGTTAATAGGAAACTTCATATATGTTGGTGCTCCCAATAGTCTACAAATATATTTCTCACCAAGTGCATCAAGAATACTATAGTATAAGTCACTATCAATAGGGATATCTTCAGCATCCATTTCCACTAGCTTAACCTTAACTTCTGGTAAAGGTACGAGAATTTTGTTTTCTTCATCTTATATCCATTTTGTAGTATCTCTTGTGCTTAAAATTTTAACTTCTTTATTTTTAGCATCAATTTTAAATATTTGTTGTTCCCAAGCTGTTGAACAATTTAAACACGATATTAATGGTAATTCATTTAAATCATCTATTTTTATATCTTTTAATTTAGGATCATTTAAATCAAAGGTAAATATTGGATGATATAATTCATGACAATTCTCACATTTAGGAATTTTCCACGTTCTATCGCCGAATCTATGCTTATAGATTAATTCTCCTTGAACTACCTTAAATCCTTTTAATCCTTTCCAATGCACACCATACCATATAAATAGCTTGCAGATTTGTTAGGATCTCCTGTATAAGGTCCTAAAATAGCCATTGTTTATCACCTCTTACTTACTGTATTGTGGAAGTGTTTTAGTATAATCTATCATTTGAAGCATTCCTTCATTATACTTCCTTCCAAATTGTTTTCTTATATCTACAATACCTTTTGTTAATCTTTGTCTTGCTGTTAACCCTGCATCATTAATCATTGAAACTCTTCCTCCTTTTAGAATTTTAGCTGATCACTTTAATGACTTGCTAGCCTTCTTTGTCTCCCATGATGCTCATAAACGAGTCTTTATCATCAAGTCTAACAAAATAATCACTGAAATTTTGATTTAGAATTGAAAGATTGTCAATTTTCACTTTGGGTCTCTTTATATATGACTGTATTTTAAACAAATTTATCACCAACCTTAATCTCTTCTAAAACTGCCCTACCCTACCATTCTTGAATCCTACTACATAATCAACACAGTTGGCAGTACCAGTAATTTGATACATGCCAGTAGTACCTTTGTTAATCAATGTATCACGATTTTGTTTCATAACTTCATGAACAGCATCAGATACATCATCAATACTCATATTCTTGTTCAAGAAGCTTTGAGCCTTCTTAACAGAACCATCCCAGAAGTTTGGATGATGTCTTTCAAGTATATGTTTCATTCCACTTTTATCAAGCAAGAATGTGTCACTACCAAACATCATTTTCTTACCCTTAAAGTTTGACAACGCATTAACTACAGCACAGAGGGTCCTCTAAGTTATAATCTTATACATAAAATTTTTATTATAATGTCTAATTATCTCTATTATACATTTTTCTCATCGTTTTAAAAAAACAAGCAATAATAATCAGAACATCAAAACTCCTTAAGAATTTTCAAAAAACTTCTTAAGGAGTTTTAATTAAGAATTACTTTTTATACCAAACTTCTTTAATGTCTTTAAGCTCTGACCATAAAGGTTTTAACCCTTTCTTGTACATATATTGTTCAAATTCTTCAAAATGATTGTTTAGTATATTTTCTTCTGATTCCCATACAGCTTCGCATTCATCACATATAAAAATCTCTTCATTTGTGTTTTTGATTCTAGCTTTATAAACAAAACCGTATGCACCATTTAGACAAACAGAACAGTAAATCTTTCCATCACTGCATTTAAATTTTTCTCCATTTGATTGCATTTAGTTTTCTCCTTTCAAAATTATTTAATAGGGTAAGCCGAAATAATATCTGGATCTATGTCAATATTTTGGACAACAAAAAGTTAGTTTTTAACATGCAATTTTAGCCTCATCTTCTACTTGTTGAGGGGTTTTATATTTTAATGATCCATAAATACGCTTTCTATTGTACCAGCCTTCAATGTATTCAAATATGGCTAATTTAGCGGTATGAAAATCTATATATTTCACATGATGAATTTCTTCTTTTTTCAATACTGAGTGGAATGATTCAATAGGAGCATTGTCATAAGGGCAGCCTTTACGACTAAATGAATGCTGTATCCCCTTAGATTTAAGGTAACTCCCAAATTCCATGCTTGTGTAATCGACTAAAGAAAAGGGATTGCTCCCTTTCCCTCGTCTAAGAACCGTACGTGAGAGTTTCCAACTCATACGGCTCAAGCATTTCTTCACCTTTTCAGGCAGCAACAGTCATGTGAAGTTTTATCTTTCTTTGATAAAAGTACTTTTTATTTAAGAAAGGATTTTTTGAGATTTGTAACTTTGGGTATCTGACAATGTTTATTCTCCTAAGGTTTATGAGAGTATAGTCATTTGTTGTGAATACCCATGGTTTGCTATCCTTTTCATGCCAGTATTTGTTCAATCTCCACCATTTGTTCTTGTTTGGGTGGCGATGCTTAGCCCACTGATGTAGTAAGTGATAGAGTGTGTTGTTGATGTATGAAAATACTTGACTTGCTACAACGTGTTTGTGGTAGTTAGTCCAACCCCTAATCACTTGATTTAACCTTCGTATCAAATCTGATTGCGTACTTGCTTTTCCTTCTTTGAGTATGATAGTAGAACATTTTTTAATCAAGCTTTTGATGGAACTTTTAGAAGGTTTGACAATCAGCTTTCCTTTGAATTTGCGGAATGTCCACCCAAGAAAATCGAATCCTTCATCAATATGCGTGATTAAAGTCTTTTCTTCAGATAACATTAATCCACGAGATTTTAGAAAACTGCTGACAATATCTTTGAGTTCTTCTGCTATTTCTTTTGAATTGGCTGTGATAATAAAGTCATCAGCATATCGGACTATAAATGATAACATAAGAATACATAATTCATACAAAACAATATATAATTATCTCTGAAATTAATGGAGGTAATTATGATAATAAAAAATGATATAAATACAAATATAGAAATTAATACATTAGACGATCTTCATAAACTGAAACCTTTCATGGAGGTAGGGAACTTGAAAGTGAATAAAAGCCAAATAGCAAGAGAATTAGGCGTTGATGCTCGTACTGTTACTAAATATATAAATGGCTATACTAAGCCCACTACAAGAAATAGTTCATCCAAAATCGATAGATTTTATCCTATAATAAAAGAATTACTTAGTGATGAATCAATACAAGTATTTTATTATAAACGAGTATTATGGCAGTTTTTAAAGGATAATTATAGCTTAGATTGTGCTCAATCATCTTTTCGTAGGTATATTTCTAAACACGAAGAATTTAATAATTATTTTAAGAAAAGACGAAAAAATTATACATCTAGTATTGCACCTATGCGATATGAAACGTCCAAAGGACAACAGGCTCAAATAGATTGGAAGGAGAACATGGAGTTTGTATTAAGTGATGGTGAGGTAATTAAAATAAATATATTTGTGATTATACTTTCTTACTCAAGATTTAGAATTTACAGATTATCCCTTAGTAAATCACAAGATATTCTATTGTCATTCTTAAATGAAGCATTTGAAATCTTTGGAGGCGTTCCACATGAATTATTAACGGATAATATGAAGACGGTTATGGATGAACCAAGAACTAATTATTCAAAAGGAAGGGTAAATATTAAATTTCAGCAGTTTGCAAATGATTATAACTTTAAGGTTTGTCCATGTATTGCTGGAAGACCTAACACAAAGGCAAAGGTAGAAGCGCCAATGAAGCTATTAGATGAGATCCGTGCATATAATGGAACTTTAAATTATGATCAGTTACATCAACTTGTAACAAAGCTTAACAATAGAATAAATAGTACATGTCATACTGCAACAGGTAAAATACCTATTTTGCATTTAGAAAAAGAAAAAGACTCCTTATTTGAACTTCCCAGGGAACAAATAAGAAACCTTTATACGATCAAAACATTATCTGTAACAGTTAATCCTCAAAGTATGATTTATTATAAATCAAACCAATACTCTGTACCCCCAGAGTATATTGGAAAGAAGTTAAAGCTACAAATATATGATGATCAAATACACATTTATTATAACACAAACTTAGTTACTATTCATACGGTGAAAAATCAGAAACTAAATTATCATTCTGAACATTATGTAGCAATTAGTTCTTTGACTTTAAATAATTCACTTGAGGAAATAAAGACAATTGCAAAAAATAACTTAAAGATGATAGGAGAGATCTACCAAAATGAATAGTTCATACACACAATTAGTAAAAAATCTAGAATACTTGAAATTAAAGCAAATGACTACCCACCTAGACCATGTAATAGATTTCATAAACAAGAATAATCTTTCTTTTGTAGAAGGACTTACTAAACTGACAACCCATGAAATTGACTTCAAAGAAGCAAATATGATTCGTTCAATGGTAAAGGTAGGGGCTTTCCCTCATACAAAGGAAATAAAGGATTTTGACTTTGATTTTCAACCAAGTATTAATAAGCAACAAATTTTAGATTTTGCAACTCTACGGTTCTTAGAATCGAAAGAAAATATTGTATTTCTAGGCTCTAGTGGGGTTGGTAAAACACACTTAGCTACGTCAATAGGAATCGCAGCAGCTAAAAAAAGATATAGTACATATTTTATAAAATACCATGATCTTCTTCAGCAATTAAAAAAAGCTAGGCTAGAAAATAGGCTAGATGCAAGACTAAAACATTTTTCTAAATATAAGCTATTAATTATTGATGAATTAGGATATCTGCCAATAGATAAAGATGATTCAAAACTATTTTTTTGTATTTGTCAATTGAAAATTGGTTCTTTCTCACTTTTGGTGAAACAAAAATTATACTAAATAAAATATGTTTAAGGAAAAATATTCATAAAAAAGGAAGTGTAGATATGCTAGACCTTAAACCCTTTTTTATGAAAGACTTTAATATATTTAATATTGAAATATCTTCTAAAAATATATACTTATACGTAATATCAACTAAAAACATATCTATTTGTCCTTTATGTAATAAGACAAGCAAAAGAATACATAGTAGGTATTATCGTACATTAAAAGACCTTCCTATTCTAGGATACCCTTTGGAAATAATAATGATCTGTAGAAAATTCTTTTGTGATAATCCATGCTGTCATAGAAAGGTTTTTACTGAAAGATTCCCAGATTTCATTAAGCCATATAGTAGAAGAACTGATAGATTAGATAATTATTTAAGATTCTTTGCTTTTAGTACTAGTTCGAATGCTATGGCTAACATTTTGAAAAAAATACCAATGTCAGTAAGTAAAAATACACTCATTAGGATATTAAGAAATACAGATATACAAGTAAATTGTGATGTTAAATATATTGGAGTTGATGACTTTGCTTTTAAAAAGGGGAATAATTATGGAACATTAATTTGTGACTTAATATCTCATAAACCAATCGACCTTTTACCTGATAGAAAATCTAAAACCTTTGAAAAGTGGTTAATTCAACATCCACAAGTAGAGATAGTTAGTAGGGATAGATCTGGAGCTTATGCAAAAGGAATAAAAGATGCACATAAAGAAATCATTCAAATAGCTGATAGATTTCATATCTTTCATAATCTATTAGAAGGGGTTAAAAACTTTTTAAAAAGAACAATATCAAGCAAATTAATAATCAAACTACAAGGGGAAGTATCTAGAAAAGAAATTAACGAAATCACTGAGAAAAACTCTAATACTCAAATAACAAAAGCAGATAAGGAAAAAGTTGAGAGACATAATAAGAAGAAAGAATTAATTAGAGAAGTAAAAACTTTACATTCACAGGGAGATTCAGTGTGGGAAATATCAAGAATTACAAAATTATCTAGAAAAACAATTAAAAAATATATTGAAGAAGATGAAGAGAAAATAGTTATATATACAAGACCGCAAAAGCTAAGTATTATCAATGAATATAAGGACTTTATTAAAGAATGTATTAACAATAACATGAAGGCTACAGAAATATTAGAAAAACTTAAGCTAAAAGGCTATAGTGGTTCCTATGGTACAATTACAAACTACATACGAAAATTCAAAAAAGAAGAAGGTGTCCTATCCACGAATAACACCTCGAAAAATAAAACAATATCTAGGTATAATATAGCCAATTATATGTGGAAAAATAATGATGAATTAGAAGAATACCAATTGAAAGATTTAAAATTAGTTTTTAACAGCAAACCTATTATAGAAAAAATATATAGGTATATTCAAAGCTTTAGGAGCATCTTTAAAACTAAAGATCTTGAAAAATTCAAAATATGGGTTAAAGAAGCTTCGGAAAGTGACATAAAAGAACTTGAAAGGTTCTCTAATGGCATAATTAAAGATTTTGATGCGGTTATGAATTCATTTAAATATGATTATAATAATGGTCTGTTAGAAGGTCAAATTAATAGACTCAAAATGATAAAAAGACAAATGTATGGCAGGGCTAAATTTGATTTGCTCAAAAAAAGAATCCTATATGTAGATTAGTTTTTAAAAATAGTTTTTTATTTTTAATATAAATACATACTTCTTCACCAAAAGTGGGAAAGAACCAATTTTAGATTATCATAAACATTTTTCAGCTCATAGATCTGAGATATGAGAAAAAAAGCACCATCCTTACAACAAATATAAACTTTAATAATTGGGATGAAGTTTTCTATGACGCAATAGTAGCTAACGCTATTTTAGACCGAATATTACATCATGCTCACATCATTTCTATTAGTGGAAAATCTTATAGACTAAAAGATCATTTAAAACAAGACAATGAGTAAAAAACTACATTCTTAAATGATCAAAAGTTTACATTCTTAACTTGACGTTTATAATATGAATTAATCATATTTCCTGAGCTTTTTATTACCTTACCAAAAAAATCACAAGTTAAGTTGATGCTATGCAAACCTCTAAAAAAGTAATTTTGTTAGCTCTAAAAACACTATATACAGTGTTTTTTCAATCAATGTACTGTATATAGTGTATAGTTTTAGACTACAAGTTTTTCAAATCTTTCCCATGCACCAGCTTAACTTTGTTTTACGTTTGACCTTTTCTTGATTTTAATTACACAATGCTATCCCTTCACAATGTAGCATACATTAAATAAAATCTCATTCTTCTCAATTGAAATAAGAAAATGATTTAATGGAACTACCCCTTGAATAATCTCTGTGTCTCCTCCTTGATACCTTGCCATAAATAATATTGTTTTACTTGGTGACATTTCTATCATTTCTTTTAGAATTTTTTTAAACTCTTCACCAAACATATCTTTAATAATAATTGGTGTAAGATTTTCTAGTATGTCTCTATCCTGTATCCAAAATATTTTTTCTTTACACTCTTTGTCAAAATCTGTATCTATTATCGGTAAAGCACTAAAAAATCCATTTTCAAATTTCCCTAGAGAATACCAAACTCCAGAAGCTTGACTCATATACTCCCAAATTTTATTATATCTTAATTTTTCTTCTTCTTCGCTTATTATATCAATTATTGAATCAATTTTAACAGCTTTGTGTTGTTGCACTACAACTATATTTAAATCAAATGACATAATAACCTCCTTCTATACTTAGGGTAAAAAATGTTCAAACCTCCAGTCCGTTTCTATTCGTTTTCCATTTTTTACATCTTTAAGAACTATATTGCCTAATTCGTTTATTCCTATATCAGGATTCTTTCCCATCTTATTGAAAATTTTTCCGTAAGAAGAATCACCTTTTATCTGTTTAAGTATCACTGGCTTCACTTCCTTATGGAATACTTTTTTATCTATTCCTAAAATGCTTTTAAATTCCCTATTAGATTTAGGAAAAATATGCTTACCTTTACTCGCAAAAAGTTGTAAATTAATCTTAAAAAGATCATCACTTTTTCCCATCCACTTTAATAATTTTGCACCCTTCTTTGTCTTCAGTAGTAATTTTGCACCTTTGGCAATTCCACCACCAAAGAAGTTACTGCCAATGCTTACTGCCGCTAGAACTCCCATCCCTATATGAGCATTAGGATCTACAAGAGTGTTTATATCATCTCCTATTAAAAAATCATAGACTTCCGTTAAACCATCCTGTAGCGGATCGTCTGGACAGTAGCAAGGAGAATGTCCATTTGGATCAGTATATACTATTGGGTTATTGTAGCAGTAGGTATATAAGTTTAAACTCTGAGGATTATCAATAAATCCATTGAATGTGTCTCGAGTTATAAACCTTCCTGTTTCTGGATTGTAATAACGAGCATTTAAATAATATAATCCAATATTTTCATCATAGCGATAACCAGCATAACGATATGGATTAATCACATTTCCTGAGCTTTTTATTACCTTACCAAAAGAATCATACTCATAAGTAGCAACAGTATTACTATTACTATCTGTCAGAGCTATTACATCACCATGTCCATTGTAATGATAATAGTATTTATTTCCATTTCTAGTCATACTAATAAGGTTACCATAACCATCATAAGTATATGAAGCCAATATATTGTTGTTGGAATCAGTCTCACAAATAACTTTATTCCCATTTCCACTATAATGATAATACACTGTATTTCTTCCCGTAGTCATACTATTCCTGCGACCTAATGCATCATAAGTAAAGGAAGCTAAAGTTTCTCCTGTAGAGTTTTTTACTTCTATAAGATCATTAGCTACATTATAGACAAATCTACGACTACCATCACTAAGCAAATTTCCATTGTTATCATAAGTGTATCGCTGACCATCAACTACTGTCATTTGATTAGCTGCATCATATGAATAACAAATAGTTTGTCTATTGCTACGTTTAGTTACCTTTTTTGTTAAACGATTTCCAGCAGCATCATAACTATATTCTATTATAGTACCATTAGGAATAATTTCCTTGATCAAACGGCATAAATCATCATACTCAAAATTTGTAATTCCTTTTAAAGTAGTAATTGCAATTATATTACCTCTAGAATCATATTTGTAGCTATCACTGCTAAGAATTTTACCATTATCAGTATAATTTACTATCTTTGACAAACGATTAGCTTCATCATAACTATTAACAGAATAACCACCATTTCCTAGTTTGAAAGAAACAGGTAAACCTTTTTCGTTATAAGCATATTCTGCTGATATGCCATTTCCAATAACTTTTCTTACCCTTCCTAAATCATCATAATTATAATTTGCATTATACCTATAACTACCAAACTGACCAGTTAAAGCTGTAATTTCCCCTCCATTGTTATAAGAATAATTTGTTTGATTTCCTTTAGAATCAATCGACTTAGTTAATGCATCTAATTTATTATAATTAAAAGATGTGGTCTTATTTGTAACTTTATCAGTTATCTCCGTGCAATTACCATTAGGATCATATTTATAGATATATTTAGTATCTCCATTATATTTTATTTCTTCTAAGCGATCTACTGCATTATATCCAAAACCAATAGTACCTCCTGTTGGATAAGTAGTTTTTGTGAGATTACCAGCTAAATCATAAGAAAAACGAGTACTTTTATTTAAAGGATCAGTTATTGTTGCTATTGCATCTACTTCATTATATCGATATGCTATAATATGATTATTAGGGTCCTTAGCAGAAAGCATATTCCCATTAGCATCATAGGTATATTGACTATTACTTTCTAAAGGTCCATTAACACTAGTAATACGATCTAAATTATCATAACCAAAGTACATAGACTTTCCAACACTATCCATTACTTTACTTAAATTACCACTATTGGTATATTTCATGTTGATTGTATCGCCTAATACATTAGTAACTGAAATTGGATAGTTTCCTAATGAATCATATTGGATCTGAGTAGTATTCTTCCCTTCTTGCAAACGAATACCATCAAACCTTACAAAACCATTTTGGCTATCAAATTTGCATTGTATTGTTATACCAGTAGCTTCTTTTTCTAAATGAATATTTCCTACTAATTGCTCCCATGAATGGCTATTGTTTTTGTTAAATTCAAAATCATATGATTTTGTTGTGTTATCTTTATATTTAACAATAGCTCTAATACCATAAAAACCACCTTGCTGACTAGCTAACCAAGCTTCAGACCACCCAGATAAAGTTAAATCCGTATTTGCTGGAATTGATAAGTCTACATATTGTGAAAGATAAATATCTGAAAATGATTTATCACCCATTACTCTGACACTAACTTCTCCATGAAAAACCTGATTTTCTCCATTATTCAATTCATATGGAGCATGTGCTTCCCAATCATCAGGAATACCATCTTTATTTACATCTTTCTCAAAACTGCTATTACTTAAATAGTTATATGTACTTAAGTTAGCTCCTTCTTCTAATTGAATTCCATCAAAATAAGCTGTACCCGATGTAGCTTTCATTGCTATAGCTGGTATAATTTTAGTTGTTCCTGCTGGAACTTTATCAGATGATAAAACCAAATTTATTCTTGTCCAATCATCTGCATCTTTTATATGATAACTATCTACTGATCCTAAAAAAACACCACTACTATTATAGCATTTTACTTTTAAGTAAGCTGCATTTGTAGAAAGATTATTTGCTTTGATATATCCACTAAAAGTATACGTTTTTGTGGGATCATAGGTAACTGCACTATTATTAGCATATTCTATCCAACCATTTGGATTGGAAATCCTTAATGATTTATTACCAAATTTTGAAGTTTCTTGAGTAATAATTTTATTCGCATTACAATCTGGTTGTATAGAAAGTTTCCAATCAGTAAGATTATTCTCAAAACTTGAATTAGTCACTATATTATCGGCTGCTGATATCGTTTCCGTTTGCTCTACTATATTACCATATCGATCATACTTCATAGTATTTCCTTGTTTAAATGAATCTATAGTCTGAATAATATTGCCTTTCATATCAGATACTGTCTGTGCAGTACTCTCACCAAATGTAACAATATGATTTGTCCCACTATAATTTATATCAGTACTTTGATTAAGTGAATTTGTAGCTGAATTTATTCTTCCGTAATCATCATAATTAATTACATAAGAAGTATTACCACCAGACGCAACCGTATTTGCATCTGCAACAGATGTAAGTCGCTTTTTACGTGTATCATAGTTTATCAAATTACGATAATTTAAGCCTTCAGGATCTTCAGAAACTTTTATAAGTTTACCCATATAGTCATATTCATAAGATACTTTATGTCCATTAGCATCAGTAATTGTTGTACAATAGTTTGCTGGATCATAGGTTATAACTGAAGTAGACGTCGATAACGTCCCATTTACTGTAATTTTTCTTGTTACTGTAATAACCCTATCATATTTATCATATCCATAAGTAATGAAATTGCCATTAGGATAGATAATTTTAGTTAAATTATTATTGCTATCATACTGATATGTGATAGTCTTATTATTCTGATCAACAACTGAAATTAAACGGTTACTGTTATCATAGTTATATTGTACTTTTTTACCTGAAAAGTCCATAGCTTGCTTGACTTTTCCGTTTTCACCATATGAAAAAGTAATAGTACGCCCAGATGGATCACTAATACTTTGTAATTTTCCTGTACTAGTATTATAGTTGTATGTTGTAATATTATTATTTTTGTCAGTAATTCTAGTTATTTTTCCATTAGTATTTAACGATATTACTGTACCATCATTTTGCTTTAATGTATATGTTCCATTACTTTCTTTAACTATTCTAGCCCGTGAAGCACCACCACCTGTAGCAGCTCCTGGAGTAGTTTTAGAAATATATACGTTATCTATCCAATGTAAAAAGATATATTCTGTCCCATCAGCATCATATAAGTTAATAGCACCATCTGAATATTCTAAGCTAGTCTCAAGATTAGATGTCCAATTTTTTCCGAAAATCCCTTCTTTTTTTGAACGGCTATTATACGTACGCGTGATATTGATTGGCTCTCCTCGCCCAGAAATAAACATATCTACTGCTTGTTCCACTAAGTTTCCATTATATACATTCGTTAGTTCACTTGTAAATCCCCATTCACTATCTACCCCTAAAGAATCTAAGCAATAAAAAAATGTTATTCTCGGTCTTTGACTTCTATCTGACACCTCACTCGAACGAAATGATGCTACTCCTAATTTATCATTGCCAGTCAAAGCTAATCCGTAATTAGGTTGAAATCCACTATACCAATCTACGCACAGTGGTGTTATATCAACACTATAAGTACCATTTCGATAGGTATCAGTCTCTCCCCAAAATTTCCCTGTGTATTCGTCTTCAAGTGTAAAAAGTCCCCATTCCCCACCAATAAGCTTTGCAGAAGCTTCAACTGGACCATATGCTGGTTTTGTATCCCACGTAACTTTGTCAGGATTCCAAGGAGAAGTTATTCTATGCACATTAATTTTCCCTAGATTTTTATGTCCATCCCAACTATAATATTCATATGTATTTGCAGTAAAATTAGCATATACAACGATTGCTCCTGAAGGTAATTTAGGTAAATCGAATTTTATATATGCTTCACAATATTCATCTGCATCCCAAGGCCATTCTTGCATCGCCTGTATTCTTTCTTCCCAATCATAAGCCAATTGATTATATCCTACTTCCAGACTATAATCATCATAAAAATTAGAATGTTGGCACTCTGATCTTACATAAGTATCTTTCGGCCCAAAATTTGTATGATATAGTATTGGATCAATCACTACTGGATACGCTCTTTTTTCACTCTTTAACCATTCTTCGTCTATTATAACGTCAATATAATATTTATCATTTTCTTCTCTTAATTCTAATAAAATATTTTTAGATTTAACCCCTTTAGAATCTTTCATGTATGGAGCTCGATAAACTGTAATCAATTTATTTGTTTCTTTTTCTTTTATCAAAATACTTTTTCCGTTTTTACTTTTCTCCATATATAAATTGTCTAAATTAACCTCGAATGAAAATGTGTTTTTATCATTATACCTATGCATAATAATATCTTCTTTTAGCATATCACCTTTTACTGTATAAGAAAAATCTACATCCTTAAAGATTCCTTGATATGTTAATTTGTTATTTTCCTCTGCTTTTTTATCTATAGCTTTTTTGACTTCCTCTGTTTTTTTATTTTTTTTAGCTACAACTTTTTTTACTATCTCAGGTTTTTTATCTTTCGCATTTTTTTTATTAGATCGTACTAATTGTTTATTTTTTTTTCTATCTTCTTTATTCTTTTTAAACTCTTTTCCTACATATCTCATGCTAATTGGATTAATACTAATACCGTTTTTCCCTGCTTGGAACCAAATAAAATCTTTTTCGCCTGATAACTCACAAAAATATATCTTAAACTCATTTGCTTTATTTTCATACTTAAATCCTTTTTTATTTGTTTCTATTAGTTCATTATCTATTTCCTTTAAACTTTTATCTTCACTCAAATAATGAATTGGCTCATTATATACTTCACACATAAAGGTTTTACTATTCTCATCAAAAAAAGTTTTAGAATTTTTAGTTCTTTGAGAAATTATTTCTTCTTTTATTTTTTTTTCAGATAACTGTTTTTCTTCAGTTTTTACGTCTGCAAAACTATTAGAAATTGGCAAAAATAAATTTACAAATACCATGGAGATAATCAAAAGAATCGATACAGCATTTTTATAGAAATTTCTTTTCCTATTAGAAAAAAGCATACAAATCTTCCCTTCATATTTTATTCAGAACAGCTAGCACAATGTACTGTTATCTTTTTAATTCCATTCTCATCTATGAATTTAACTTTTGCACCATTACTTTCACAAACATCTCTTATAGGAAAAAACAAATGATTATCCACAATTCTAGGTGCTACCCTTAATGAAATTGTTTTACCATTAATACTTGATATTTTATTATTAGTCATTAATATAATTTGTCTATTTCCTTTAGTAGCTTGAATAGATTTTGAAAAATCATCCCAACTAACTTGATACTTTGCTTTTTCAAAAAGAGGCCTAAATTCAACAAAAGCAATCCCATTTTCAATAAAAGGTTCACTATTAAATGCAATTTCTTGGTCATTGATTTCAACAATTAATTCATTAGACTCATTTGCTAATGCTATGGATGAAAATAACAACATAAAGATAAATGTTGTTACAAATATTATTTTTTTCATGGCCAATAGTATCCTCCTTGTAAGTTTTTAATATTCGATTTTTAGTACTATAATTTTGCTAAAGCTATATTTGGTAAATTATTTCAAATAATTTTTGCTAATATTAAAAAATCATTTAATATAATCCCCGTTCATAGTATATAAAATATAAAAAAACTTATATAAATACCGTTATTTTAATACCTTTTCATTATTTTGTGAAAGATTATATTTCCTTGTTATACTTTTCATAAACATATTAAAACCTCGTTTATTACAAATATGGTTAAATCCCAATGTTGGAATATATATATCAACAACACTCTTACCATTTTCCATAAACAAATCTTTTTGTAGCCCCTTGACATTTCCATCAGTAATTATAAAAATAACATTAGCATTATTATTTTCTAATTCATTTAACAAAGATATATACATCTCCATATCATTATTTTTAACCACACTATCATATGCAGTAATTCCTATCCATGGAGCATCTTTTTTATAATGATTACTCACTTTGTACCATATTTTATAGTCTTTTAAATTTCTAAATGCTCCTAGAGAAATATGCTTTGTTTTTATAATTTCTTTTATTTGTTCACATAAATCATTACAATCATTGAAATCATTAGATTGATTAAAACTTTTTAAAATATCATTGATAATATTAAACAAATCTTGTCCTTTAATATCTTTATCTTTTGTTTCATAAAATGCATGATAGGCAGCATCTATTACAATAGACATTTTAGGACCATTTTTATTTTCTATTGATTTATAAACTGCATCTGTAACAGAATTAACTAAATCTTGTGATTCTATTATAGAATAAAATACATTTTCCCAGTCTTTTTCATCTAATTCTGAAGAAACCACATTTATTTTTATTATTTCTTGTGCTAAAGGTATCACATTGTCATTATAAACATTATTATAGACTGTTTCATAGACTGCATGATGTACTGTATTAGTTATTAATCCAAGATTTACTTCCCCAGATGCTTTATCTAATGCCTCATTTACGCTATTGCTTAGTTTATCTATATCAAAACAAAGTTTCATTGCATCAGGATGATAAAAAAACTTATTTGGTTTTATTTTTACTTCTATATCTTCATCTACTTGCATTCCTGCTAGAATACCTAAATATAGTAGAAGAGAACGCATATTTTCTACGCTATCATTTTCAAAGTAAACTTTAATTTCGTTATCTTTACTATAATCAATATTTGAATATTGTTTTGAAAAATCATCACTTCTTGTACCGTATATATAACATGATTTAGGAGTTTTTGAAATAATTGTTCCTATTGAATTTATCTCATCTTGTCCAATTTTTTCTAACAATAATACATTTGATTTTTTTATATCACTTTGTAACTCTTCAACAATCTTTAAATCATTTAAACAATTACTACTAAATATTTTTATTTCTAAAGGATATTTATCCTGAATTTCTTTATAAGCTTCAACTGCTAATGGAATATGACTATCACTCCCAAGCAATAAAACAACTTTTATTTTGTCTAGACTCTGTCCATTTACATTTGGGATATTTATAGCTTGAATGATTATTATGCTAAAAAAAATTACAATAGCTATCAACCTTTTATGAATTATTTTAAAACTATACATAAAAACTTCCCTCTTTTCATGATATTTAAATTATTATGAATTCCTT
Organism: Inediibacterium massiliense; assembly: GCF_001282725.1. NCBI lineage: Bacteria > Bacillati > Bacillota > Clostridia > Peptostreptococcales > Thermotaleaceae > Inediibacterium > Inediibacterium massiliense. The sequence continues at coordinate 825,437 of NZ_LN876586.1, read as the reverse complement.
ATAAAATAAAGTATGCATCTCTTTACTTGTATCTATTATTTAGTAACTCCCTTTTAATATAAGTTACATAACCGTAAAAGTTCAAATATACACTATACAATCGAGTAAGAGGTAAAATAAAATAATTTTCCCAACTTCTCACACCACCAAGCAAACCGTTCGGTACTTGACGTTTCATTAAATTACTTCCATTTTCTAATATCTAGCCGATAGGTTCTGATAAAAGATTGATTTAAAATATTCATTAGTTAGACTTCTGGATAAGATTGGGCTGTTGGCTATTCGTCAGTAGTCTTTTCTTATATTACCCCATTCATAAGCTTTATGCCTATTTATTCCTAGAGATATGCAATTTTTAACCTTAGCTTTTGATTTTTCCATTGTCTCCATATACACATTCTTAACCTTTTTCTAATCCATCCCTCAAGGCTTTTCATGATAGCTTTTGCAAGTGACAAGTAATTTACCCATCCTATTATCACTTGGTTAAGTCTTCTAATTTTTTCTTTCATGCTTATGCTATAGTTTCTTGAAGTTATTTTTCTAACCTTATCCTTGAATCTCTTAATGGCTTTGGGATGTGTTCTTATGTTATATCCTCCCTTTGCAGTATAGAAAGTAACACTTAAAAATTTTCTTCTTGTAAGTCTATCCCCTAAACTCTTTTATTCATTAACTTTTGGTTTTATTTTCTTTTCTAGCAATGTCGTTACACTTTTCATCACTCTTTGTTATACCCTTTTGGATTTTTTGTATATATTGCAGTCATCACAATATCTACAAAGTTTATGTCCTCTTTTTTCCAGTTCTTTCTCTAAATCATCTAATAGAATATTTACTAGCAGTGAACTTAATAGTTCTCCTTGAGGAGTTCCTTCTTTACTTCTTACAGTTATTCCATTTAACCTAATTTCTGATTACAGATAACGACCGTATGAGTTTAAAGATTTCTTTTATCCCTCATTCTTTCTTATACCCTGTCCATCAATATGTCGTGGTTTACTCTATCAAAGAATTTTTCTAAATCCATGTCCACTACATATTTATATTTTTGACTCATATGCTCTTTAACATTTAGCACAACATCGTGAGCTTTACTTCCTAGTCTAACACCGTAGCTATTATCAAAAAATATTTCTGTTAAGATTTATGCCATAGCTTGTTGAATTAATCTATCTAATACGGTAGGTATTCCAAATAATCTTATTCCTTCATCTGTCTTGGGTACTTCAACTTTTCTTACAGTACTTGGTTTATATTCACCCTTTGGGATATTTTCTTTAATAACTGGCCAATTTTGTTTAAGGAAAGGTGGTAGCTAATTTACCTTTATTCCGGTTCCCTTTGTTCTTTTTTACTCTTTTTAGAGCCATAAGCATATTTTTTCCTTGAAAGTATCCTTATCTAAAGAAGTATCTGAATCTGCACTGAATATCTCCTTTGGAGATGCCAAAGATATAGTAGGCACTCCGTACATACCTTCGGGTTTACAACCTCTCCTTTGCACTGAAGCCTTCATATGAAGTTTTCTGCTGTCATAGTATATCCTTTGAAACCTTCAAAACCTCTTCATCCTCCTTAACGTTCAGTCCTTACTTATCTATTAATGACTAGATAAGTAATATAACTTCTACTAACTTCTGAAGATTCACTCATACATCACTGTATGAGTTACTATCTCAAAATCCATCTCCATAGCATATCCTTAAAGCCTTCCCAGGTAAGAACGATAGCCTTCATTTCATCTATCTGCCACATTTACTGCTTGAGATTCGTGTAGTGTTGGACTTTGTTTTGTTACACAAACTCGTCCCTCTCAAGCAACCTTTATATGTGATTCGTATTCCTCAGACTGATTTGCTTATGGCTTCCTTCAAATTCTACCTCACGGTGGACAACATTGCCTTCGGCTAATGGTTCTCACTCTACCAACCCCACAGCGGACTTTCATCGCCAAGTTATCACCTATGCCTATGCTGGGCTCACAAAAAAACATCCTTTATCACACGATAAGGATGTAGCCAAAAATAGATTTTATACTATATTTGTACAAATTCCATCACCTCCCTATGCATCGTAGGTAGCTTTGCGATTCCAAATAGGTGGTATTCTGACTTTCAGCAAATAAAATACTGATTCACAGTGGCGGGACCGTTCCGAACTTTCATCGGATTCCCCATTAAATCATTCCGTTTATCACAGAAATGATGCCTATTTGGTAATATTTATGAAATTTCATTTTTAACATTATACACTATCAAAATAAAAAACACAAGATTACTCTAAGTTCTCATATAACTAGATGTCATTTAAAGACTTCCACTTAAAAGTTTTAAAACCACTATATAAATTATAATAAATATTTATATTATAGCAAAATTAGATACCTTACAAAATCTCCATGATCTTATAAAATCAGATTTAAATATAAAAACTCCACCTCAAATCTAAGTATACTTATCTGTCTATATTGTCAATACTTCACCTAAGGGGGTATCCACTATGTCTGAAGTATATAAAGCACTTGGTCAAAGAATAAAAAAATATCGAAAAAACAAAAATCTCACAACAGCTGAATTTGCAAGCATTTTAAATATTTCAGCAGGACATTTAAGCAATATCGAAAATGGTACATATGACATATTTCGCTTAGAATTACTCTTCAAAATTGCGGATGAACTCAATATAAATCTAGAAGAACTGCTTCAATTTGAATGCATGGATTTAAAGAATATACTATTAGATCATGCTATAAAAAATATTGCTACTAACCCATCTTCTCCTGAACTAGCATACATCAACAAATGGCTAAATGCTCTAGCCATTACCTACTTAGCTACCATCGATAAATTTAAAACCAATAAAGATGCTATCGAATCCATCACCAATCATTTGATCAATGAATTACATTTAATCAAAAAAATAGGCTAACTATACAATGATTTCCCTCATTCCTTTGAGGGAATCTTTTTTTATTTGTTTATTCAAATATATAAAAAATATTTTTATATTTGAATATTTTCTTCACTTCTGCACATTCTAATCCCAAGGAAGGAAATAGATGAAAAAGCAGAATCCACACCTTAGTTGTTCAAGCATCAGGGCTTTTCTAGATTGCAACAAGAAATATCAGTATCAATACTTAGACAAGATCAACATTCCTAAAAATCAATCCATGAAGTATTTATCTTTTGGCAAAAGCATTCACAAAGCATTAGCCAAATTCAATAGAATAAGAGATCAATCCCAAAGAAACATAGATACCCTTCATGACCTTCTGAGAAAAAATTGGGGTCGAGAAGGTTACAGTTCTATTGAAGAGGAAAGAGCCTTTGGACTAAGAGATTTGGATATGCTCACTAGATATTACGAAGATCCAAAAGACCAAGGAAAAGAAATCCTTCTTATTGAAGAGATGCTTTCCATAGATTTAAAAGAATACATCCTTGATGGTGTCCTGGATAAAGTCTATGTTACTCATGACAACAATCTTGAAATCATTGACTATAAAACAGGCAGTAATATGTATCCATTAGACAACCTCCAGCTTCCCATCTACTTATTTTTATCCAAAGAAAAGCTAGGGGTTTATCCCAACTTGGTAAGCTACTACTTTTTATCCCACAATAAAAAATATACCAGGGAAGTTACAAAAGAATTGATCAATAACTTAAGCATGAATATACACAACCTATGCACATCCATTATTAAAACGAAAGATTTTCATCACAACAGTACCCCATATTGCAAATCAAACTGCCAGTACTATCAGCTGTGTAGCATTTTAAATGTACTCATTCTTTCAATATAAATACTAACCTTAAAAACTAAAGTAAAAAAAGTACCCCTTTATCAATGAAATTCACTGCTTTTTTGCTCATCGACATTTTTTCTATGCTACTTTTTAGGACTTAGTCATTTTTTTCATGAAATCTATGAGCTTTGAATATATTTTAGGGAGGTCAAAATGAAAAAACAATCTATCTCAAGGACTATAGAGCTTGTCTATAGTGAAAATGAAAATGCAAAATTAAACTTTATCAAATTCATGGTGGATTATTTCATGGATCATCATATAGCTGAGGTGAATATGTATGCCAACCAATTCTCAACAAGTAATAAGAAAAATTGATGATTACATAAGAAATAAAGATACTTTAGGTAAGGATGGGCATAAAAAAACATTATTAGATCCTACCCCTGAGCATTACGCTGCTATTTATGCTAGGATATCGGGAAAAAATGACAGTTTTTCTTTAGATTCTCAGAAAGAAACCTGTACAAAGTTCATTGAAGAAAATAACCTACTTCTCTACAAAGTCTACGAAGACAAGGAATCAGCAAGAATGAAACATTTCTATGATCGAAAAGAGTTTAAAAAGCTTCTAAGTGATATGGAAACACGCATGTTCAAAAACTTAGTACTCATTCGTAGAGATCGTCTTTCTAGAAGAGTAGATGATTTCATGCACTTAAGAAGAATTTTTAAGAAGCATAATGTGAAAGTATTCTATGCAAAAGAAGGCAATCTCAATTTCGACACCAGCTCTTATATCACAAATTTCTTAGAGAATATTTTAATGTCCATCAGCACATTAGAACCTGAGTATATTTATCAAAGAACCAAAGGTGGCAGACAAAATCTTAGATATAAAGGAACTTTTCAATGTGGCAATCCTCCCTTTGCTTATAACAAGGTGAAAGGTAAAAAACATGACTTTGAAATTAACTCAGATGAATCAGCATTAGTTAAAAGGATATTTGCTACCTATAAGAACTCTATCATTAAAGATGGTAACACCTTAGATGCCTTGATTGAAAATTCAAACAACAATCCTATTAAAAAAATCACCAAACCCTTCCTCAAAAGAATCATACAATGTCCCTTATACGGAGGAAAAATAATTATCGAAGAAGATGATACCACAGATGATTGTGTTATCTGGGATAAATCTAACGGAGAATATCTATTAGATGAAGAGAAGTTTATGAAGTGTGAAAACTTTACAAAGATTATAGATTGGAAAGACTGGAAAGAAGTATTCCTTCATTTCTATTTCACCTTTAGATAAAGACTATCTATTTAAAAAGCTATTATATTGTAATACCTGCAAGAAACCTCTCATACTTAAAGACGACTATTATACCTGTAAACCGCAATGTATGAAAGTGCACATAAATGAGGTCATAGGAAAGGTGTTTGAACAGATTATTCACGAAATCAATGCTCAGTACTTTCAAAGCATTCTTCAACCCAAGATTACTGAAAGTAACGAAAAACTTACTGAAGCAAAACAAGAACTAGCTAGATCAAGAAAAAACATGAGAAGTAAATTAGACGAATACATTATTACTAATGATGCAGCACTAAAAGAAGAAATAGCATCCTTACAAAGTACTATTCAATCAACACAAGAAAAAATTAATGAAGCAGGTGAAGAAAAGCTAAAACTGCTAAATATTTTAAATAACCTAGATGCTTTTAAGAAGCAATTAATCACTTTTACCCCATCGGATATCCAATTCTTCAAGGAAAACTGGCAAGCTTATCACCATATGCTATCTAAATTTATTAAAAAGGTGGTGCTAAAAAAATTAAATGGACAAAGTTTCAGTATCACAATTACCTATAGAGAATGATCCTAAAGAAAAAGCCATTGTATATTTGAGAGTTTCTACAGAAGATCAAAAGAAAGATGGGCATTCCATTGATTCACAAAAGGTATATGCTACAAAATATGCCCAAAAACACAAGTATAAAATCATTCAATTTGTTGAAGAATACGAATCTGCCTCTAAAGTAAAGTTTGATGATATAGACTATGAAAATAATCTTTATACTGCTCTAAAGAATAGACCAAAACTACTAAAGATCATCACTTCAGTCAACCAATCAAAATTCAAACACCTTATTGTCAGTACCCGTCACCGCCTTGCAAGAAATCTAGAAGTTTATGTGGGTATCAAGCTTTTCCTACAAAAAAAAGGCATAGAACTTCACTTTGCAAACCCTAGTGAATCTATGAACATTGAAAACAAGGGACTTCAAAAGTTTATAGAATTGGTATTTGGTAGTATCGCTGAACTTGAAGCCAATCTTATATCCGATAGAGCCAGAGATGGTCTATCTCAAAAGGTTCGAGACGGCTATTGGCCTGCTGGGTATCCCCCTTATGGCTATATTACAGAATGTATTAATCCAAATGCTCATAAAAAGAAACGGATTTTGGTTGCCTTATTAAACGAGCAAAAGTATATAGAAGAGATTTTTAGATTGCACAATCAATATGGTTACAGCTACAGAAAAATATCAAAGTTTTTAAATGAACAGGACAACACAAATCATTGGAACAAAAGTAAAATTGAAAGCATTATTACCAACGAAACTTATACAGGAAAGATTGCATGGGGAAGGCGTAGGCGTAGTCGTAGAAGTTATGATGTAAACAATGCATCTATGGTATATTCCCCAGATGAACAATGTTCTGCATTTATTACAACTGATCAATGGGAACAATCAAAAAATATACGGCATAAGAAAGTAAGTATGAAGGATTCAAAATATTATAGTACCTCATTTTTATTAAGAGATAAGCTTGCATGTGGCAACTGTGGAGCTATTTTGAAAGCTAAAAACTATGGATTTAATAGAAATGGTAATCCTCGAGAAGGAGTCTATCGCTGCGATTGTACAAAAAAACTTAAACAGGATGAAAAAATGGTTCTTAAAAAAAGTATCATTGAAGAAAAGTTTATAGATGAATTTTTAGTGAATCTGACTCCTGAAAAAACAAATATCATGTGGTATTATTATTCCAAAACAAGAGATTAGATTTTGAAGGAAAATGAAGATAAGATCAAAAGAATCGATGAAGAACTTACAAAGAAATCGCAACATATTTCAAAATTAGATGATTTAATCCAATGTGAAGACAACGAAACCATTCTTGAAGCCTTAAAGATTCAAAGACCTATTCTGCAAAGGGAACTGAATATCCTAAAATCTTATAAGGATGAATTAAATACTATCACAGCTAATTCATTTAAAACGGAATCAGATCTAGTAAATGCCTTAAAGAAGTTATTCAAACAGGATTTTAAACATTTATCCAATGAACGAAAAAGAATGATCATAGATATGCTAATAGACAAGGTGGTTGTTAACAAAATAAATGATGGTCTCAAATTAACCATCTACATGACGACAAATATTAACATTTTATAGATTGTACATGTGGTGTTTTTAGTCTGGTTTAGTATACTGTTACAGACATATTGCCTCACTAAAATTTAAAAATTTTATTATTGTATATTTTATGTATCGGATTTTATTCAAATATTATTAATCAATCTTCAAAGTATTGGAATTGGCTAACTTTTAAAATTAAAGTTTTCAAATTTAAAACTTCAAAATTAGACTTTTACAATTATTCATATGTCAATTATTTTGATATGCATAAAACAGTACTATCCCAAATACTTTATACCAAGGAATAAATCATTATAAAGGACGTGCTGTTATATTGGTAATTATAAAGAATTAACAAACGATGAACTTGCTGAATTAAAAAAGATGATTAACGAAAATAGAAGCCCAAACTATATTGCAACCCACCTTTTTAACAAGAGATTAACTTATACTACCGTAAAAAATAAAGCGATCCAACATTATAAGCAACATTGGATTGCTTCTTTAAAAAAGTATGAGTATCAAGATAACCAACTTCCTGGCCAAGTACGTTTATTCAAAAATCATCATTCAATTGAATTGAAAGATAATAAAAAAGAAAATAACGACACTTCGCAAAATACTTCTACAGATTCTAATAATTCATCTCAAATATTGAATTATTTACAAACAATAGATAAAAACCTTCATTGTATTAATACCAGATTAACTCAAATAGAAAATTACATAGAAAAAAATTCTCCTCAAGCTAAAACAGATTTCAGTGAAGCTTTCATAGAAATCTTTGCATCCAATAAAGAAAGGGAATCTGTAAATATTAATTCTAAGCTTAAGAAAAGAATTATTGAAAAGATGGCTAAATCAAGGAATATCACACATAATCAGTCTTTGGCTATTAATACTGCTTTATTAATTGCTCTTTATGGGGATGAATAGGTATTATGCTTTTAGAATAGCTTCCGGATAAACTATTACAGAAACCTACTCTTTTTGCAGTTATATAATCTTCTTATTCAATCATTTCTCCACCGTTTTCTCCTCTAAGTACAAAAGGACTTTCCTTTTAATAGAAAGTCCTTTATATACACCACTTACAGTAATTAATTTGTATACATACTCTATACACTAATTTTAATTTTTTCAACTTCAATCCCTTTTTTCTTAGCTTGCTCTTCAAATTCCTCCATACTAGGAATATAACCGCTCTGAATACTGATTTTTTCTAAATGTTCTAATTCAAATACTTTACTAATATCCGTAACCCGCAATTTATAGAAATCTAATTCCTTTAACTGTGGGAACTTTTCGATGCCATCAAAGCTTATTACTTGTCCATCTCCAATGTCTAATCTTTCTAAATTAGTTGGTCCTTCTAATCCTGTTAAATCATCAAAATCCATACCTTGTACCTCAAACCTCTTTAAATTTAGAAAATTATCTAGACTATCTATTTTACTACCTTTAGGATATACAATCTCAAGCCATTCAGGTAACTCCATTTTTCGATTTTCTCAAGTTTATCTACATTTGTATACCAAACCAATAGATGTTTTAAATTACTCAACTTTCCAATAGGTCTAAAATCATGAATGATGAAGCCATCAGATATGTATATATACTCAACATCTTTAAAATTTTCAATCCCATCTAGATTATTTATACGATCATCATCACCTAAAAATAATTCTTCTATTCCCTTTAAATCCTCTTTTTTCACTTTTCCCTTAATATTATATTCCTTTTTTACATACCTATAAAAACTTTGATCTTCGATAATATTATTTGCATACATATAATAATCTACAGAAAAAAATCCAATCAGTAATATGATAATTAAAATCTTTTTTTGTAGCTTATACGTTACATCTTCTTTATTGAAAGCCTTAATAATAATCCATGAAAATCCACTAAAAAAGAGAATATAATTGGGTATATACACCCCACATCTAAAAAGAATATAATTACTAATCATTATGAGGGAAATAATAATTCCTTCTTTTTCTTTTGTATCTCTTGTTTTATTTCTTATTAAACTTCCTATTAATAATCCTATCCATACGGATGGAAATTGTCCATCAAAAGACATATCTTTTATAAATAAATGTACCCACATGAAACCTATTATAAAACTCACTGCCCAAAAGCTATCTTTTTTGTACCATTTTTTTGTCTCCATATTTTCCACACTTTGAAAGTATTTTTTATAAATTTTATTCATGAGTATATCTTATTTATAAATATACTACTTTTATATATTACCATTATTTTACTATATTCCATGTTGCCTTTCAATTTAATTCTTCCATATAGCAAATTGGCATCAATGTTATGTATTTTTTAACCTTCTCAAAATCTCATCATACACAATCTTCCTCTCATCTATATCAAGCTTATTCACCCTCCCAATAACCACCTTCGCTAAAGCTCTTGCCATTCGTTTCTCTAAAACACTTTTATCGGGAATGTTGACGATTACTTTGATTTTTTGTTGCGGCATATTTGTACATCCCCCTTCTTTACCTAATAGATATTAGAAAATAGGGTTGTACTATTCCAAATTGTGTAATATTGTCCACTTCATTGATGTATTTATAAATAATACAAGTACTAAAATACCGTTGTTGCGTAAAAATATGAATAACTACTCATAAAGGTAGGTGATAAACATATTAACTATTGCCATATATTCTCGTAAATCGAAAACTACAGAAAAAGGTGAATCTATCCAAAATCAGATAGACCTTTGTAGAGACTATGCAATGAAGCATTTCCAAGGAAATAATTTTCTTGTTTATGAAGATGAAGGCTACTCAGGTGGAAATAGTAATCGACCTAAGTTTCAAAAGATGCTAAAGGATTTAAAAAAGAAAAAGTTCCAGGTCCTTATTTGCTATCGGTTGGATCGGATCAGCAGAAATATTTCTGATTTCTCAAGTTTGGTTGCTCTCCTTCAAGAGTACAATATTGATTTTGTATCCATTCGAGAGCAATTCGATACTTCCACTCCTATGGGACGTGCCATGATGTATATTACTTCTGTATTTGCACAGCTTGAAAGGGAGACCATTGCAGAAAGAATCAGAGATAATATGTTAGCCCTTGCTAGAACAGGCAGGTGGCTTGGAGGAAAGACACCTATGGGTTTTAAGAGTAAAGGAAGTACATACTACAACATAGATAATACAAAGAAAAAAATGTATCACCTTACTCCCATCCACGAGGAACTAGAATTAGTAAAAGTCTTTTATAAAAAATATTTAGAACTTGGTTCTCTTACAAAGCTTGAAAGCTGTACATTAGAAAATCACATAAAAACACGAAACAATAAAGACTTTGACAAAAGCATTTTAAAAGTCATTCTTGCCAATCCTGTTTATGCTATAGCTGATAAAGTAATGTTTGAGTACTTTCAAAATCTAGGTGCTGATATAACTAACAAGACTGAAGAATTTGATGGTACTCATGGACTCATGGTCTATAACAAGCATGATGAAAAGAAAAATAGAATTATTAGAAAAGACCCTTCTGAATGGGTAATTGCTATAGGAGAGCATAAAGGGATTATTCCTTCTCATGAATGGATACGGGTACAAAATTTATTAGAAAAAAATAGTCAAAAAGCTCCTAGAGTAGGTACTAGTAATATTGGATTGATTACTACTTTACTACAGTGTGAAAACTGTGGTTCTAAAATGAGAATCTCCATATCTAGAAAGAAGTATGGCACCTATTATTATTACAAGTGCTTAATGAAGGAAAGATCCAGGGGAAGTCGCTGCAATGTTAAAAATCTAAATGGTAATGAAGCAGATGAATTCGTGGTAAATGAACTGAAGAAAATGGGTTATGAAGATCATGAATTTTATCAGTTCCTTTTAAATGAAAGAAAGAAATTAAACAATTTATCTTCTGTAAATAATGTTGATAAAGATAAACTGTATGAAGAATTAAAAGAATGCAAAGCTGCCATTGGTAACTTAACTTTACAGTTAGCAAAAAATCAAGATTCAAAAGCATCCAAATACATTATTGAACAAATCGAAAGCTTTGATGATAAAATTGTTAATATACAAACCGAATTAGAAAATGTAAGCGAAAAAAAAGAATCTACAAGTCTACAAAAAATGAATATAGATATACTACTCAGTCTTATAAAAAATTTTGCAACCAACGTAGATGGTCTTACTTTTCATGAAAAAAAGAAAATAATGAATGAAATCATCCATGAAATTACTTGGGATGGGGAAACTTTAACAATCAATATTTTGCCCGACCTTTAAATACAAAAGATGATTAATCCTGCTTAACCTTTGCTTTTCTAGATTCTATTATCATTGCTATAGTTGTAATGATCACACAGGCTAGTGCAAATATTGGTACATATATTAAAAACGCAACTACACTGATATGAAAGTTACTCGTACCAGGTGCATCTGTGCTAAAAGTTGCCATAATAGCTATAGGCCACCATAAGACACCCTCCAATATTAAAGAAATTATAGACTTTTTGAGTTCTTTGTATAAAGGACCTGTATTAGATCCATATTTTTTTGATAATAGCAAAAGAATAATTTTGGGTAATAATATGACTGGATATAGGTATGCTAGTGTTACTGCTAATGCTACTATTAACAATACAACTTCAAGAATAGACATAGAATTATCCCACCTTTGTATATTGATTCATTACATTTTATCATATATATCCAATTAACTCTTTTGTCTTCTACTTTTCACATATTATTTAGCCAAATTTTTTATCTTTATAGTCCGTCTTTTTGGAGACATAGCAGAAGCTATCTCTATGGCAGATCGAATCATTGTTCTTAGTAATCGTCCTGCCACTGTAAAAAGTATTCACACCATAAAATTAACTTTAGAAACTGAAAGAACTCCCCTTACTTCTAGAGAAGCTCCTGAATTTAGACATTATTTTAATACCATATGGAAGGAGCTTGATGTGCATGTTCAATAAAATCAACTGTAAAAATACAAATCATGAGTTTTCAAAAGAGCATTTAGATTTTTTATGTACACATCAAAAAAAGAAAAAAGTTATATTCATTACTCAAATTTCATTAATTGTAGTATTCTTTTTACTTTGGGAAATAGCTGCTAGACTAGAGATTATAGACACATTTTTAACGAGCTATCCATCTCAAATGTGGAATGTCTTTTTAAATCTTTTAAAGGACGGTTCCTTAATGAAGCATATTGGAGTAAGTACATTTGAAACAGTAATAGGGTTTTTACTTGGTACTGTTTTAGGCACTATTGTTGCCATTTTACTATGGTGGTCTGATTTTATATCTCAGGTATTAGATCCTTATATGGTAGTTTTAAATGCACTTCCAAAAACTGCTTTAGCTCCCATTATTATTTTATGGGCAGGTGCAGGTATTACAGGAATTATTGTTACTGCATTGTCTGTATCTATTGTAGTTACAATATTAGAAGTATATGGTGGATTTAGAGAAGTTGATGAAGATAAAATTAAAATGCTAGAAACCTTTGGAGCTACTAAGCTTCAAGTTCTTCGAAAAGTTATTATTCCCGCAAGCATTCCTACTATAGTCAATTCATTAAAAATCAATGTAGGACTTTCCTGGGTGGGAGTAATCGTAGGAGAATTTTTAGTTTCTCAAGCAGGTATTGGATACCTTATTGTCTATGGAGGGCAGGTATTTAAGCTTGATTTGGTCATGACCAGTGTGATTATTTTGGCTATTTTGGCAGCACTCATGTATCAAGGAGTAGCTTATTTTGAGAAAAAATTAATGAAGTGGAGATAAAAAAAGCAGATGTAGCTACATCTGCTTTTTCATACTTAATTCGTCTTCGATTTCATTTTCTCAATATCATTATTACTTAAACCTGTTGCTGTCATAATAGTATATATATCTTCCTAATTAATAATAAATTTTTTCCTGTTTCCATTTTTCCTCATAAATTGCATCAATCTCATATAGATTCATATCTCATTTTACAGTTATTTCAGATATACATGTATCTTGATATTTTTTACCTTCAAAGACATCTAAAATTGTAAGTTTTATAAAGTCTGTATGAATTGGTTTTGCTAATATTATATCTATATCACTAAAATAATATTGTTTATTATTTCCCGTTACGCTATAGATCATATGCTCATTATTAGAAAAATCTAATCTAAACTTTTTCATTTTTCCATTATTTTCATAGGTATCTATATTCTTATGATATCCATTTAATATTTCGATTTCATTTATCTCTCTATATGAATTACTCTCCATCTTTACCCATTCATTAATTCCATACCCTTTTGTTCCTTCAACCCAAGCTGTTTCAGATTTTCCATCTAAAACATTCGTCTCTCCGTATCTCTTATAATTAGAATCTAAAATACTTGAAGCCACAACTCTATCCCATTTAATGATATTTTCTGATAATCTTCCATTATTTTCACTGATTAGATTTCCATCTTCATTAAATAATGCTAATTTTGTTTCATCTGCACCTTCATATTCAACCGCTATTTTATTATCAACCTTTGAAATAGTTGTTGACCAATACATATCTTTGCTATCATATTGCCATATCTGTTTTCCATTATGTATATCCACACATGTCAAAAACGGCCCATAATATCCAGATACATATATCCTATCCTTATTTATATAAGGCTTTGAAATAGCCCCTATATTTTCAATATGCCATACCTCTTCACCAGTCTCTTTATTTAGTGCATATAGAGTACCATATACTCCTATATAAATATTATAATCATCTACGGCTAGCTTAGAGGACAACGATAGTTCTGTTATAACCAAATTACTCCACTTTTTATTCCATATAACATTTTCATCTTTATCATAGGCTTCAAGAATAACCTCTCCTCTATAGCCATTTTCCACATCATACTTTTTAAAATAGTATGTATTATGGGATTTAACTTCCTTTTGTTTTTTATTCTTACTTAATTCTTTTTGCATAGTTTCCTCATCTTTGGAGATTGTTGTTCTTTCATCCTTGAAAGCTTCTTTTTCTTCGTCCTTTTTATCGATACATCCAGTTAATATTATGCTAATCATTAGTAAAATTACTGTGAATTTTTTCATATATTTTCTCCTCTCATTTTAAAATATAGTTATCTGAATTTTAAAAATATTATCGTCATTAATTCATCCTCCATAATACTAATATTAATTAAATATGTCAACATCTCTTCTGAATGGATCTGACTTATTATCATGGCAAAAATAAGAGGAGAATCATAACAGAATAAAAAAGTGGAGAATATAAATATTTATCAGGTGAAACATTAGACATTAAAATACACGATAGAATGTATCAATCTTTAAGAAGAAAATTCTTCATCTGTATCCATTGTAGTTACAATATTAGAAGTATATTGTGGTTTTAGAGAAGCTGATGAAGATAAAATTAAAATGCTAGAAACCTTTGGAGCTACGAAGCTTCAAGTTCTTCGAAAAGTTATTATTCCCGCAAGCATTCCTACTATAGTCAATTCATTAAAAATCAATGCAGGACTTTCCTGAGTAGGAGTAATTGTAGGAGAATTTTTATTTTCTCGCAGATATCGGATAGGATAGAAAATTTATATTAGGACAGAAAAAAACACAAAAAACTATTTCTGAATTTGAAAAAGAAATCTCTGAAGAAGAACAGCTACATGTATCCTTGGCTGAGGTTCTGTCCATGTTAGGAAATTTTGAAAAGCGAAGAATTATTCTTAGAAATTTTATAAAGAAGATTGTTATAACTGATAAAGTAGAGATTATATGGAATTATAAGAATTTATAAATAGTGTCTCTTAATAAATATATTTAATCTATTTCTTTTATCAATATACTTCCCAGTGAGGCACATTTTAAAACTTAGCGTCGTCTTCAACTCTATCTATAGTATGACTAAGATGACGCTCAAGTCCATATTATGCAATATAACATACGGATGAATGTTACTAGCCAATTTATTCTTTATTTTTTATCAACTCTTACCATTCTTCACGCAATATACCATAACTCACAGAATCATAATATTGATTATCAACAATTCTTGCTTTTCTATAAACAGCTTCTTTTTTTAAACCTAATTTTTCAGCCAGTTTCATCATTCTTTCATTTCCTGACCAAGTTGATAATCCAATCCTTATAAGGTTAGGATTTTGGTTAAAAATTTCATTAATCCACATTCTTAAAACTTTAAATCCTATTCCTTGCCCCCAATAATCTTCATTAAAAATAACAACCCCTATTTCCATCCAAAGAGTTTCTTGTGATTTCCAATACCAATTCACCTGCCCAATAATCTCATCAGTATCTTTATTTGCTATTATTTTTTTATTTTTAAGTACATTTTTTTCGCCCTTTAGTAATAGTACTTTTAATTCTTCAACATATTTCCTTAATTCCTCTTCATTACTTTTTTTGTAATAAGGACCATTGAACCTATGGAATTTACGAGAAGGATGATTCCAATACAAATAATCTTCCAAATCTTTCATCTCTAATTCTCTTAAGACAATGTCTATTGATTTATTCATAATATAATTCCTCCATAAACTTAAAATTATATTTTCGTTCTATGATAATTTAACTTCAAATATATAATCATTTTTTCTTTAAAATCTTTATTTTTAAAAATCCAACCCGTTGAGTTTTTGAATTTTCTGTTATATTTTTTGTTATATGAGAAATTACTACTCAGTTTCTTTCATATATTCATCTTTTTTTAATAAGTAAAATAATTCCCCCTCATAAAATTCAAATCCAATTGGCACATTTCTAAGTATATATTTATACTTAAACCCTAGTTTTTCAATTACTTTGATTGAATCTATATTTTCAGGCTTTACCACTGCAACCAATTCCCTTATTTTTAATTCTTTAAAAGTAAAATTCACAATAGCTTTCATAGCTTCGGTAGCATATCCTTTACCCCAATATTTGCTCTTCAACGTATAGTAAATTTCTGTTTTACTATTATCATAATCCAAATAACCTATACCACACCACCCAATATATGCCTTCCTCTCCTTTAAAATTATTGGGAAACTATATTTAAAATCAGAGTTTATACCAATTTTATAATTTGACATTAACCATCTAATTGCTTCATTAGCTTGCTCAATATTTATCTGACCTTCTGGAATGTATTTTAAAACTTCACTATCATTAAGCGTTTCATAAAGTCCAGTAACATCTTCTATAGTATAGGATCTAATAATCAATCTTTCTGTTTCAAGCCATATATTTTCTACCATTATGCACCTCTATACCTTATTTAAATAATTTTAATACTTTAAATTATCCTTTTTTATACTCACAGTTTCAGTTAACATTTCGTGTTCAAGACGCCGAGAAGCCTAGTGCGACTGCACTTGGCTTTGCAGTCTTTGGATAGGTTACATCATGTAAACTTAAAATAATATTTTAAGGCAAGCGGCGTTGATATTAGGACGAAAATAAATATGATTAAAAATAATGTTCACAAATACAGTGTATCAGCAATGTGTACAGTCCTACAAGTTCCTAGGAGTACTGACTATTATGAATCAAAATCTAAAGAATTACCCGATGAAATTACACTTAAAGTAATAGAGATTTTTAAAGCCAGTCGGAACAATTATGGGAATAGAAAAATAAAAGTAGAATTTAAAAAGCAAGGATTTATTGTATCCAGAAGAAAAATAGGAAAAATAATGAAAACTCAAGGATTGGTATCTAATTATACAGTAACACAGTATAAGTCCTATGTACATAAATGAATGAATCAAAAGTAGCAAACGAGCTAAATAGAGAATTTAAAACAGAAAAGCCACATGCAGCAGTAGTAAGTGATTTAACATACGTTAGAGTAGGAAACAAGTGGGATTATGTATGTTTATTAGTTGACCTTTTTAACAGAGAAATAATAGGTTACAGTGCAGGTATTCATAAAGATGCTAGACTTGTTCTATTTTATTATAGGCCTTCCCATTATGGGGAGGTCTAATTGATCATTATATAAAAATCTATTTTAATATTGGAAAGATCGTGACTAAAACACATTCTGATGATAAAATATAAATAATATAAAGAAACTGTATTGAAGGGATGAATATTATGGAAAAAATATTACAACAAATACTACATGAATTAGCAGAACTTAAACAAAATCAAATACAAACGAATAACCGCCTTGATAATATGGAATCTGACATTAAGGATTTAAAACAAGGTCAAGCTAAATTAGAACAGGGCCAAGCTAAATTAGAACAAGGCCAACAAGAAATCAAGGATTATCTGATTCAATTGGATACTAAAAATGCAGATAGACATAGAGAAATTAATCATAAAATTGATAACTTATCAAAAGACTTAACAGTTGTAGAAGCTGTTACTGGAAAAAACATGACCGATATTGCTCATCTTAAATCTATTAAATAAACTAAACATTTCAATTGATTTTCAAAATTTCACTAAATAAAAATGAGAAAAACTGAAAAGAGAACTATTATGATCTATAGAATGAAACAATTTATTCAAGGACTACTTGCAAGAACCACAAAAGAAGATCTTGCCTTCATAGAAAAATATTTAAATAAAGAAGAAATAAAACTATTTAAGAAATTAAGAGTATCAGAGCAATATCATAGTCTCCAAGTAGCCTATGGGTGTACATCAAAATTTCCACATAATATCACTCTTATAAGAGCAGCTCTTTTACATGATATAGGAAAAATAGGAAGTAATCTTACACTTATAAATAAGTCTATTGTAGTTATATGCATTAGATTAAACTTTAAAAAAGATATTTTACCTAAATTCATACAAAAATCACTATATTATAAAAATCATCATCCTAAAATAGGATATGATATTTTATCTAATATGAAAGTAGAAGCTGATATATTATATTTAATAAAGAACCACCACAACGAATATTGTATATCTTCAAAAACATTAGAAACTTTAAAATACTATGATAATATGTACTAAAAAATAAGCCTAGGATTTCCTAGGCTTATTTTACTAAATTATCTTTTAATTTTCCTAAAAAGTCTTGAATATTTGCAACAATCGTTGTTACTTCTAATGTTCCTCTATCCTGTAATTTATTTAAAACAAATTCAGATACATCTACTGCATAGATAAATACGGGTCTTATGTCTCCATCTACTACCGTATAAGAAGGAGTCATATTTCCTGTAGCAATGGTATGAAGTTGAGTAGCAAGACATATTAGTGTTGTCGCTTTCCTTGCATGACTTCTCATATTATCTTGCGCATCATATACATTAGAAAATACACTTGGAAGTGGTCCATCATCTCTTATAGAACCTGCTAAAACTAATGGTACATTACTTTTTACACAAGCATGTACAATTCCGTCTTTTATGTTTTCATCTTCAATTAATTGCTCAATAGATCCTGATTTTCTAGCTTTATTTAAAGCATCTAAATGATGATAATGTCCATTTGGTTTTGAGTCTTGATGGTATATATCTTGTCCTAGAGCAGTCCTAAAAATTCCACCTTCTAGATCATGAGTTGCTAAAGCATTTCCCGCTAAAACTGCATGAGCATATCCGTTTTGAATAAGGCTTGCCATAGATTCTCTTGATCTATGATCAAAAGATACAGCCGGTCCTAATACCCATACAATATATCCATTTTCTTTTTCATGTTCTAATAATTCATATAATTTTTCATAGTCCTTTGTAAAAGCAGTCTCCCTAGATCTACCTGTTCTAAACGCAAATACATCTTTTTTATAATCATCCTTTTCAAATCCATTGGCATAAAGATAAATTCCTTCACTTGCATCTTCTGTTCTTCCTACAACTACTTGATCTCCCACATGTAGATTCCTAAATTCTTTGATCTCTATTTTGTCTTCCCCTACTAATACTGGCACCCCATCCATTCTACTTTCATTTGCCAAAATCCACTTTCCATTGATTTTAAAATACTCTGGATACATAGATGTTGTATGATAATGATCTGGCGCTACTCCATCTTTTACTACTTTTTCTACTACTGCATTGGGTGCTGATAAAAATATATCTTGATTAAAATTAGGTCCTTTATATTTTGGTAATTGAAACATTTCAATTCTCCCTTCCTTACTACATAAACTTTCTTCTATAAAAATGTCGTTATTCTTCTTTTTTTATCGAAACTTGTTAAATACCTATTTATCATAACATATCTATATTTATGGTATCAACCCTAACAAAGAATTCGTATTATGCAAAAAAGAAAGAGCCTACGGCTCTTATAATAAATAATATTTTTCCCATAATACTATAGCAATAAAGTAGATTCCTAATACAATATATACAATTCCTTCTTTCCCTCTTTTTTTACTTTTTAAAATAGAAAGATTTTTCTTGATCTCTGCTATAATTTCATAATGAAGATCTGTCTTTTGTATATCTTTTATATTAAGTGAAACCGCTCTATTCTTTTCATCATTATTAAAATCAATTCTTTTGTTATAGATCTTTACGCTCTCTTTTGCTCCTAAATAAGGTTTTGTCTCTTTATATTCTTCTGTAAGAATAATTCCTTCTTCATCTATTTTATATGGCATATTCCTTTTTTTAAAAATATTCTCTATCAATTCAATCACTTTTATTTTTTCTACATTATATATTGTATAATCACCTTTCATCCGAGGAATCCACATAATATAAAAAAGTAAATATGTCCATATCATCACCATAAAATTTTCTTTTAACTCTACTGTAGAAAAAAGTATAAATAAAGCATATACTACTATACATATCTTTCCTGATATAATCATTTGCTTTTTAAAAATAATAAAAGTTCCAAATACTATTGATAATATTCCTAAAAAAATGATATACCAGTCATTTATCTCCATGATAATCTCCTTTATTGACATGCTTTATTCCATATTATGACCTATTCTATTTTTTGTCAATGATACTTTTAGAATCTATTTCTTTTATTTTTTGTTTATATAAGTACATATTCTGATCAGCAATTTTTATTAAATCATCATAACATTTTCCATCTTGAGGAAAACTTGCAATTCCATAACTAAAACTACAGACTACCTTTTGGTCATCAAATAGGATAGGATTGTTTTTAAAATAATAGATAGATTCATCCATCTTTTCATGAATCTTCTCCATATCTTTTTCATGAACTAAAGCAATAAATTCATCTCCTCCATACCTTGCAAATATACCTAAGTTTTTAAATTTCCTTTTCATAAAAGAGGAAAATTCTTTGATTAATATATCTCCTGATAAGTGTCCATAATGATCATTTACAAATTTAAGTCCATTTAAATCAAATAAAATTACAGAAAAATATTCATGATCTTCCATAGCTTTTTTCTGGTATATATTAAATTGTTCTTGAAAATATCCTCTATTATATACATTTGTTAATGTATCATATTTAGAAAGGTACATAGCTGTTTCATAAAGCTTATATTTACTCATAGCAAGTTCCACTTGATTTTTCATGTATTTCATAAGCTCTATGTCTGTTTGATCAAATGCATATTTTTTGTGACTATCTACATTTACAAATCCTTTTAACTTTCCATCTATTACAATAGGAGCACTCATAAAAGATTTCATTTTTTCTTTTACGTCTATAAATTTAAATTTTCTTTCTTTTTTTTCATCTATATCATCAATACAAATAATTTTATCCCAAACTCCTTTGGATTCATACCATTGACAAGATTCTTTTAATGGAATAGAAAAATCTTTAGATCCTTCATCATATCCTTTAGAAACTATAATTTTTAGATTATCTTTTTGATCTAAAGTAAGAATAGAACCTCCATGAGCATTTTCCATACATCCAATAATTTTATCTAAAATCAATCGAAGTAATTCTTCTATATTTGCAGATTCTATAATCGCATGATTCACTTCTATCATTCTCTCTTGCAGTTTTAATAATTTTTTTATCTTATTTTCTGCATTGATTCTTTCTGTAATATCTACTAATACACCTATAATCCCCATAACATGTCCTTGATCATCTAAAATAGGCCCCTTTGTAAAAAGAACCTGATGTAATGTTCCATCTAAATGTCTTAACTTAGATTCATATATTTTTTTCTTTTTTGTTTTTGAAACCTCTTCATCTATTTTAGAGTGTACATCTGCTAAGTCCTTAGGAAGAATATCATATATTTTTTTTCCTATTACTTCTTCTCTTGTAAATCCCATATAATCCATATAAGCTGTATTTATACATTTATATACCCCCTTATAATCTTTATAAATAACAGGGTTAGGTATCGTATCAATTGCCATCTGTATCTTCTTATTATATTTCTTATAATCTTTTTCCCGATTTCCAGTAAATAATTTTTTGATTACATTATTCTTTTCAAAAAAATCCCTTAGCCAATTGAGTGGATGCATTCTTATTTTTTCCTCCCTAGAACGTTCCTATAGAATCGTCCTCTACTATAATTTATATCTATTACTTTTATATTATTTTATTAATTATCACCTTGTTCTTGATTTATATTGTATATATTACCTCTCGAGGTAAACGTTTACTTTTTTTAAATAAAAATCCTCTTTTTTTTATTCTTATAATCTTTTTGTATAATCATTCTATTAAAATAATTATATATATTGTAATCTTTTTTAAAAAAAATGTCGAATTTTTTAAATATTATATATACAATTTATAAAATTTTATTTATGTAAATTTATTTTTATGATATGCTTTATTTTGAAATTATATATATTATAGATTGTTCTAATCTTAGAGAGGAGTTGTTAGAATGAAAAAACAAACTAAAGAAATACTAATATTTCTTATCATTGGTTTTTTGCTTACCTTATTTGTTATAGGATATCGTCATATGAGAGATCACCCATCTGTTGAGCTAGAAGGTAAATATATAGGAGAATCTATGGGCAAAAATGGTAAAGTACAAGTAGCTCTATCTATAGAAAATAATGAAATTATAAATATTGAGATATTAAAAAATAATGAATCTAGTATGGGACAAAAGGTTTTTTCTTATATATCTAAACAAGTCATAGAAAAAAATAGTGCTGATATAGATGATGTAGCTGGAGCTACTCAAAGCAGTCAAACCATAAAAGCTGCTATAGAAGATGCTATAAAGAAATCTGGGATTTCAATTGTACCTATTACTTCTACTAAAAAAAATAAAATAAATGATATTCATACAGATATTGTAGTTGTAGGTAGTGGAGGTGCAGGTTTAACTTCTGCTATTGAAGCTAAAGAAAAAGGTGCACAAGTGCTTTTAGTAGAAAAGCTGCCTATTTTAGGTGGAAATACAAAATACGCTACAGGAGGAATCAATGCCTCAGGAACTGCATATCAAAAAGAAAAAGGAATACAAGATCATACAGACCTCTTCATAAAAGATACTCTAGAAGGTGGTCAAAATACAAATAACAAAAGTTTAGTAAAAATTTTAGCTCAAAATTCTTCTTCTATGATTAATTGGCTTACCAATTATGGAATGGATTTATCAGATGTAGGAAGATTAGGTGGTGCTAGTGTAGATAGAGCTCATAGACCAAAGGGAGGAGCCCCTGTCGGAGAAATGCTTTTTAGCACCTTAGAAAAAACTGCAAGATCAAAAGGAGTAGAGATACGAACTGGTAGCAAAGCTACAAAGATTTTATTTGACAATAATAAAGTGACAGGAATAGAAGTTCAAAATTTAGAGGGCAACACCTATAAAATCTATGCCAAGGGTGTAATTATTGCGACCGGAGGCTTTGGAGCAAATAAAGATATGGTTTCTTCTTATAGAAAAGATTTAAAAGAATTTGGTACTACCAATAGTCCAGGCGCTACTGGAGATGGAATCAATCTTTTAGAAACTTTAAATTCTTCCATTATAGATATGACGGAAATTCAAATTCATCCTACAGTGGTATTTGGAACTAATTATATGATTACAGAAGCTGTAAGAGGAAATGGTGCAATACTCATCAATCAAGATGGCAAAAGATTTGTCAATGAACTAGATACTAGAGATGTAGTATCACAGAATATACTAGCTCAAAAAGAAAAAGCTGCTTTTCTTATTTTTGATGAAAATGTGAGAAAAAGCTTAAAAGCCATTGATGATTATGACAAAGAAGGTCTTCTTATAAAAGGGAAAACATTAAAAGAATTAGGACAAAACCTAAAAATAAATGAAAATACACTTCAAAAAACATTAACTACCTATAATACCTATGTGGAGAAACAAGAAGATCATGATTTTCATAGAAGCTCTTTACAAACAAAAATAGAACAATCTAATTTTTATGGAATCAAAGTATCTCCTGCCATTCACTATACTATGGGTGGAGTAAAAATTAATGAAAAAGCTCAAGTCATAGACAATAACGGAAAAATTATCAAAAATCTTTATGCAGCAGGAGAAGTAACAGGAGGCGTTCATGGAAAAAATCGTCTAGGAGGAAATTCTCTTGCAGATATTTTGGTATTTGGAAAAATTGCAGCTGATACTGCTTGTGAAGAAATAAAATAAAATCCGTGCTATGAGCACGGATTTTATTTTATTCTTTAAGAAATTATATAAATAAATTGTGGATAACTTTAGAAATTTAGATTTTTATCAAATTTTAAGCAACAGAAATTCTGAATGCAATGAAAAAATTTCGTTGGCGACATGAGCAGTTCCGATAGGAACATGCGAATTTTTTATTTACTTAATTTTATCACTAAATCTCCTACATTCACTTGTTGTCCTTCTTTTACAGGAATAGATTCTATGCTTCCACTTGTAGATGTTGTAATGTTTGTCTCCATCTTCATAGCTTCTACTACAGCTACAATTTGATTTTCTTTTACTTCTTCTCCTTCTTTCACTAAAATCTTAATAATATTTCCAGGAATACTTGCTCCTATTTCTAATGGATCAGAGGGATCTGCCTTTTGTACATAATTTAATTCTTTCTTCACAGCTCCATTGTCTTTATCTTGAATTTTTACAGCTCTTCTACTATCATTTACTTCATATAATACTGTTCTATTTCCTTCTTCATCTAATCTTCCAATTTCTAGAAGTTTAATAACTAAAACTTTTCCTTCTTCGATTTCTACTTCACAAGTTTCTCCTTCGCTAAGTCCATGGAAATAAATATCACTTCCCATTTGACTAAAATCTCCATATTCTTTCACATATTCCATATATTCTTCATACACTTTAGGATATAGTGCATAACTTAAAACATCTTTTTTCGTAGGATGTATATCAAATTTTTCTTCTAACACCTTCTCTATCTTATCAAAATCTTCAGGTTCCAATAATTCTCCAGGTCTACATGTAACAGGCTCTTCTCCTCTTAATACTAACTTTTGAAGTTTTTCTGGGAATCCTCCCATTGGTTGGCCAATCATTCCTTTAAAATAAGATACTACAGAGTCTGGAAAAGCCATATCTACTGCTTTTTCATATATATTTTCTGGAGTTAAATCATTTTTAACCATAAATATGGCCATATCTCCTACTACTTTTGAAGAAGGAGTTACTTTGATAATATCTCCTAACATTTCATTTACCTTTTTATACATTTCTTTTATTTCATTGAATCTATGTCCTAGTCCAAAGCTTTCTACTTGAGGTTTTAAGTTTGAATATTGTCCTCCAGGAATTTCGTATTTATAAATTTCTGCTGTACCAGATTTTAATCCTGATTCAAATTTTTCATAAACAGGTCTAACATCTCTCCAATAATCTGAAATTTTTTGAATATGATCTAGAGAAATTTTTGTATCTCTAGATGTATTTTCTAGTGCCGCTACTACTGAGTTAAGTGCTGGTTGGCTCGTAAGTCCAGACATACTATTAAATGCTGTATCTACAATATCTACTCCAGCTTCAGCAGCCATTAAAACAGTTGCTACTCCATTCCCACTTGTATCATGAGTATGCAGATGAATTGGAATACTAATTTCCTCTTTTAATGCTTTGATTAATTTAAAAGCAGAATGAGGTTTTAATAAAGCTGCCATATCTTTAATAGCTAGTATATGAGCTCCTGTTTTTTCAATTTCCTTTGCAAGATCTATATAATATTTTAATGTATATTTATCTCTCTTATCATCTAAAATATCTCCTGTATAACACATACATGCTTCTGCAATTTTTCCGCTTTTTAATACTTCATCTATTGCTACTTCCATTCCCTTTAACCAGTTTAGAGAATCAAATATTCTAAATACATCAATACCACTTTGAGCAGATTCTTTAATAAACTCTCGAATCACATTATCTGGATAATTTTTATAGCCTACTCCATTGGCTCCTCGAATAAGCATTTGGAATAAAATATTAGGTACTTTCTCCCTTAAACTTTCTAGTCTTTTCCATGGAGATTCTTTCAAGAAACGATAAGCTACATCAAAAGTAGCTCCTCCCCACATTTCGAGAGAAAAAAGATCTTTTCCAAGGACTGAAGTTGCTTTTGCAATTCTTTCCATATCCTTTGTTCTAATTCTTGTAGCCATCAAAGATTGATGAGCATCTCTCATAGTTGTATCTGTAAGTAAAAGTTTGTCTTGATTTTTAATCCATCTTACAAGACCTAAGGCTCCTTCTTTTTCTAGAATTTGCTTACTTCCTTCTAAAGAATTTGGTATTTCAAGTTTTGGTACTACAGGAACATCAAATTCTTTTTTATTTCCTTTTGTTTCATTTACTACTTTTTCACCTATAAAATTTAATACTCTAAGTTCTTTATCTGCTTTTGGTATAATATCAAATAGTTCTGGATTTTCTCCTATAAATCCTGTATGACAAGTCCCTTTTTTAAATTCTTCATGATTCAATACATTTACTAAAAATGGAATATTTGTTTTTACTCCTCTGATCTTTACTTCTCGAATGGCTCTATTTACTTTTCGAATAGCATCTTCAAAAGTTCTAGACCATGAAGTAGCCTTTACCAAAAGACTATCATAATAAGGACTAATGATAGAACCTGTAAATCCACTTCCTCCATCTAATCGAATTCCAAAACCAGAACCAGTTCTATAAGTATCAATTCTTCCTGTATCTGGTGCAAACTGGTTGAGTGGATCTTCTGTTGTAATTCTACATTGAATAGAATATCCTCTTGGGTGTATATCCTCTTGGCTTTTAATTCCAATTTCTTTAGAATCTAATTTATATCCTTGTGCAATTAAAATTTGACTTTGTACAATATCAATTCCTGTTACCATTTCTGTTACCGTATGTTCTACTTGAATTCTAGGATTCATTTCTATAAAATAATGGTTTCCTTTTATATCTACTAAAAACTCTACAGTTCCAGCACTTCTATAGTCTACTGCTCTTGCAATTTTTAATGCATCGGCACATATTTCTCTTCTTTGTTCTTCTGTAATAGATAAAGCTGGTGTAAACTCTATAACCTTTTGATGTCTTCTTTGAATAGAGCAATCTCTTTCATATAAATGTACAATATTTCCATATCTATCTCCTAATACTTGCACCTCTATATGCTTAGGCTTTTCCAAATATTTTTCAATAAACATATCATCAATTCCAAAGGCTTTTTTTGCTTCATTTTTTGCACTTCTAAACTCTGTTAGAAGGTCTTTTTCTTCTCGAACAATTCTCATACCTCTTCCACCGCCACCAGCAGCAGCTTTTAATATGACAGGATATCCACAAAATCTTGCAAACTCAATAGCTTCTTCATCAGATGTAACAGGTTTTTCAATCCCTGGTATGGTAGGAACCCCTACTTTATTTGCTACCAATTTTGATTTGATTTTATCTCCTAATTGATCCATCATCTCATGAGTAGGACCTATAAACTCAATTCCTGCTTCTTCACATTTTCTGGCAAATTCTGAATTTTCAGATAAGAACCCATATCCTGGATGAATGGCATCTACACCTTTTTTTAACGCAATATTGATAATTTCTTCCATATCTAAATAAGCTTCTACAGGTCCTTTATTTTTACCTATTAAATAGGATTCATCCGCTTTTGTCCTAAACAGTGAATTCTTATCTTCATCAGAATAAACTGCTACTGTACGAATACCTAGCTCACTACATGCTCTAAATATTCTTATAGCAATCTCTCCTCTATTTGCTACTAAAACTCTTTTAAATTTTTTCATACAGATTTTCACTCCTTAAAACCCCTTTGTTTTTAGTATATGGGTATACTTATAATTATACAATTTTATAACAAATTGTACGTTTATACAAGTATTTTTTAAAAAGTTTTTTTATTCTGTCAACTCAAAAAAGCAGGCAACTTCCTGCTTATCCTTTTGGCTTAAAAATCAATGCACCCATAAATCCAAATATAATAGCAGCTGAAATTCCAGCACTGGTCACTTCGAATATTCCTGTTAATACACCTATTAACCCATGTGTTTTTGCCTCTGCTAATGCCCCTTTGACCAAAGCATTTCCAAAGCTGCAAATAGGAATAGATGCTCCTGCTCCTGCAAATTTTACCAAAGGATCATAAAATCCAAACCCTCCTAATATAGCTCCTACCACTACTAAAGTGCTAGTAGTGTGAGCTGGAGTCAGTTTAAATACATCTAACATAATTTGTCCAATTACACATATCAATCCCCCTACTACAAAAGCCCAAAAAAATTTTTCCATAGACTATACCTCCATTTCAATAGACACAGCATGAGCAATACAAGGTATACTTTCCTTTTGTTGATAAGACATAGGAGACATCAATGCTCCTGTAGCTACTATTAATATTCTTTTTAACTCTCCTCTTCTCATTCTATTTAAAAAATGACCATAGGTCACTGTAGCAGAACAACCACATCCACTAGCTCCTGCCATTACAGGCTGATCTTTTTTATAAATCATAATGCCGCAATCTGTTAAAATACTCTCTGGAATATTCATCCCATGTTTATGCAAAAGATCTTTACAAATCCTATGCCCTATTTCTCCTAAATCTCCTGTAGCTATAACATCATAATAAGATAGATCCCTATTCAAATCTCTGAAATGAGCTTCTATTGTATCTACTGCTGCTGGAGCCATGGCTGAACCCATATTAAAGGGATCTGAAATTCCCATATCTACGATTCTTCCAATAGTAGCACATGTAACCTTAGGTCCCTCTCCTTTTGAACTTATGAGTGCTGCTCCTGCTCCTGTTACTGTCCATTGAGATGTAGGAGGCTTTTGAGCACCGTATTCTGTTGGGTATCTAAACTGCTTTTCCGCCGATGCATTATGACTACTTGCTCCTGCTAACACATAATTTGCAGCTTTACTATCTACCAAAAGAGAAGCTAAAGATAATCCT
This sequence comes from Inediibacterium massiliense, assembly GCF_001282725.1. Taxonomy (NCBI): domain Bacteria; kingdom Bacillati; phylum Bacillota; class Clostridia; order Peptostreptococcales; family Thermotaleaceae; genus Inediibacterium; species Inediibacterium massiliense. Next base: position 796,950 of record NZ_LN876586.1, on the reverse strand, counting down.
TCCATAGAACTAGAACAAGCTCCAAAAACTCCTAAATACGGAACTCCCAAAGTTCTAGCTGTAAAGCTGCTTGGTGTAATTTGATTCATCAAATCCCCACTAATAAAAAAATCTATATCTTCTTTCTTCTTACCTGATTTTTCAATAACTTTTTCACATGCTTGCTCTAAAAGTTTTTTTTCTGCTTTTTCAAAGCTGTCTTGTCCTAACCATAAATCATCATGTAAAATATCAAAATCATCTGCTAGATTTCCCTTTGCTTCAAAAGGTCCTCCTACTGCTGCAGAAGATAAAATAACAGGTTTTGAATCAAAAACCCAAGAACTATGACCTTTAAGCATTTACATCCCCCCTAACCACTGAATTGTAATTTTAATAAGAGCTACCACAAAAGCAGAAAAAACACCATATACAATAACAGGACCTGCTATTTTAAACATATTTCCACCTACTCCTAATACATAACCTTCACTACGGTGTTCTATAGCTGCTGATGCTACTGTATTTGCAAAGCCTGTAACAGGAATAATAGTACCTGCTCCTGCAAATTGAGCGATTTTATCATACACACCTAAGCCGGTAAGAAGTACCGTTGTAATAATCAAAATAGCTGTAGCAGGGTTTCCTGCTGTAGTTTGTGTAAAGTCAAAATATTTAATAAAAATCATTTGAAGCCCTTGCCCTATAGTACAAATAATTCCTCCAATAAAAAAAGCTCTTACTACATTTCTTCCTACCTTTCTTTTTGGTTCTCTTTCTTTAGCAAATGCTTGATATTCTTGTTGAATAGGCGTAAGTTTCTTATTTTTTTTACTTGACATACAATCACCTCTAATGTAATAAGTACGGTTTTAATTGATTGAGTATCTCTTTTATTTGATTTGCATGATACAGATACATCTTCTTTACATTTTCATCTTTCGTTTCCATGAAAAAACTAAAAAAATCTGCTTCACATTTTTGAAGATTGGCATACAGTAGTTCTTTTACTTTAGGTTGTGCCACTTGTATAGCATCATCAAACAAATCTAAATAAAGCTCCGAATCACCATCTACTTGTCCTAAAAATACATTATCTAAAGATATGCCTTGCCCATCTAGTTGAAGTTTTACCCAATTTCTATCAAGCCCAATTGTACTGAGGGGCTCATCTAATATATTTCCATCTAATATAATGGTTTGAGGTACTTTTTGATTGGGTACTTCCTTTCCCATATCACATGGAGTAATGGGTTGCTTGTCTGATTTTAATAAAACATTTAACTCTCCTGTAGACTCCATAATGGCAAATTCTACATCTGCTAAATTAAAAATATTTTTATACCTAAGTTCTCTTAAAAGTTCTTCTCCTGTAATCTTTAACTGACTCATATTTTCTTCCATTATCTTTCCATTTCTAATGAGTATATTTTCTTTTCCATAAATTACATCATGTAAAGCCTTGCTCTTTAAAGAGATATATTCAAATATAATCGGGAGTATTGTCCATACGCCCAGAGCAATGAAGCCAAATGCAAGATTGGGAATCATATTTACAGAGATTAAAGCAGCCAATACAGCAATAGCAGTATAATATACAAATTGAAAAGGCGTCACCCTGCTTATTTGTCTTTGTCCAATGATTCGAATCATTAAAAAAGTTATAAAAAATAAGCCTATTGATCTTAGTAAAATTTCAATCCAATTTTCCATTTTTCTCTCTCCTAATAACCCTTATACTGAGGTTCTTCAAATTCTATTTTTTTTATTCTTTCTTCTAAATCATCTATGGCATAATGAGTAACATCTAATGCTTTCTCATAGATATTTTTCAAGTCTTGATCTTCACTTTGTATACTATATGTTTGCAAAGTACTTTGTGCACTTTTTAAAGTAGCTAATGTTTGCTTTACCTTTGCAGCTACTGTCATATTATCATCACTCCTCTCTTCTATATTTATTTTCTCAATTATTCATTAAATTCATTCATCCAATAGAATATTTATTGCTAATCACAAAAAAAGCCTAGAAAACTAGGCTTTACAGTACACGTTTTCCAGGTATAATCATATTGATAATCCCTATTGCCAAAGCTGCCAAAACTGCTCCTAACATGCTTACTCTTACTCCACTTACAACCATTCCAGTAATATAAATAATCACTGCTGATACAACAAATCCTATGATCCCCCTTCCAAAAGGTGTTGCATCAAATCCTGTCATCTTTTCTATTAAGTAATCAATAACCCCTATAAATATAGCTGCTATAAATAGAGGCATAAATCCTTTTATAGAAAAAAATGGAGTAAAAAAAGCTACAATAGCTAATATGAGCATTGAAACCAATACCCTTGTAATCATACTTCCTATGCTAATATCATTTCTTTGATCATTTCTTTCTGACAAATTAAACACCTCCTTGAAATAAAGTATTTACCTTGTTTTCATTTTTTATGTGTTTTTTATTAATATTTTTGGATTCTTTGTAAATACTATTAAAGAAAATTATATAGAAAGGAGTTTTTTTATGACTACTATAAACAAATTAGAACAAACTCTTGCTAGTGCAAAAGGTCTTGCTGCAGATTTAAAAACTTTCTCATTAGACACAGATGATCAACAAGCAAAACAAATGTTTAATCAATTATCTACTACTATGGAAAATGCTGTGCAAACCATTCAAAGCAGAGTAAATTATGTAAAAACTGAAGAGCCTCAATATAATCAACAACAATAACAGCGGCATAAAAAATAGACCTTATATTTTAAAATATAAGGTCTATTTTTTATATGTAGAATAATATCTACAATTTAAAAATAATGAGAAATTTTAGGGGACTGCATATCATTAAAACAAAAATTTTCGAATATGAAGAAACTCCAATCAAATAACTGAATATTTTTAATGTACATATTTTTGAATCATTTTTTCAATATTGTTTTTTATAGCTTCATCTTTTGTTACTTCATCAATTTTTTCTCCATTTTGATATAAAGCTATTGTAGGAAGTCCTAGTACTTTTTGAGAAATAGCAAGCCTTCTTGCCTTTGCCGTATTTACTTTTACAAATTGAATTTTTCCTTCATATTTTTTTTCTAATTCTTCTACATCTGGCATCAATGCTCTACACGGTGCACATGCTTCATGCCAATAGTCAACGATTACATAGGTTTTTACATCTAAAACCTTTTCTTGAAAATTCTCATTGTCTACTGATATCATGTTTATCACCTCTTTTTATTTTTATCTCACAATGAACCATTTTAACACTCCAATACATAGCTTTTTATTCTTCTTTATTTATTTTATCATTTTTAAAAATATATGTATATAAAAATTCTCATACTCATCTCACCAATAAAATTTTTACAATATTCAGTTTTCAAAATTATCAAATTATTTCACTTCCTAAAAATATATCTTTCTATAGAAAAAGCTTATATTTCCAAGGAAATATAAGCTTAAAAATCTCTTTTGATTACTAAATCTTCTTTAAATACAGTCCACATATTAGGATCTTCCATTCCTAATCTCCAAAGAGCAAGTCCTTTGATCCCAAGTTCCCATGCTTTTTGTGCTTTGGCATAAATACTTTCTGCATCTTCAAACCATACTTCATGTTGATTACCTCTTTCATCCACATAAGAAAATGTAGGTGTCTGTGTTTTTTCATCAAAAATAATTTTTTTATTATATTTTTTTGCTAAATTCATAGCCATCTCATAAGTTACATAAGTATTTCTTCCTGTTGTAAGATTAAAGTCAAATCCAAAAACAGAAACAGCTGCAACAATTTTTTCTTTTGGCATTTTTGTCATTGTATATCTTAAAACTCTATCCATCCATCCTATAGATACAACAGGTCCTGGTCCACTGCCAGGCCATCCATGCTCATTGTATAGCATAACTACAAATTCATCTACCGCTTTTCCTATGGCTTCATAATCAAAGGGATCTGAAAAAGGATTAAAAGGTTCATCACTCACTCTTGCAGGAATAGATGCTGATAAATAATAGCCTCTTCTTTTAAGTGCTGTTCCTAATTCTTTGAAAAATGCTGATAAATTTTTACTATCTTCTAAATATACATCCTCAATATCTATATTTACACCATCAAAATTATATTTTTCAATAAGTTTAATAATATTTTGAATAAAATCTTGACGGTTTTGTCTAGAAGAAACCATTTTTCTAACTACATCCTTTGAAACCCTTGTTCCTCCATCCTTATAAAGAAGATTATGGACAACAGGCATCATTTTAATATTTTGTCTATGTCCAATTGTTACTATATTATTTACATATTCATCTGTAAAATCTCCAAATTTTTCGATTTGTGTTGGATTTTCTCTATCCATTCTAAAAAGAAATAAAGCTCCTTCTGATATCTGAGATGTATTTTTTACAAAAGATTCATAAGAACTAGGAAGTGCAGGTCCTTCTGATAATGTATAATAGGAAAGATTACTAATAATAGGTTTAGATCCATCATATACAAATCTTTTAACAAGTGTACCATCAATCCAACCATGATTTCCATTATACAGTATTACCTTATACCATCCTTTTGATAAACCAGTTACTGGAAGACGAGCATTTTTATTCACTTGTGCCACAACAGGATACTCGATACCTCCTCTTAATCTAACATTTGCCACATCTGCAGTAACTACAGCCTCTGTATACAGTGGAATTTTTAATCTTTGACCTGGTACTACAGTTGGATCTGTTAAGTTATTTAACTCCATAATACTTTCTACTATTGTGTTAAACTTTTGTGCAATTAAATAAAGTGTATCTCCAGGCTGTACAATATATACTTGGTTCTCTCTAGCCATCTTTTCACCTTCTTTTATATTCTTTCCTACTATCATATTCTAAAAGAAGGAAAAATGTTAAAAAGTATTTTCTATTTTATGTGTCACACAATATTTTCATAATGCATACTTTGTAGTAGATAAAGGATATATCTATTCAAAGCTATATAAAAAGAGGAGGCGAAATATATGGCAGATGCAACATGTACAAATAATATCTTTGGTTGTGATGACAGTAGCTTATTATTTTTCTTCTTGTTGTTAGTAATTTTATTCCAAGGTCCTTTATGTGGATTATTTGGAGACAGTGACAGTTTATTATTCTTCTTCTTACTTTTAGTTATTTTATTTTGTTATCCTACTTTAGGATCCTTCTTCCCTGGATGCGGATGCTAAGTAGAAATAAAATAATAACTAATACTAAAGGCCAGGAAATTCCTGGCCTTATTTTTTATTCAAAATCTTTTAAATATTTTTCATTGATTCCTTCTTTTAATTCAGAAATGGGAATTTCAAAAGTAGGGATTCCTTCTGCATAAGAACCAATCTCATAAAGTCCAAAATAAATTCCAACTCTTCCATCTTTTAAATAATAAGATTGATCGTCCCTAATTTCATGAAAGCCTTCATAGCGAGTATATATATTTTGAGGGTCTTCTCCTTCTTTAATTAGTCTTTCTTTTTCTTCTTGATTGATTTGATCCATTTGTTTTCTGACCTTTTCACTAATGATCTTTTTATAATCATATCCATCTTTAAATAAATCTTTGAGATTCATTACATCTCCTGTTCTTAGGTCTATATTATAGGTAATATCATCATGTCCTCCATGGGCTCCTCCTGTATAACTATAATAAACCACATAAACACTTAATATATTTTCTTCATTTTTCTTTTCTGTAAAGAAAACATCTGCAGAATATGGATGCATTTCATATTCATATTTTTTTGCATCTTCATAACCTTCTTTTGCAGATTGAATCATCATATTTTTAAAATCCAGTATATCTTTCTCAAACATTTTATTAATTTTTTGTTGTATTTTTTCATTCTTTAAACCTGAAATAATTGGCATATTTATATTTGACACGATATATTCATTATCTTCTTTCATATTCTTTGTACTTACTTTTACAGCTTGAGCCTTAAGAGAAATATTTGTATTTACTCCTTTTTTAAAAGCGTCAAATGGAATTTCAAATATACATTTTTCATTTTCTGATGACCCAATTGAATAAGGTTCAAAACATATTCCTATATTTTTTCCCTTTAAATAATAGGAGCTATCCATTATCGCATCTTTGGTAATATAATATTGATCCTTATATTTATTATAAATATAATCTTTGATAACTTTTTCATAATCTTCTTTTTCATCAAATAATCTATACATTTCAATTTGTTTTCCAGTATTTAAATCTATTGTATATGGATATTTTAAAACATATCCATCTTCCTTTCCTTGGTTCACTTCTTCTTTAATAATGATACTTATCATATTGTCTGTTTGATAGGTTAGTTCATATTCACTTCCTATAATAGTTGATGACTCCTTTTCATCTTGGGAATTTCTTGCAAAATTCATTTGCATATCTGCAAACTCCATTAGTTCATTCTTGAATAAAGTATTCATTCTATCCTGTGCTTCTTCATTTACAATATTTTTCACAACTGGAATTTTCAAAGTACCTTTTATATATTTTTCGTCTATTTTATAATCTTCTTGGGCAATCTCTATTTTATGCATTTGTTCATTCTTTACTTCTTGCGCTTTTACAGAAGATGTACAAGCTGTTGAAAATAATAATATACTACCTAATACTACCATTCCAATTCCTTTGTAAAATATTTTTTTATTCATTTTGTAACCTCCAATCATTTTATATACTCATTGTATGTTTTTATAGTAAAAAATGGGTTACAAACAATTTACAATTTTTTTTAGTTCTTTCATTTTACTATGATTTTCATCTCCATATAAGACTAAATGTAAAGTATCATATTGATTTTTAAAAAGATAATATTTCAAAAATTGAAAAGAATATTCATCTATATAGTGAACATTTTTAATAAAAATAACCATAGGTTTTATTTGAATAAGTAGATTTAAAAGATTTTCTACTCCACTAAAAATTCTATTTTTTTCCGTTTTTATACTAAGCTGATCTGTCACTACTAGTGTATCATCTATAGATAATACTTTGGATTGTATCCTTAATATATCCTTCCAGTAATAAGGTCTTAATTTTTTTAAATCTTCTTCTTCATATTTCATTATAAATGTTTCTATTAAATTACTAATCCAATAATAATCAATTCCTAATGGATAGCAAGGATTCTCTATAATTTTCTTTCCTTTATAAATCTGTTTCTGTATCTTTTGAGAATCATTTTTCGGATTACATATAATATGGCTATTTATATCTAATTTACAAGATGTTCCTTTTTCTTCAAACATTTCAAATCTATTAATAGTTGTTTTACTTTCTTTTATTTTTTCATAGATTTTCTTAGTAGATTCCATAGGACCTATATTTAATTCTTCTCTTAAAGTTGTACAACATCTATCATATTGATGAATGGCAGCATCTCGATCTCCTAATTCTATATAAATTTGAATCAATTCTACATAAAGTTCTTCTTTTAATGGGTTGATTTTAATCATTTCTTCTAATAAATCTATTGCTTTTACATATTCATGATTTTTTTTATAAATATAGATCAGCTTATGAAGAATATCAATATATTTTCTCTGGTATTTTTCTCTTTCATAAAAAATCCAATCATTAAACTCCATACACTTTTTTATATAAAATTCTTCTAAAAACTCTCCTTTATATAAGTTCTTTATTTTGTTTAATTCATTCCTATAATCATAAATTTTTTTATCTTTTATCCCTTCATAAAGTTCATTCATCTCTATTACATCAATATAAAGATTGGCATTTGGATTGATCATACACGTATCTTTTCTACTGATAATCATATCTTGTCCTGCTTTATCTTGTTTAATAATTTTTCTTAAGGACCAAAGATTATATCTTAAATTATATCTGGCAGAATCCATATTACTAGCATCCCAAAAATAGGTTGCTAGTTTATCTCGACTAAATTTTTTTCCTTGATTTACTGCAAGATAACACAATAGTGCTGTCGCTTTATTGCTTAACTTTTCTACTATAGATTTTCCATTCCATATAATTTTTAAATTACCAAGCATATATATTTCTAACTTTGCCAATGATGATCATCCTTTATCTCAAATTAGTTTCATATAAAATATTTCCCTCTTTTATAGTGGCCAATACTTTTATATTTTTTATCTGTGTAGAATCTATTGTTAAAGGATCTTCATTTAAAATTACAAGATCTGCATACTTTCCTTTTTCGATACTACCCTTTATATTTTCCTCAAATACAGCATAAGCTCCATGAATAGTGAACATCTTCAAAGCCTCTAGATGAGTTATTCTATGTTCTTTTACTGGATGATTGACTGCTGCATAAATTCCAAGTATTGGATCTAATGGAGTCACATCACTTTCTGATCCTCCTGCAATCATTAACCCTGCTTGCAAAATTTCTTTGAATGGATTAGTTTTTACTCTCCTTTCCTCTCCCAACCTTTTCTCATACATTTGCCCTTTATATCCCCAAAAATATTCATAAGAGGGTTGCATAGAAACAATCAAACCAAGTTTTTTTGCTCTTTTAATATGCTCTTTTGTAGGAAGTTCAAAATGTTCAATTCTATTTCTATGATTTTTTCTAGGGCAAATTCTCTGAGCATATTCATGAGCCATTAAAATTTGTTCAATGGCACGATCTCCAATAGCATGAACACTAATTTGCAAATTATTTTCATAAGTTTTTAAAATAAATGAATTTAAATCTTCCTGAGTAAAATAAAGTTTTCCATTGGTAGTAGAATCATCTATATAAGGCTCTTTTAATGCGGCTGTTCGAGAACCAAAAGAACCATCTAGAAAAATTCCTCCTCCTATTCTAGATAACTTTTTTTCTATTACTTTATTTACATTTACAGTTTGATAAAAAAGACTAATATCAATAGGAAAACTGTCCATATTTTCATAAACAAACTCTGCATCTTTATCATGAAAAGTAAAACCACCTTCCATTGCATTCAAAGAAGTAATTCCTTTTTCTATTGCTATTTCCAGTACCTTGTTGACTCCTTTTAATCTCATTCTATTAGAAAATTTATTTAAAATTTGTTTTCGTACAATGGCACTCGCTCTTCCCGTAAGCACTCCTGATGGTGTGCCATTTGCATTGCGAATAATTCCATCTGTATTATAAGGTATCTTTAGCATATGAAGAGCCATGGAATTTATAATACTTGTATGATATTCTACTCTATTAATCCAAACAGGATGATTTGGAGCACATTGATCTAACTCATACCGATTAGGTAGTCGTTTCTCCTTAATTTTTAATTCATCTAAACCAATGGCTCTTATAAACTTCCCTTCAGGAGTAATTTTACTCTCCTCTTCAATCTTTTTTAATATCTCCTCAATACTTTGTACGTGACTTAAATCTAAACTTAAAATATTCAATCCTGTCTGGACAAGATGAACATGACTATCATAAAATCCTGGAACCATAGTCCTTCCTTTTAAATCAATATTATCTATACAAATAGGCAAATACCTCTTATATTCATTTTCATATCCTATATCCACTATCTTCCCATCTTGAATAGCAATCCATCGACCAATAGGATTTTGGGGATCTAGGGTGATTATATTTCCATTATATACAAGTAAGTCAATCTTTCCCATAAACCATCCTTCTTCCGATTTATTAATTTCTATCTTATTTCTTCCTTATATTGTAACATTGTTTAAAATGAAAATACAATCCAAATCAACAAAACAAAAGCCCACACTATTTACCTGTATGAGCTTTTACTATTTAGCCAAGTAGATCTACTAAAAATGTATAAATTACTTGTGCAGTTTCAACTACTGTATGAATTTTTACATACTCATCAGCTGTATGATAATTTTCTCCATCTGGTCCAAATACAAAAGTAGGTACTTTTAATCGAGCTCCTAAATAATTAAAATCTCCAATACTTGAAAAATATCCAACATTAGGCTCTTTTCCACAAGTTTTTTGAATACTTTTGAAAAAATTCTTCACATATATATCTTTTTCATCTACTATATAAGGCTTAAATCCTTGTGTTTCTTCACTAGGCGCTTCTCTAAAGGTCATACTTACTTTTGATTGTATATCAGCTCTCTTTACTGCATCTAATAATTCTTTTTTTAAATATTCCTGGTCTTCCCCTCTTACTACATGCCTAAAAACTGTAAAAGAAGCTGTATCTGCAACACTACAAGCTTGGCCTCCTCCATCAGATTCTATAATACAAATAGATCCTCTTCCAAGTTTTTTATCTTCTATCATTTTTGAATTTTTTAGTTCTATCATAAGCTTTGCAGCATCTAATATGGCACTTGTTCCTTTTTCTGGATTTGCTGCATGAGCAGATTTTCCTTTTAAAGTAACTGTATAATTGTATCCTCCCCTAGCTCCAAGACAAACACATGGAAATGGAATAGAGCAAAACCCACTACTTGGTTCTGTCACAATGGCCAGATCTATATTATTTGTAATTCCGTCTTCTATAATTGCATTGGTTCCTAAGCCATAGGGACCTTCTTCGTCCGATACAAAAGAATAAACAATCTCTCCTTTAAAATCTTTTATAGTCTTTTGAAATGCTTCTAATGCAAGAAGTAATGCAGTACATCCAGATTTCATATCTAATGATCCTAATCCATAGAACTTGTCTTGTTCTATTGTTGCCTTTAAAGGATCTTTTGTCCATCCTTCACATATATTTACTGTATCTAAGTGTCCATTTAAAAGAATCTTAGGACCCTCTTTCTTTCCTTTTAAATGTCCAATTATATTAATCCCTTTAAACTTCATTATCTTTTTTTCTTCATAATAATGAAATTGTGGATTTAAATTTCTATCTGCTAGCCATTTATAAGTAAACTCCATAATTTCTTTTTCTTGGAAATATGGACTACGAATATTTACTAAACCCATCAAAAGTTCTATGACTTTTTCTTCATTTATCCATTTTAATCCCATATTCAAATTCTACTCCCCCTTTTTCTATTTTGCTTCTTCTTTTTCACTATCATGATAAGTTTTTACAGATGAAATATCGCCTTCTTTAAACATAAACTTTCCTGTAAATCCATAAAGAATAGCAATAATTGGTGTTAAAAAAGCTAAAAATACATACGGTGCATATTCTAAAGTAGGTACATCCAATACCCCTGTAAAAAATGCTCCACATAATCCCCAAGGAATAAGAGGTGATGTTACTGTAGCTGAATCCTCACAAGTTCTTGAACAGACTTGAGGTAAAAGTCTTTGCTTTTTATAAGCAGGAACTAACATTCTTCCTGGAAGAATAACAGCCATATACTGAGTAGCAGAGAAAATATTTACTGCAATACTTGCTAAAACATGAGTAGTTACAAGGCCTCCTGTACTACTTACAATATTTGAAATTTTATTCAGTAATACCTCAAGCATCCTTGTTTTTTCCAGTATTCCACCAAGGCTTAGTGCAATAAATCCTAAAGATATGGTCCACATCATACTTTGAAGTCCCCCACGACTTAGTAATGCATCTACTGCTTTTATTCCTGTATCTGATACAAAACCATCATTCATAAAAGCAAACATTTCTCCTACTCCGTATCCTTGAAAGAGGATTGCAAACATAGTCCCAATAAAAGATGCAATTACCATTACAGCTAGTCCTGAAACCTTCTTTATAGCTAATATGACAACAACAATAGGTGGAACTAAAGTAATTGGATGAATCCAATAATTTGCTTTTAATCCATTTAAAATAATATCGATTTGACTTGTATCAATAACTCCTCCACTAAATTTTATTCCTAATACTGCATAAAAAATCAATGAAAGAATAAAAGCAGGTCCTGTTGTATAAAGCATACTTCGAATATGATCAAACAAATCTGCCTCTGCAACTCCTGCAGCTAAATTTGTTGAATCTGAAAGAGGGGACATTTTATCTCCAAAGATTGATCCTGAAACAATAGCTCCAGCTGTAAGTGGCGCTGGAATTCCAAGACCCATTCCTATTCCCATAAAAGCTACTCCAAAAGTTGCACCGGTAGTCCAACTACTTCCTGTAGAAACGGATGCCACTGCACATACAAAAGCTGCAGTTAGTAAAAATACAGATGGTGATAAGATCTTTAATCCATAATAAATAAGTGTTGGAATGGTTCCAGCTGGAATCCAAGTAGCAATAAGTACCCCTACTAACATAAGAATCAACATAGGAACCATAGCTATATTACATCCATATATAATTCCTTCTTGCACATCTTCCCATGTAAATCCATAAGCCATTGCTACTATTGTTGCCACTAATGTGGCTAATAATAAACTAATATGTGTCACCCAATTTTGATGTAAAACAAATATTTGCATATACATGACTGCACATAAAAATAAAATTACAAAAAGTGCACCAGCAAAACTTGGTTTTTTCTCCTTTAAAACGTTTTCATTGTCCATATATATACCTCCTTCTTTGAATTATCTTTATCTTAACAATTCTTTATATTATCTAATGTTTTAAAAATTGTTTATGAAAATAAAACATTTGAAATTAATTAAACTTTTTTAAAACATTCTTAAAACATTTTATATCTAAAAAATGTTCTGTATCACATTTTTCTTTATTTTTCATAAAGTATAATAAGGGGAAAATAATACAGGAGGTGCTCATATGGCAAATACATCTCAATATGGATGTGGCTTATTTAATAATCAAACAGAATTGTTACTTTTCTTTTTACTTCTAGTTGTATTATTCGGATGGTATTAATAAAAATTTTTAAATAAATAAGAACCAGATATCTTCTGGTTCTTATTTATTTAATTTTATCTTTTTATAAAACAATTCTTTATGCAAATATTTATTGTAAAAAAGACAATACTATACATAACAAAATTGATTTTTTAAAAATATTTTTAAAATTTTTATTATATGTGACTTGATCTTTATTGATTTAACGCATATAATAGATTAGTTAGTCAAATGATACTCTATCACATGAATGAAAAATATAATCTATTATCTATCTCCACAAAATAATAAATTAAAATTAAAATACATATAAAGAAAGGATCATTTTATGAAATTTGAAGAATTAAATATTTCACAGGATTTAAAAAAAGCTATACAGGATATGGGATTTGAGGAAACTACAAAAATTCAAGAAGAATCTATTCCTATCGCTATGAAAAACTTAGATATGATCGGTCAGTCTAAAACTGGATCAGGAAAGACACTAGCATTTGCTATACCTGTCATTGAAAAAGTAAACAGATCTTTAAAACACCCACAAGCTATTATATTGTGCCCTACAAGAGAATTGGCTGTTCAAGTCACAGAAGAGTTTAGAAAACTTACAAAGCATCTACATGATATTCATGTATTAGCTGTATTCGGAGGAGACTCTATTACCAATCAAATTAAAGCCTTAAAAAAAGGCGTACAAATCGTAATAGGTACTCCTGGAAGAGTAATGGATCATATGAACCGTAAAACTATTAAATTTGATGATATCCATACAGTTGTATTAGATGAAGCAGACGAAATGTTAAATATGGGTTTTAGAGAAGATATTGAATCTATTTTAGATCAAATACATCATGACAAACAAATGATATTATTTTCTGCTACTATGCCCAAAGGAATCATTAAAATTGCACAAAAATATCAAAAAAATCCTAAACATATCAAAATTCAAAGCAAAGAACTTACTACAGATACAGTTGAACAATATTATCTAAACATAAAAGAAAAACATAAATTTGAAGTTTTGACTCGACTTATTGACCTTCATAATGCAAAATTATCTTTAATCTTTTGTAACACCAAAAAAAGAGTAGATGATGTTTCTGATATGTTACTTAGTCGTGGATATTCTTGTGATAAAATCCATGGAGATATCAAACAGACACAAAGATTGAGTGTTCTATCAAAATTTGATAGAGGTATGGTCAACATATTAGTAGCCACAGATGTAGCAGCTCGTGGAATAGATATTGATGATATTGAAATGGTTTATAATTATGACATTCCTGAAAATGAAGAATATTATGTTCATAGAATTGGTAGAACTGGTAGAGCAGGTAGATCTGGTAAAGCCATCTCTTTAGTCAATCGTTCTGAACAAAGAAGAATTCATAATGTAATGCAGTATACAAAGAAAAAAATTAAAAAAATTAATATTCCTTCTGTTGAAGATGTAAATGCAGCAAAAGTAAATACTTTCTTAGATAAAACAAAACAAATTATTGATAAAGAAAATCTTGATGCTTATATAAACATTATTCAAGAAAATGCAACAGATGACTATTCACCTTTAAAAATAGCTGCAGCTTTGTTAACTATGAATCTTTCTATTAAAGAAGGGGACGACCTAGAACTTTCTTCTCAAGAGAAAAAAGCCTTTACAGGAGCAAAAGAAGGTATGGATCGATTATATATGAACGTAGGAAAAAGTCATAAAATAAGAGTGGGAGATTTATTAGGTGCAATTACTGGAGAAACAAATATTCCAGGAAACGAAGTAGGAACCATAGATATGTTTGATAAATATTCTTTTGTAGAAATTCCTAGTCAATATACTAAAAACGTAATTAAAAAGATGAATCAAAAAAGAATCAAAGGAAGAAAAGTAAACATGGAACTTTCAAGTGGTAAAAAAAGATAAAAAAGGATGATAAATTCATCCTTTTTTATTTTAATGCATTTTCTATAATTTGAATATATTTTTTTATATTTTCATCATTAGGCACTTCACTATACCATACTTTAGCAGTTTTATGATCATCACCAAAATATCTACTCTTTAAAATCAATTCTGGTCTATATTCAAAATGTAAAATATCAAAATGGCCCCATTTTCCTCCCCAAATGAAATTATTTTTTTCAAAAATTGTAACAATCTCTTTTGGGTAATGTATCAGTCTTTTTTCCCCTTCTTTTCTAGTTGTCCATTTCCAATAATCTCTTTTATCTCGAGCAAGATCAATAGCTGTACCAAATGAATGAGGACTTAGCCTATAAGTTCCTGCAATCAGTCTATAATTAAATGTGCCACTGATAGGAAATACAAAAGAATAAATTTCTTTATTTTTTTCTATTAATTCTTCTATTTCCTTCATAGCTTCTTGTAAAGATTTTGCAGCTTTGTTATTTTGATTAAAAGGAAAACTCTGATATCTATTTTGCACATTTGTAAGATTTTTTTCTATCTCTTCTTTGGTTTGTCCGTATACTTCTTTCATCAACTCATAATTTCTTATACGACCTGGATCAAAATTTTCATCCATAAGATGTTCTACAGAGCCTAGAGGATACATTTCCTCCATCATATCCTGTAAATCTCCATTTTCTACTCTCTCATGAATATCTTTTTTTCTTTTGTCATCATAAAGTATTTTTTTACCTGATTTCATAATTAAATATACAATTTCATCTTTTTTTTCTACATTTATGATGTATTCTGGATAAGCCATCATCAAACATAATAAATCTCTCTTCATATTTGTTTCATAAAAAATATCTTCTTGTGTATAAATCATATTTTTTGTATAAGGCTCTAAAGAACATCCTGTTAAAATAAATACCCACACTATGCAATAAATCACTATTTTTTTGATCATTATATCCCTCACACTTATATCTAAACTCTAAGTCACTATACAAATAACTTATAGCTTTATCCTATGTAGATTCTTTTAAAATATACAAAATAAAAATGTCCTCTATTTAAGAGAACATTTTTATTTCATTTATGCATATTTATGTGTAATCATTTCATGTTGTTTTTCCACATCTGACAATGCTTTAAATATTGTTTTAATTGTAACACTAGAAACTTTATAACTATTTCTTTCATAAAATGCTATAGCATGTTCTTCTCTTTTATTAGCTTCTTCTAATAGCAACTCATCTGTACCATGTCTAGTATAATCTGGTTTATGTAAAATAGGTAATTTCTCAAATCCACCAAGCCTTTGATGCACTCTTGCATGCATAAGCTCTATATTGCCTAAATCTTTAAATATCTTTTTTATGGTTTCATCTTTTGCCAATTTACTAGCTTCTTCATAAAATTGTCCATTAAATATCTCTAATTTCATAGCTTTATCTAATATTTTTATACTCTCTTCATCTAAATTTTGAGATTCTACCTTATAAAGTTCTTTTTTTTCATCCAAATAATTTTTTTGAACTCCACAAAATGGACAATGAATAATATCTTCTTTTCTATTTCTTTCTATAAAAGAATATTCATTGAAATGATAACTATTCAAACTAATATTCATTCCACATATTAAACATTTTAATACTCCCATTTTGCCATCCCCTTTTTCATATATGCTATCATTTATTATACAGTAATTTTTTTCTTTTTCAATAAGGGGGATACGGACTATTTTTATTCATGGACAGCAATATTAATGTCTACAGGAATCTGATCTACTAACATTTGAACGCATATAAACTGTTCTACATTCACTTTTACTTCAAAATCCTTTCCGTACATAAGAGTAGGAATAGATATATTTGTAGAAATATCCATTTTCGAAAAATTAATACTTGCATTTGCTGTAATCATATTTGACAATTCAGAAATAGCACTTTGAGCCATATCATCTAATTCTAATACTGGAGCACCCATCATCATTTTAGATGCAATATTTTTTGCATCTTCCAAATCTATATTATAAATTACATTTCCCTTTAAATCTCCTACAATTCCTAAATTCATCATAACACCAGAACTAGTAATACTAGAACTTTTGACACTCACATTATTTTTTTTGATTTCTTGAAACCCTACTTGAGGCATAACATTTAAAAAAGCCTCAATAAACGGGTTAATCCATCTTACATCCATTGTTCCTCACCCCTTTTAAATCCTATATTTAAACATATTTCTCCAAAATCGGTTTGTCCTAATATAGAAGTAGTTTGAATATTAGATTTTGATAAATGAAGAGATTCTCCATGAAATATAGTAGGAGGAGCTACTCTTAAACCAAATATTTTATTTTTTTTGTTAAGCATAGAACATGCATTTCCTGCAACAATATTTGCAAATTCTCCAACCATAGCTAATTCTTCATCTATACTTTTCACTTCTCTTTTTAAAGCTACTTCTGTAATTTTCTTTCCAGCCTCGTAAGATAGATCCATAACCATTCGTCCAGAGCATTTTCCTATGATTCCTATCACTACAGAAATCCCTCTAGAATCATTTATTTCACTAGATTTCATTCTATCTTCATATGTAGGAATTGTTTTTGCAATTCGATTTAAATTATTTGCTAGACTTTCTTTAAATACATCACAACATATTTCTTGTAACTCTTTTAATAAATGATCATCTGCCATTGCTCTTTTTATGACAATAGAAAGCTCATCTGGATCAGCTGGTTTTTGCACATATCCTGCTACTTTATTTTCTTTTGCCTTTTTTACAATTTCATCATCTTTCATTGAACTTACAATAATTACTTTTATATTTTCATCTATTTGATGAATAGCTCTTGTACATTCCAACCCATCTGTTCCTGGAATGGTCATATCCATAGTCACTACATCTGGTTTTTTCTCTTTTACAGTTTTTATAGTTTCTTCTAAAGAACTTGCTTCTCCAATTACTTCAAATCCCTGTTCCTCTAGTGAATCTTTTAGAATACTAATAGAAAAAGGAGAATCATCTACAATAACAATTTTTATTTTTTCCATATTTTCACTCCTCTATTCATCATTTTATTTTTTATCTTATATATATATCCCAATACAATCTTCTTTAATCTTTAATTTTTAGACTTCTCATACTAGCTTTATGTTTTTATATATGGTTTAAATGATTACTAGATAATATATTTTAGCAAAATTTTTATTTTAAAACACAAAACTCTATTGATTGTATAGGTATATATTATTAAAATTATTCTATGAATATGTATTTTATAAAATATGTATGGTATAAATTTGCACCCTTATAAAACATCTAACCTATTGAATTTACAAAATATATTTTTATCAATAAATACATTCACTATAAAATATTTATAATTATTTTTAGCTTCTATAGAGATTTTTTTCAACAATACTCCTAACCAATTGCCAAAATATAAAATCGAAAAGCATCTGCCCTTTATGAGTAGATGCTTTTCGATTTCATATTTTAGTTATATCCAGTTTTTAATTTTATTCATAATACTTTGTAACATGTCTATAATCTTAGTCAAAAGAGATTTTGCCTCTTCATTTTGTGAAATAACTTGTGATAATTTTCCTCCAATATCCTTTAATTGATTAGATATTTCTTTCATATTTAAATCTAATTTGCTAATTTGATTCATTACATCTATAATTTTTTGAATTTGTTCTTCTGACAAATTTACATCATTATGTTTTGCAACTTTTTGTATAATGGTTCTAATATCATCAGGAGTTTTTACATTATTGTCTATTACTTCTTTTTTCACTTCCTGCATAATCTCTACCGCTTTGTCTTTTCCAAATTGATCTCCTAATTCTCCTGTTGTAATAATTTCTTTATTCGCTGCATTTTTTGCATCTTGACTTAATTCTTTTCCTGTTGCCTTTTCAAATCCTTTCATAATTCCTGTTAGGGCTGCCGTACCAGATACTTTAAAAGGTGCTGATGCTTTTACCTCTACGTCCTTCACTCCTGCTGTTGTTAAAGAACTTGCAATCATTTCTTCAGTTACCCAAGTTAAATTTGAAATAGAAACCTTTATTCCTGAATCTTCTTCTAAAGGTTTTACATACGCACAAGATATAGCTCTATTACCTATTTTCGATAAAGATGCAATCCCTTTTAAATATTCTCTTTCCTCTTCATTCGTTACATATATAATTTGTCCATCTCCATCTTCTATATTAAATTCTTTGAGCATATTATTTTTTTGATCCTGGGTCAAATCAGCTCCCAAAGTTACTACCTTAAAACTATCTGCATATGAAAAAGAAGTTAGCAAAAATAAAACCATACATAATAAAACAAACTTTCTCCTCATGATCATTCCTCCTCAACTTTCACTGCTCATGAATTTCCATAAAATTCCTCATCTAAGGTAAGTATAGTCTTATTCTTCTTTACTTATACTCTATTTACTAAAAATTCATAAATGCTTCTCTTTAGAAATGAAATTATTTTTTATTGCAAAAGAATTATATCATATGTTTTTCCTTCTGCCAATAGACCACAAAAGACAGCTGTCATTAGCTGTCTTTCGGCTCAAACCTATCTATTTTGTAATTGACGATCCACTCGATCTGCTGCCTTTAAAATATAAGAAATAATATGTTCTCTTAATTCTTCTTCAGCACAAGTCATATAAGGCGACATAGGATATGCCTTTATAGCTGCTATAGGCTCTTTATAACTCGTTACCCTAAAATTACTTGTAAAACTTAGAGCAGGCCCATTTTCTTTAAATAGCATCTTTTGTAACTCATCTGCGACTTTAAATTGATATTCATTGTATTTGTGAAGAGCTTCTTTATAACTTGGATCTTTAAACTCTCTGTCATATTGCTCTTTAGCAAATTCCTTACTTCCTAATGTATCTCCTAAATTCTTTGGATATACTCTAAATAAAGTTACTAATCCATGATCTTTATCATTTACACATACCATAGAAGATTCTTTTTCTATCACTTTACGTAAAGTCTTTTCTGATTCTATTAAATTTCCTAAAATAGCTCTATATCCTTCAAGTCCAAAATACTTTAAGTTACACCAAGCTCCAAGAGCGTAATTTCCTGCTCTTGAACATTCTAATGTATATTCACCTGGGGTATATGCACTAAATTGATATAAGTATGCCATTTGATTTTTATCTCTAATTAAAAGGTCTAATGAAGTTTGCTCCTTTAAACAAATCATACTTGAATTATAAGATGTAAATCCTGTTTTATGAAAATCTATTCCTATAGCATCTGCAAGATGAAGGTACTCTATTTTCTGTGTACATTCTTCTATAGCGTCTAAAGTATCTTTTGAAAACTCCATAGGATTTTCTTTGAAATCATAAGAATTAAACACACTCCATGCCCATCCTATTACTGCATCTGCATAGATAAAAGGCCTATTTTTTAGGTTATGTTTTTTTACAAATTTATCACATATTTCTGAAATACCTTTTAAATCATCTATCCCAAAAGCATCTGTAGTCCCCATAGTTGCAACAATCATAGCAATCGGTTTACCTTCCTCATAACACTTTTCCATAACTTCTTCTAAATGATCTAGATTGATAGAACTATCTTCATGAATATCTATTGCTCTTACATTATTCATTCCTAAGCCTGTCCAATCTGTACAATTCTTTACAGCATAATGTCCAACCTTTGATACTAAAATTTGAGGATCTTTTCGAATTCCTTCCCATCTACTTTCTTTTCCGAGACATTTGGTTAAAGCTAATTTTGTAGCAAACAAATAAGCTCCAGTTCCTCCAAAAGTAAAATGTCCTATAGTATGGATAGGATCATACCCTACAAGTTTTGAAATCATTCCTACAACTTCTACCTCTAAAGCTGCAACATTTCCTGAATATTCTTCTTCTACTAAATTAGGATTAAACATAGATCCCATCAAATTACCCATAACAGATGGAATAGCGGCAGGTGGTGTTACATTAAACATAGCTTTTGGATGTACCCAATTAAACATACCATTAAAATAAGAAGCTACCTCCTTCATTACTTCTTTCATTGAAGTAGACTCTTTAGGCATTTGAGCTTTTTCCTTTACTTTCAAAATATCATTTTGCTCTTTAATAATATATTTAGCTTGTCCTAAAAAACACTTTTGTTCTTCTTTATCCCCTTTTAAAGAATTAATATTGTGTAGTGTTTCTCTAACAATCTCTTTAAATGCCTCCTCTTTATGTTCCTCTTGCCATGGAGCCAAAAATGCTGGTTGCACTTTCTCTTGCAATATTTCTTTCCACTTTTGTCTTTCTTTTTTTTCTCTCATTTTTATCCCCCTCCTTCTAAAAATACTAGTAGATTTTATATGTTTACTATAATATAGCATTTATATAAAATTGTACCATTTCCACATACATTATAGTATATTTTCACCAATTAATCTATGATTCAAATTGTTCCTTATCCAATTCACAAATAAGATGGTTCTAATTTATATGGAGAAGATCCTTTATGCATAGAAGCATAATTTTATAACAAATGCAGCTAAAATAAACTTTTTAGCTGCACTTCATTTTATTTTTTAAATTTTAAAATTCTCATAGAATTGAGTATGGCAATAACAGAGACTCCCACATCTGCAAAAACGGCTTCCCACATAGTAGCAATTCCAAATGCCCCTAGTCCTAATACTAAAGCTTTCACCCCTAATGCAAATATAATATTTTGAATGACTATTCTTTTTGTTCTTTTTGATATTTTTATTGCTGTAGCAATTTTTGATGGTTCATCTGTCATAATTACCACATCCGCAGCTTCAATCGCTGCATCTGATCCTAATCCTCCCATAGCAATTCCTATATCTGCTCTTGCCAAAACGGGAGCATCATTAATTCCATCTCCAACAAATACAATATTTCTTCCGCATGTTTTTTGATGATCTATATTCTCAAGCTTTTCTACTTTTTCATGAGGCAATAATTCTGCATAAACTTCATGTACCTTTAGCTCATTTGCTACTTTATTGGCTATTTTTTTATTATCTCCTGTTAGCATAACAATATTTCTTACTTGATGATCCTTTAAAGCTTGAATTCCCTCTATAGCATCCTCTTTTAAAGTATCCTCAATAACTATACTTCCTGCATAAACTTCATCTATAGCTATATATAATATGGTTCCTACACAATCTATTTCTTTAAATTTTATTTTTTTATGATCCATAAGCTTATTGTTACCTACTAAAATTTTTTTTCCTTCTACACTTACTACAATTCCATATCCTGAAATCTCTTCATAATCATTGATTTTATCTTTATAGATTTCATCTTTGTATTCTTTAATAATCGAAACAGCTATAGGATGATTAGAGTAACTTTCTGCATAAGCTGCATATTTTAAAACTTCATCTTTATGAAATCCATTTGTTGCATCTATCTGTGTCACATGAAATATTCCTTGAGTAAGTGTTCCTGTTTTATCAAATATTACTGTTTCTACATTATTAAGTGCTTCTAAATAGTTACTTCCCTTAATTAAAATACCATACTTTGATGCAGTTCCTATTCCACCAAAAAATCCTAATGGAATAGATATGACAAGAGCACAAGGACAAGAAATAACTAAAAATATAGATGCTCTATATAACCATTCTACAACAGTTGCACCCTCTATAAAAATTGGAGGAATTATAGCTAACATAGCTGCTATGATTACTACTGCTGGAGTATAATATTTAGCAAACTTTGTAATAAAATTTTCTGCTTTTGCTTTACGACTACTTGCATTTTCTACAAGCTCTAGTATTTTAGAAACTGTAGACTCTCCAAACTCTTTACTTACTTTTATACAAATAACTCCTCTTTGATTGATAAATCCACTTAAAACCGTTTCTCCTTCTTCTACATGACGAGGCATAGATTCTCCTGTAAGAGCTGAAGTATCTACCATTGATTTTCCTTGTGCAATCACTCCATCTAATGGAACTTTTTCCCCTGGCTTTACAACAATCATTTCATTAACTAATACTTCTTCTGGGGATACTTTAATCAATTCTCCATTCCTTTTCACATTTGCAAAATCAGGTCTAATGTCCATTAAGGATGTAATAGATTTACGAGATTTGTTCACTGCTATAGATTGAAATAGTTCTCCCACTTGATAAAACAGCATAACTGCTACCCCTTCTGGAAATTCTCTAGTAGCAAATGCTCCAAAAGTTGCAATTGTCATTAAAAAATTTTCATCAAATACTTGCCCACGCATAATGTTTTTTAACGCTCTTACTATAACTTCTCCACCTACAATAATATAAGCACCTAAAAATATTCCTAATTCCACATTTCCTTTAAATTCTCCCATCAATCCAATACTAAATATTACTCCACCTAATAAAAGCTTTAAAATTGTTTTTTTCGTATCTCCATCTTCATGACTATGTCTATGTTCCTCATGATGATCATGAGGAACATCACACTGATCATGCCCATGCTCTTCATGGTGTTCATGGTGACAATCACAATGATCATGTATATGATGTTCATGATGATGTCCACTACAGCAGCTTATTTGTTTTGATAAAGTTTTACAATGGGTTTTTCCTATTTTTTTCTTTACTATTACATGTGGTTCTAATTTCTGAACAATATCTTTTATTTGTTCCTCAATTTTGTCTAAATTCTTATCTTCTTTAAAAGTAAGGGTCAAAGTTTTTGTCATAAAATTTACTGTTGCTTTTTCTATATCTTCTATTTTTTGAATTTTGTCTTCTATTTTTGAAGCACAATGAGCACAATCAAGATTATCCAGCGTCCATTGTATTTTACTCATAAGATTCCCTCCTTATTTTTCGTTTGAATACTTGTTCATTTATTCATGTATAGTTCAAAATAATAATCATCCTTTTCAATTTTATACATCGTTGTACTTTGAAAAGCATGAACAACTATTCATGTATTATATTCTCTCTTTTTATGAATGTCAACACTATATATGAAAATATATTCATATATTATATTCTATCAACTTATATAATATTTTAAAATTTTTTGTGAAATTTCATGGACTCTAAAATACAATGTATGTTTCATATTTCTGTTATTTAAGCTTCATATATATCTGAAAATTCTAATTCTACTTTTTTAATAATTTGGTCCATCTCTTTGGATTCACTATCCATATTAAAAATATCTTCTTCCATTTGAATTCTTGGAAATTTAATAATAATTTCCGTACCCATATTTTCATCACTCATTAATGTAACCGTTCCATTTTGAAGTTCCACCAAAGATTTTACTAAAGATAAACCAATTCCACTTCCTTCGCAATTTCTTGTCAATGATTGATCAATTCTTATAAACCTTTCAAATATTCTTTCCTGCTGATCTTTTGGAATCCCAATTCCATCATCTTTTATACTAATGCATACCCGATCTTCTTCGTCATATATATTTACCTCAATAGATCCTTTTACCTTTCCGTATTTTATAGAATTTGATAAAATATTTAATATAATTCTTTCAATTAAATTTATATCACAATTTACATAATCTTCTTCTAATTGAGTATCAAAAATAATATTCATATCTCTGCTTTTTATAAAATCTACAATAGATAATACAATATTTTCTACTACTTCTACTATATTTACACCTTTTAATATAGGTTCAAAATACCCTGCATTAATTTTAGTCATATCTATTAAATTATTAATAATACGAAGCAATCTCATACAATTTTGTTTAACCATCTTATTATATTTTCGAATAGACTCATAGTCTTGCTGAGCAAAATACATTTCTTCTAATTGCAGAGCACTATAAATTACATTAACCGGAGTTCTCAACTCATGAGAAATATTTGCAAAAAACTCACTTCTTATTCTGTCATATTCGTCCTTTTCCGCTAGTTCCTTTTCTATTTTTTTGAACTTTTTTAAATGTGTAATATCCCTTAAAATTCCCATAAAATATTCTTGATCATCAATGTCTATAGAAGTTACACATACCTCTACATCTACTATACTTCCATCTGTACATACCAATTGTTCTTCTAGGGGAAGTCCAATCTTTTGTTGTGATTCTAAAATTAATCTTTCTTTCACCATATCTTTACAGTCATCTTGTAAAAAATCTAATAAACTTTTTCCTATTGCATCTTCTTTACTTTTTAATTTTAATAAATTTTTGGTTTCATCATTAATATATACAATTTTGTCTTGATCTCTTATGACAATAGGAAGGGGAAGTATTTCTATGAATTTTTTACAAATTTGTAGGTTCTTCTCTAGTCTCATTCTTATTTTCTCTGATTGTTTTTTCTTAAATAATAACCTTTCTTCTTCTGTTTTATATGGCTGAGTTTCTTGTATAAAATAATCATTCATCTTAGTATCATATTTTTGAAAATCTTTTTTTAAAAATACTTTATATAAATAATAAAAAGATATGATCTTTAAAATATAACCCAATATATACATACAAATATTTGAATGATGCGCACAATATAAAAATATTTCCGAAAAAATCGTTAAGAATACTACATACTGAAAATACCTATTTGCATTGAGTTTTTTTCTATTTTCTATACTAAAAAAAGATTTCATCTCTATATGTCCTCCTAAAATCATTTCTGTATTCTTTTTCTACATTTTATCTTATTTTTCTCTTTTTTTCGAGCTTTTTTATATATAAAAAAACTGTAAACATAATCTTTTGTTTACAGTCTTTATATATAGCATTTCATTTATTTATCTTATTTCATTAATATGTACTAATCCTTGGTCAAATATTTGTTTTACATGTTCATCATCTAAAGAATAATATACTACTTTCCCATCTTTTCTGTTTTTGACAAGTCTCGCTTGCTTTAAAACACGCAATTGATGAGAAATAGCAGATTGAGTCATATTTAGTAAACTAGCTATATCACATACACACATTTCTGAAGAAAATAAAGCACAAATAATCTTGATTCTTGTAGGATCACCAAACACCTTAAAAAATTCTGCTAAATCGTTTAATTTCTCCTCACAAGTCATTTTCTCTTTCACTTTTTTTATGATCTCTTCATGAATAACATTGCAATCACATTTCTCAAAATCCATATTATTTTCAGCCATACATCATACCTCCCTATTCCAATTGTTTCATCCACAATGTTATTATCTTATATTCTGTAAAATTATGAGCCATTATTCATATATAATACTGCTATTATATTTGTTGTAATCATAAATGTCAATGAATACCAAAAGAACAGTTAAATTATTTAACTGTCCTTTTCATTTTAATGAAATATTCCTAAAAATCCAGTTCCCAAAACTATAATCGCAAAAATCATTCTATATATGGCAAAGATCTTCATTGGTCTTTTCTTTAAATAGGAAATAAACTTACCTATAACAATTAAAGCTACTATAAAGGAAACGATAAAGCCTACAGCAAGAGAAATGATTTCTTGAGTTGTAAGAATAAACAGCCCTCCCATTTTCACAAGCTTTAAAAAGCTCATTCCTACCATAACTGGAATCGCTAAGAAGAATGAAAACTCAGCTGCAGCAACAGTAGAAAGTCCTGATACCCATCCCCCTATAATCGTAGAAGCTGAACGCGACATTCCTGGAATAATAGCTAAACATTGAAATATACCTACAATCCATGCCTGCTTGACTGTAACTTTTAATTCTCCTCCTGTATGTTTATTTCTTCTGAATTTTTTTTCAGCATAAATCATCCATATACCACCTAAAAACAAGGTAATTGCTACAGATACTGGTGAAAATAAATATTGTTCTGCCAAGTCATCTAATAACACTCCAAAAACCCCACCGGGAATACAAGCAATAAAAATCATAAACCAAAATCTAAATCCTGATCTTTCATACCCAACTTTTTGCGGGAAAAAATTGATAAGAGTATCTTTTATTTTATTCCAATAAAGGATAACTACAGCCAGTATAGCTCCTAATTGTATCACATATGTATACATCTCAACATAATTTGCACTTGTTCCTTTAAAACCTATTAAATTTTGAAAAATCACAAGATGTCCTGTTGATGACACAGGTAAAAATTCCGTTAATCCTTCTACAATTCCTAGAATAGTAGATTGAATGACTAAAAATATAATTTCCATATTCTCAAATATCCTCCTTTTAAAATAAAGCCTCTATTTTTATATTCAATAAATATACCTTATCTATTATACTATATTTTAAGAAAAGCACAAAAGTTTCCTTAAACAAAAAACAATGATATAGAAATCCATATCATTGTTTTTTTACCTTACATAATTGAGTAATTTACTTTCTTTAAATAGCCAATGTCCAATAAATCCATCATTGATCAAATCTTCTTGAGCTTTAAAATCATTTAGTGATACTGAAAAACTTTGAGTATGCTCTATATTATTTACTGGTTCTAATTCTCTATGAAGAATAAATCTCCATAACCCATCGTGTGTATCTTTTCCTGTTTGATATTTTTCTTTTAACGCTTTAATCTTGAGTCCATTTTTTATAATATTATAAAGACTAAATAAATTAAATGGAGAAACAGTACACACTAGATGCCTATACCCTAATTCTTTTATCAAAGGTACAGCCTCTTGCAATGTTATACTTTGCAAGTTATTTCCTCTATAATCAGGGTGAACTACCGTTCTTTCTAAATGAGCTACTTTTAAAAGCTCATTTTCTGGTAAATGAATGTCATTTCCTAAATTCCGATCTGATACCCCAGGAAAAGCAATATGCCTATAAGCAATCAACTCGTTATCTTTGTTAAAAACTCCAATGATCTTAGCTCCTGCTTTCATATCCTTTATCATATTTTCATAAGAATCTGTATATAAAACTTGCTTGTTGATCAATTGTTCATAAACAAAATTTTGAAGTAAAACTGCTTGTTCTGCTTCTTGCCATTTTATTAATCTCATTATATATGAATCCTGTATCCTATTTTCTCCATTATGTTTTGCCAATATCCCTCTTTTTAATTCCATACCGAATATCCCCCTTTTACTTTGCACTCATCATCTAACTACTCGTTTCGATTTTATAAGTTGTTTCTATTATTATACATGATACAACTTGTACTAATCAATAGAGTTGTATGATTTTTTTTTATAATATTTTATAGAAAAAATTTATATATATATCATTTTATATGCCACAAAAAAAGACCCTTGTTATTTATAAATAACAAGGGTCTTTTATCCATTTACAAATCTATTAACTCTTTCAGATATATTAGCTGCATTGCCTACATAAAAAACAATATCATTAGGATAAAAAATTAGCTTAGGTCCAGGAGAAAGATAAAGATGTCCACATCGATGAATTCCTATAATAGTTGCACCTGTATATTCCCAAAACTTTACCTCTCCAATAGATTTTCCTACTATATGGCTATTTTTAGATATCTTTAGTTCTAAAGGATAAATAATGCCAATATTTCTTAAAATCATTGCTTGCTCAATAATATCATCTAATCGATTCACAATGGTTTCTTCAATAAGCTTTTTCTCCTCTATAAGATTTGTAATATCTTCTCTAAGAGTGAGTATTCTATCTTTAGATTTGTACTCTTTAATAAAAGTGTTTGCTGCTTCTTTAGACTGAATTAGAATTCCTTTTTTATCTATTACAGATACGACTTGAAGCTCTTCAAGGAGTTTTAATGCCCTTCTAATAGTCTCAGGTGAAACACTATACTTTCCTGCTAAGGTAGATCGTCCTTTAACCATCTCCCCTACTTTCCATTCATCATTATAGATACTATATGCTATATCTAATGCTATTTTTTCATACTTTGCAATAGATTTACATTGACTATTTTTAGGCTTCCTCATTTTTTTCACCTACCATTATTGATGTAGCTCTTACTTACTACTATATTTACTGCACCATTATAGAAATATACATCTATTTGTCTATTTTTATTCTACAAGACTATCTCATTTTCCTTTTTCTAAGCCTAAAAAAAAAGCAAAATCAATCTTTTTTAAAGTAAATTATATGAAAATATCTAATTTAAAACACTTTTTCCTTCCAGTATATTAATCTGCTTATGAATTTTTACTGCAAATACAATAGTCAAAATTGTTGTGAATAAATCTGCTATTGCTTGAGCATACATGACTCCACTAAGCCCCATAAATTGTGGCAAAATCCATAGGATAGGAATTAAAAAAATTCCCTGTCTACTCATACTTAATATACCACCTATCTTAGCTTTTCCAAGGGATAAAAATAAAGTTGAATATACAAATTGAAATCCAAAAGTAAAAAACATAATTGTATTTGCTCTTAAAGCTTTTTTAGCAATATCAATAACCTCTTGATGATTACTAAATAAAGAAATAATAGGATTGGTAAAAATAAAAGTTACAATTGTCCATAAAATACAAAATACAGTCGTCCATTTCAAAATGATATGAATAGCTTCTTTTAATCTTTCATAGTTCTTTGCTCCATAGCTGTACCCTGCTAAGGGCTGAAATCCTTTAATAAATCCAAATACAACATTGCTTCCTAATGTAATTATTCTTAATACAAGCCCCATTGCAGCTACTGCCGAATCTCCATAATTACTTGCTTCTCTAGAAATTAAACTCATAGATATACTTGAAAATACTTGTAATAGCAACATTGAAATTCCTATTTTAAAAATTTGTCTATATATTTCTTGATCTAGCTTACAATATTTCATTTTTATTTTGATATAACTTTTTTCTGTTGCGAAAAAAGATACATATACAAGTGTGTTCACCATTTGAGATATAAGAGTTGCAATAGCTGCTCCTTTAATACCCAATCCAAAGGTATAAATCATCAAAGGGTCTAGTGTCATATTTAAAATAGCTCCTGTAATCATTGCAGTTAAAGTAATATTAGAAGCTCCCTGTGATACTGCTAAATTTCCTATTGCTACGTTTCCTGTGCTAAAAATTGCACTGATTATAAAAATCACAGCATAATCTTTTGCATAAGGTAATATAGTCTTTGTGGCTCCCATAAAAATTAAAATTTCTTCTAGAAAAATCAATATAATTATTGATAAAATGATTCCTATAATAATACTGCTAAATAAAGCAATAGAGGCAACTTGATTGGCTTTTTCTTGATTTTTTTGTCCAAGGAGTCTTGATATGTAAGAACCTCCTCCACATCCAAACATTAATCCAAGTCCACAAAAAATAATTGAAATAGGAAAAGCTACAGCAACTGCTGCCATAGGACTTGTTCCCAATCTCCCTACAAAATAAGTATCTACCACATTATAAAGAGCTGTTACAAGCATACTAATAACCATGGGTATTCCAAATTTTAACAAAGATGTTGAGACTTTTCCCTCCCTCATCAACTTTATTCTATTATCTCCATTCATAATCATCCTTCTCCCTTCATCTTTTTATAAGTCTTACATAACTATTTGCCTCATATTTTATAGCAGCCCATATAAGAATTCAATGGATCTTCATTTTAGAAAAATTCAATTTAAAATAAAAAATATTCCTTGTAAATCAATGCTTTACAAGGAATATTTTGAAATTTATTTAAAATATTGTGATATAATTTTGCTGTATTATGATGCTATTTGTTGCATTCGACCCTTTTCATCAACCAATGCCTCCATAAAAAATTCCAAGAATATATACAATAATTGTAAGTCCGCAGAATACATATTTGGTCATGGGCTCAAACCATGATCCCATCTTTGTATTTCGTCCAAATTGTGTTTGCTCTCTAGCAAATTCAGATCCACAAACCCAGAAAAAGATAATTCCTGCAAGTAATGTCCCTAAAGGAATGACATATATAGATACCATATCCATCCAAATTGACAGTTTATCTCCACTTTCAATCATCAATCCAGCCATAAAACTAATGATTGCAATAACAATTACTGAAGCTTTTCTTGAAATCTTAAATCTATCTTGTAAGGATTCAATAGGTGTCTCCAATAAATTCATAAGTGAACTGATCCCTGCAAATAATACTGCTATAAAAAATAAAATAGAGAATAATCGCCCCATAGGCATCATTTTAAATACATTTGGCATAATAATAAACATAAGGGGTGGCCCTGCTGCTGGATCCATACCAAATACAAACACAGATGGTATAATCACTAAAGCTGATAATATAGCTGCCAAAGTATCAAAAAAAGCAACATTTTTTGCACAACCTACGATATCTTCTGTTTTTTTCAAATAACTACCATAAACAATTGTTCCAGAACCTGCCAATGAAAGAGAAAAAAATGCCTGACCTAAAGCAAATACCCATGTTTTAGGATTCTTCAAGAACTCCCATTTCGGTACAAACAAATATCTATATCCTACTATTGCATCTGGTAAAGTTGCTATACGAATAGCAAGAATAAGAAATAAGAAGAAAAAAGCAGGCATCATAATTTTATTCGCCTTTTCAATTCCATTAGAAATTCCCATAAGCATAATTACAAAAGTTATAATCAAACCAGCTAAATGCCATCCTATGCTTCCCAATGGTCCAGCAATCTCTCCAAAATAAGTTCCACTATCTGGTGCTGATAATAAAACTCCTGTAATTGCACCTACAGTAAACCTTAAAATCCATCCAATGACAACTGCGTAACCAATAGCAATCGACAATGAACCTATAACTGGAATAAGTCCTAATAAATATCCATTTTTTATACCTTTTTTTTCTAATGCTTTTTCAAAAGCCCCTAGTGGGCCTGTCCCCATTGCCCTTCCAAAAGACATCTCTCCAATTACACCTGTAATCCCAATTACGATTACAAATAAAAAATAAGGAACTAAAAAGGCTGCACCTCCAAATTGGCCTACTCGATATGGAAACATCCATATGTTTCCCATTCCTACTGCTGAGCCAATACAAGCTAAAATAAAGCCAATCTTAGAATGAAATGTATCACGACTAGGTTGTTCTCTATTTTTATTGATAATATTTTTTAGATCATTTTTCTTCATATCTCACCTCTTATTGTAAATTGTCCATATTCGAATTTATTGCAATAAACTTTATTTGTCAATATGAAATTTATAAGGAGTTCTTCTAGAACTCCTTATTAACAATCAATCTATTTTTATCTATTTATAACAATCTTCATTGATTGTGTTTATTGATCAACATCTCTTCTCCCATTTCAACTAATTTTTTAGTCATTTGTCCTCCTACATTACCTGCTAAATAAATATCTTGCCCTGGAGTATAGTCATTTGGATTTGCACTCATGTTATGAGGCACTCCTAATTCATTGGCGATCTCATATTTTAATTTATTTAAAGCAATAGTTGCATTTGGATCAACAGGTCCATTTCTGCTCATTTATATACACCTCTTTTCTTTACTATAATATTATTTTTTGTAAATGATTATATAAAATACATTAAAATATAGAATATCTTATTGTTTAACATTTCATTTTTCATAAAATACCATTTTAGTTAAATGTTGTATATTTTTTGAATTTTGAAAATAATCAGTAATATTAATTTTTGGTAACACAGGTAAACCTTTTCCTATTTTCATTTTTGTATTATCCCATAAAAATGTTATAATTTCAAGCCATATAGCCTATTGACTCATTTGATTTGTTATTATTTTCTGAATATTAAGAATTTTAACCTTCTCTTGAAAATATGTTATACTGGAATTGTTAAAAGTTTATTGCTACATGCCATTCATTTATATATCCATATTAGGAAGGAGGCCTTGCAATATTCCATAAATTCAAAATTTTGTAGTTGCATTCTTTAAAAGTAAAAAACTTTAAGAGGAGGACTTTTAAAAATGATAGGATTATTAAAATTATCGCCAGTTTTTGTAATGGCAGGACTTATGATGTCTGGAATGGACGCTTTATTAGCAGCTCCATTATCTACCGTGTATGCCGCAATTATAGCTATGCTTACTGAAAAATTCAAGTTTCAAGATATTGTTGATTCTGCAGTGGAAAACGTTAAAGAGATGCAACTTGTATTCTTTATCTTAATGGCAGCTTATGCTATGGCTGAAGCCTTCATGTCTACAGGTGTAGGTGCATCTATCATTAACGTTGCTTTAAGCTTAGGTATGACTGCAAAAACAGTTGCCGTTACTGGATTTATTGTTACTGCTATTCTTTCTGTTGCAACTGGAACTTCTTGGGGAACGTTTGCAGCTTGTGCTCCAATCTTTTTATGGTTAAATCATATTGTTGGTGGAGATTTATTATTAACTACTGCTTCTATCGCAGGTGGTGCTTGCTTTGGAGATAACATCGGTCTTATTTCAGATACTACAGTAGTAAGTTCAGGTATTCAAAAAGTTGAAGTAATTCACAGAATTAGACATCAAGGAGTTTGGTCTATTTTATGTCTTGTTGTAGCAGGTGTTTTAATCTTTGGTCTTAGTGTAACAATGGGACTTCCAGATACAGCTGGAAATGCTGCTGATGCAATCAGTCAAATTCCACAACAAGTATGGGATAACTTAAATGAAGCTAGACCTGCTGCTGTTTCACTTTTAAATCAAGTACAAGAGGGCGTTCCAACTTATATGATTATTCCTTTATTAATCGTATTGGCTGTAGCAATTAAAGGACTTCCTACTCTTGCTTGCCTTGGACTTGGAATTATTTCTGCTTTAATATTAGGTCTTTTTGCAGGAACTGTTGAAAATGTAAGCTCTTTCCTAGATCTTGTATATTCAGGTTTTGAAGGTGCTGGAAAATGGGTTATCGTTATGATGATGTGGGTAGGAGCTTTTGGTGGTATCATGGGTAAAATGCAAGCGTTTGCTCCAATCTCTAACTTAATTTCTAATATGGTTGGAAGTGTTAGACAACTTATGTTCTGTAATGGTTTACTTTCTATCATAGGTAATGCTGCACTTTCTGATGAAATGGCTCAAATCGTTACAATTGGACCTATCCTTAAATCTTTAACAGATGAAAATGTAGAAGCTAGTGAAGAAGATATGTACAAACTTCGTTTAAGAAATGCTACTTTCGGAGATGCTTTAGGAGTATTTGGTTCTCAGCTTATTCCATGGCATGTATATATTGGATTCTATGTAGGTATTGCTTCTGCAGTGTATCCACTACATCAATTCGTAGCTACTGATATTATCAAATACAATGTTATGGCTATGGTAGCTGTAGGTTCTATCTTAATCCTTACTTTAACTGGTCTTGACAGATTTATCCCTATGTTTGCACTACCAGCTGAACCACAAGTAAGATTAAGAACAAAAGAAGAAAAAGCAAAATTAAGAAAAAATGCTTAATATAAAGCACCCTTTAATGGGTGCTTTTTTCATATTGAGAGTAATGCAAAGGAATCTATAGTTATTTTGTATACATCTCATATAAATTCTCTTTAGAAGATATAATCCTAATCTATAATATATCATACCAATAAATAAGCTTTTACTTATATTTTAAAAAAGAATATGATATAAGTTAGGCATTTTATTCATATTCCATAAAAAGTGAGGTGTATATCAATGAATCCATTTATAAGTTTAGGAATCGCACTTATTGTAGGTATTCTTTTTGGAAAATTGATGAACAAATTAAAAGTCCCAGCTGTTGCTGGATATATTATTGCAGGCTTATTATTAGGTAAGTCAGGATTTAATCTAGTAAACGCTTCTATGATTGAAAAATTATCTTTTTTAAGTGATTTTGCATTAGGAATCATTGCTTTTAATATTGGAAGTGAGCTTGAATTTTCTGTTATGAAGAAACTTGGAAAACCTATTTTTGTCATTGCTTTTTTTGAAGCTTTTGGTGCTTTCCTATTTGTTACAGGTATTACTTATCTTTTTACTAAAAATATTTCTACTGCTTTAATTTTAGGTGCTGTATCTTCTGCTACTGCTCCTGCAGCAACAGTTATGGTGTTAAGAGAATATAATGCAAAGGGTTCTCTTACAAGTACCTTATTAGGAGTTGTAGCCGTAGATGATGCAATCTGCCTTATGATTTATGCAATTGCTTCCTCTATTGCAAAAGTATTTATCAATCATGAAGCTGTCACTATTGACAAGATCCTTTTACACCCTATCATGGAAATTGTTTTATCTATTGTAGTAGGAATGATATTAGGAATTGTTTTAACTTATCTTATTAAAATATCTAAAAAGGATACAGAGTTACTTCCTTTTATCGTTGGAACAATTATTTTATTAGTAGGTATTGCTTTGAAGTTTAATCTTTCTCCTTTGCTTTGTGCCATGTCTTTAGGTATTATTGTAGTGAATATATCTACACATTCCAGAAGAGTATTTTCAAGTATCGAAAGCTTCTCTCCCCCCATTATTGCAGCTTTTTTTACATTAGCAGGATCACGACTTGATATTTCATTACTTCCTCAAATTGGAGTCTTAGGGGTTGCCTATTTAATATTTAGAATCCTAGGCAAAATATTAGGTGCTTCTTTAGGAGGAATTCTTTCTAATGCTCCAACAGTTGTTAAAAAATATATAGGCTTAGGATTGTTATCTCAAGTAGGGGTTGCTGTAGGACTTGCAATTGTAGTAAGCAGAGAATTCCCAGGAACAGAATTAGGTTCTTTAGTCATCACTATTTTATTATCCACTACAATTATTACAGAAATAATAGGTCCATTAGCTACTAAAAGTGCTATAATAAAAGCTAAAGAAGCTCATTTATCATGAAAGGAGAAATTTGTATGTATGCTTTATTTTTAATCTTAAACGAAATACACAAACTCGATGATATTCATAATATATTTTACGAAATAGGCGTCGGGGCTACTACTATTGATAGTGTAGGAATGGGCAAAGTACTTCTAGAACATGATGTAGATATTCCCATATTCTCTAGTATTCGAAAACTCGTAGATGGAAATAAACCTTATAATAAATTAATTATTAGTGTCATTCGAGAAGAAGAAAAATTAAGAAAAGCTGTAGATATGATCAATAAAGAATTAGATCATATTCATAAACCAGGAGTAGGCTTTATGTTTGTTTTACCTGTGCTTGAATGCTATGGTTCTAAACATACTGGAGTTGAAATAAACGAAATCAAAAAAGATGAAAACTGAGGAAATATCCTCAGTTTTTTTTTGAAATACAGCATACATATGCATGCTATGTATTTCTTATAATTGTGGCTTTATAAACATTTGAGTCCAATAAGCCGTTCCATTAGCATCCTTTGTATACCCTACACCAATTTCTGTATAGTTTGCATTTAAAATATTTTGACGATGTCCAGCTGAATTCATCCATGCCTTTACTACTTCTTCAGGAGTTCTTTGTCCTTTGGCTATGTTTTCTCCTGCATAAGAATATTTTATACCAAAATTCTTCATCATTTCAAATGGTGAACCATAAATTGGTGAAGTATGCGAAAAATATCCTTGTTCTTTCATATCATCCGATTTAAATCTCGCTACTCTTGAAAGCTCTGTATTTTCTTTTAATGGCTTCAATCCATTTTTTTCTCTTTCTATATTTACAAGTGTTACTACTTCTTTTTCATATGCACGTTGCTGTGTGTCTGTTTGAGAGGTTTGGGTAGATGAGTTATTTTGAGTGGTTTGAGTGGTTTGAGTGGTTTGTGTTGTATTAGATGGTGTCTGAACACTTTTTTGTTCTTGAACCGGTGTACTTGGATTAGTCACTTGCTTTGAATCAGATGTTCTTACTGTATAATGATTCATTTTATACCAATTTAATTTAGTTTGATATTTTTGCACATATCTCCATGTTGTATTTCCTGATGTAGTTGTACAATACTGTGTAGCAGCTTCAGCACCTAAAGGCATCGCTGTTGCAGACAATAGAAGGGCTAGAGCTGAACTAATTAATACTTTTTTCATTATATCACTCCTCCTTTGTTATAGTATATCGGATTTTGTTAAAAATAGAAAACATCAATATATTCAATAAATTCAATACATTTCCAATATCACTATTTATTTTTATTAAGCATGATGCTTTTATAATTTACACTTGATTGTCTCTTCTCTTTTATGTTACAATACTTAACATAATTAAATAGGGTCGGATGAAGATAGTGGAAGATGATCAACCGCTATTGGACGAACCTCTGGAGAGACTCTTAAGAGCACCGAAGGGGAAAGCCATAGTATGGTGAATCTCTCAGGTAAAAGGACAGAGGATATAACTCTCCAGAGACTATATCTATATAGTCTTTTTTTGTTTATATTCAATTATACAAGGAGATGATTTGTAATGAAAGCAGTAGTTACAGTAATTGGGAAAGATAAAATCGGGATTATTTCTAAAGTCACAAGTACTTTGGCTGAAAATCAAATCAATGTATTAGATATTAGTCAAACTATTTTACAAGATTATTTTACTATGATTATGATTGTAGATCTTCAAAAAATCAATTGTAGCTTTGAAGCTATCCAACAAAAACTAAGTAATATAGGTGAATACTTAGGAGTTTCTATCAAAATTCAACATGAAGAAATATTTGAAGCTATGCACAAAATTTCACAATAGGAGATGAACAATATGAATTCTAATCATATTCTAGAAACCATCCACATGATTGAAAAAGAAAAATTAGATATTCGAACGATTACTATGGGTATTTCTTTATTAGATTGCTGTGATACAGATGGTAAAAAATCAAGAATAAAAATGTATGATAAAATTACAAATTATGCACAAAATCTAGTAAAGGTAGGAGAAGAAATAGAAAAAGAATATGGAGTTCCCATCATTCATAAAAGAATTTCTGTAACACCTATCTCCCTCATTGCTCAATCTAGTACAGATACAGATTATGTAGCTTTTGCAAAAACATTAGATGATGCAGCTAAAGCCGTAGGTGTAAATTTTATAGGAGGCTTCTCTGCTTTAGTTCATAAAGGATATTCTAAGGGAGATCAAATTCTTATCAATTCTATTCCAGAAGCTTTAGCTTCTACAGATATGGTTTGCTCATCTGTAAATATTGGTTCCACAAAAACTGGCATCAATATGGATGCAGTAAAAGATATGGGACAAATTATCAAAAGAACTGCTTTCCTTACAAAAGATCAAGATAGTATTGGTTGTGCAAAGCTTGTAGTCTTTGCAAATGCAGTAGAAGATAATCCTTTTATGGCTGGTGCTTTTCATGGTGTAGGCGAAGCAGAATCTATTATCAATATTGGTGTAAGTGGTCCTGGTGTAGTCAAAGCAGCTCTAGAAAAAGTAAAAGGGAAAAGTTTTGATATGGTTTCTGAAACCATTAAACAAACTGCATTTAAAATTACTAGAATGGGACAATTAGTAGGAGCCGAAGCATCTAAAAGGCTCAATGTTCCTTTTGGGATTATAGATTTATCTCTTGCTCCGACTCCTGCTGTAGGAGATAGTGTAGGTAGAATTTTAGAAGAAATAGGTATCGAAAGCTGTGGCGCTCCAGGAACCACAGCAGCTTTGGCTTTACTCAACGATGCAGTAAAAAAAGGTGGAATTATGGCATCATCACGTGTAGGTGGATTAAGTGGTGCATTTATTCCTGTAAGTGAAGATGAAGGGATGATTCACGCAGTAAATATAGGCTCATTAAATTTAGAAAAGTTAGAGGCTATGACTTGTGTATGCTCTGTAGGTCTGGATATGATTGCAATACCTGGAGATACTCCTTGGGAAACCATATCCGGTATTATTGCTGATGAAGCAGCTATTGGTGTGATTAACCAAAAAACAACTGCTGTAAGACTGATCCCAGTATACGGAAAGAAATTAGGTGATGAAGTTCATTTTGGAGGTCTTTTAGGTAGCGCTCCTATTATGCCAGTTAGTAAATTCTCTAGTTGTGATTTTGTAAATCGTGGAGGAAGGATTCCTGCACCTATACACAGTTTTAAAAATTAAAGAACAGGTTTTCCTGTTCTTTTTGTTTATTTAAATATTTTTTTGGAAAGAAAAAATATTTTTAATTGTTCAAAAATATTGTATACTATAAGTAAGTACTTTCTAAGTACTCAGTCTGCTGACAAACTATATTTTAGCAAAGTCATAAAAATTAGGAACATTTATTGAGAATTTGTGAAAATATAGAATAAGTGAGAAAATCATTAGCATTACACTGTTTGAGCATAGCGAGTTTGTAATGCTATTTTCAATCGTTTCTTCATATTTTCCAAATTTGAAAATCAGTGACGTTTTTTATGACTTTGTCTACAAACTCAGTACTTTCTAAATACTTTCATATATAAACTTTTACATTAACTTTAACATTAAGATTGGGTGATTTTATGAATATAGATAATATAAAACAAAAAATAAAAGAAAGACAAGCTACTCCTGAAGGAAAATATGATATTTTTTCTGTTTTGGTACCTATTATAAAAGTTAAAGATGAACTTGAACTTTTATTTGAAGTTCGATCTGAAAATTTAAGTATCCAACCAAGAGAAATATGTTTTCCTGGAGGAAAATTAGAACAAAATGAATCTCCTTATGAATGCGCCATTCGAGAAACTTGTGAAGAATTAAATGTCTCTCCTACAAATATATGTATTCTAGGAGATTTAGATTTTTTAGTCCTTCCTTATAACCTTATTCTTTATCCTTTTTTAGGAACTCTTAAAAATATACCTATAGAAAAAATTCATTTTAACAAAGATGAAGTTTCAAAAATTTTTACAGTTCCTTTAAATTTTTTTATAGAAAATAAACCTATTCTGCATTATGTAGATCTTCATGCTCAGATGCCAAATGATTTTCCTTTTCATATGATTCCTAGTGGAAAAGACTATAAATGGCGTACTGGTAAATATCCTGTTTTATTTTATTTTTATAATGAATATGTCATATGGGGAATGACAGCTCGAATCATTAAAAATCTTGTAGATATTCTTCAAGAAAATGATTAACTCATTTGTCAAGAAATATTATGTCCTCATAGAGCACATAATAATATGTACATATAAACAAAGAAGGAGGAATGTTTTATGAATACTTTTGAAATCAAAAATAAAATTTATTGGGCAGGTGTACTAGATCCAAATTTAGAAGTGTTTGATATTATCATGCATACTCCGTACGGTTCTACGTATAATTCTTATTTTATTGATGACGAGAAAAAAGTTTTAATAGATACTGTAAAAAGTAATTTTAAAGGAGAATATCTTGAAAAACTTTCTAAATTAATAGATCTTCAATCTATTGACTATGTCATTATCAATCATACAGAACCAGATCATGCAGGAAGCTTAAAATACATATTAGAAGTCAATCCTCATATAGAAGTTTTTTGCACAAAAGCTGCAGGTATCTTTTTAAAAGAACAAGTTAACCAAGAATTTAAAATGCATATTATCTCTGATGGTGAAACTTTAGATATTGGAAGTCGAAAACTCACCTTTATTACTGCTCCTTTTCTACATTGGTCTGATACTATGTTTGTCTATAGTGAAGCTGATCAAGTATTATTTAGTTGTGACTGCTTTGGTTCTCATTACTGTAGTATAGATGCTTTAGAGGTTCATAAAAATGAATATGAGGATGCATCTAAACACTACTACAATTGTATTATGAAGCCTTTTGCTCAACATTATTTAAAAGCTCATGAAAAAATAAAAAATCTTCCTATCAAAATTATATTAACGTCTCATGGCCCTATTTTATCAGAAAAGCCAGAGGAAAATATACAAAACTATTTTAACTGGTCTCAAGAGGAAATGAATACCAGAAATCAAAAACAAGTAACTGTAGTTTATCTTTCTGCTTACAAAAATACCGAAATGATGGCCCTAAAAATAAAAGAAGGATTGGAAGCTGCTGGTGCAAAAGTAAAGTTTGTAGATGCAGAAAAAGAAGATCTTGCAACTCTACATGAAATGATCAATACATCTAAAGGAATTTTAATTGGTTCTCCTACCATTAATAAAACTATGGTAAAACCTATATGGGATCTTTTATCTATTATTGATCCTATGGCAAATATGGGGAAAATTGCAGGAGTTTTTGGATCTTTCGGATGGAGTGGAGAAGGAATCAAAATGGCACATGGAATATTAAAACAAATGGCTTTTAAAATGCCTTTTGAACCCCTACAAAAGAAATTTACACCTTCTGAAGAAACTTTAGAACAATGCTTTCAACTTGGTAAAAATTTTGCAGAATATATTTAACCACAAACATTATGTTTGTGGTTTTTTAAACTATCAATCTTTCCTTATAAGATTTCTTGTAATTGCTTTTGTAGGACATCTTCCTATACATTCTTCACATCTTATACATTCCATACTATTAGGATTTTTATAGATTTCTATATTCATTTTACATTTTTTTGAACAAGCTCTACACTCAGTACATTTATCCCTATCTACTTTTAACTGATAAAAACTTATAGGATTGAATAATGAATAAAATGCTCCTAAAGGACAAATATATCTACAAAAAGGTCTGTATATCATCATAGAAGATATAACCGTAAGGATCAAAAGAGTTACTTTCCATGTAAACAAATATCCAACCGTATCTCTTAATGATTCATTCATTAAAACTAAAGGTATTCCTCCTTCTAGTGTTCCAGCAGGACAAATATACTTGCAAAAATAAGGGTCACTCATTCCTACATCATTGACTAAAACCAGAGGAAGAATGATTACAAATATAAGCAATATCACATATTTTAGATATTTCAAATAGTTATTGACTTTTTTATTCACATCTACTTTAGGAAATGGTATTTTGTAGAATAAATCTTGAATAAATCCAAAAGGACATATCCATCCACAAATAAATCTACCAAATATAATCCCCATCAAAGACATAAATCCAATTACATAAAATGAGAAATTATATTTTATACTTCCTATCACTGCTTGAAGAGAACCTATTGGACAAGATCCTAATGCTCCTGGACAAGAATAACAATTTAACCCTGGAACGCATAGTTTTTTAGAATTACCTTTAAATATATTTCCTTCAAAAAAGCCTTTGATATTCCCATTAGCAGCTATACTTGCAATAATTTGAGTTAAAGTTCTTTTATCCAATTCCTATACACTCCAAACATAAATTAACTGCTTTTTTTAAAACTATATTTACTTCATTTCTGTATATGCCAGCTCCTATCATACATATACTTCCTAGTAAGACTCCATAAGTTAGTGTTTTACTTTTGCTCATATACATCCCCTTTCAAACCATCTTTTCTTTTTGAAAATTTCAATTGTAGAATATATTTATTTCACATTTTGTACTAAATCCAACGCTTGTTTCTTTATATTTTCAATATCAGCACCGATAATTGGGTTGCCTACTATATTTCCATCACCATCTACAAAAATAAATGTAGGGGTTCCTGTTATACTTTGTAGTATACCATTTTGTAAAGTTTCATCTGGCACTAGATCCATATATTTTACACCTTTTTTATCTACAATTTTCTTAGCAATTTCAATAGTTTCATCATCAACAGCATCTGCAACAATTCCTATTACATTGATTTGATCTTTTTTTAATTCTTCTTTTAGTTTTTGAAGTTCAGGCATAGCTTGCACACAAGGTCCACAAGTAGTTGCCCATATATCCACTATCGTTAACTTATTTTCTTTAAAAATGCTTTTATCTACAGATTTACCATGAATATCTTTTGTTTGAATATCTCCAATATTTTGTACTCCACTATTTTTAATTTTTTCTTCTTCTGTTATTGGGGTAAAAATTTTTATGGATTTCTTAAATTCTTCAATGCCATCCACTATTTCTTTAAATTCTTTTTTAGAATTATCACTTAATCCTGTATCATCATATTGATCATTATATAAAAAATAAAATTCATAATTCTCTTTCTCTCCTAATTTTTCATGATTTTTAAATTTATGAATCGCTTCATTTTTTCCTGTATCCGTTACTTTGTCTTTATTAAAAATAACTATATTCAATAATGGTTTAAACTTACTTTGAAAATCTATCATTAATTTCATTTGTTCTTCTTCTGTTTTTACATCTTTCATTTGATCTTGTATATATTTAATATCTTCTTTGGATACAAAAGAAAATCCAAATTCACCAAATATCTCTCTTTCTTTGTCTGACTCTTGACCCCCATATGGTTCTAAACTAAGGGTATTTTCTTCAACTGCCTTTGCCCAAGAATCTGAAAGTTTATATTCTAATCCAAAGCTTTCAAATTTTTGTGTTTTTTTCATATCATCCGTATTTTGATCTGTTTGTTCCATATTTGTTTGATCATCTTGTGTTTTATCCTTTTCAGTTTTGCCACATCCTGCTACAGAAACGGATACTGCTAAAATCATAACCATAGCTGTTAATAAAAATTTATTTTTCATATTTATGATCACTCCTTATATTTAATATATTACCCATTATAAAATACCTAGCTTAATTTATTATCATCTTAACCTTAAATAAACCTTAATCTTTTACAATATATATGTAATTTATACATTTAAATCTAATTAAAAAGCCTCCTCTCCTATATTACTATTTGTAATTTAATGTTTACACTATCTCTTTATGATCATATCATATTTATAAATTAAAATTTCGTTTAAAATCATTGTTAATATAATCCATAAATGGTATTATGAAAGATAAAAACATAGTACAATATAATATATTACAATACATATACATTACATTGATTTAAATATACAGGAGGTAAAAATATGACAATTGCAGCTTTTTTTGATATTGATGGAACTTTATACAGAAACTCCCTAATGGTAGAACATTTTAAAAAGCTTCTAAAATACGAAGTGTTAGATCCTACCCTTTGGCACAGTCATGTCAAAGACACTTATAATAATTGGGATAAAAGACAAGGAAATTATGATGATTATCTTCTTGAAATCGCAACTTTATATATCGATTCTATGAAGGGCCTTAATAAATCTCAAATAGACTTTATTGCCAATCAAGTCATTCATTTGAAAGGAGATCGAGTTTATCGATATACTCGTGAGAAAATTACATGGCATCAACAACAGGGTCATAAAGTGATTTTTATTTCAGGAAGTCCTACTCATCTTGTAGAAAAAATGGCTAATAAATATGCAGTACACGATTTTAAAGGAACTGAGTATCTAATAGATGAAAATGGAAATTTTACAGGTGAAATCAAACAAATGTGGGATTCTGAAAATAAAAAAGATGCGATCCTTTTCTTTAAAGAAAAATATAATATTCACATGAATGAAAGTTATGCTTATGGAGATACAAATGGAGATTTTTCTATGTTTGAAATGGTTAAATATCCTGTTGCTATCAATCCTACAAAAGAACTTATTCAACATATACAAAAAAATGAAGAAATGAAGAAAAAAATCCAAATCATTGTAGAAAGAAAAGATGTCATTTATCAATTGTCAGGAGATGTACCAATTTTTTAAAATTCCCATACAAAAAAATTTGGGCACCTATAGGTGCCCACTTCT
Organism: Inediibacterium massiliense; assembly: GCF_001282725.1. Taxonomy (NCBI): domain Bacteria; kingdom Bacillati; phylum Bacillota; class Clostridia; order Peptostreptococcales; family Thermotaleaceae; genus Inediibacterium; species Inediibacterium massiliense. Next base: position 752,936 of record NZ_LN876586.1, on the reverse strand, counting down.
GTAGCATTTCCAAATCTAAAAAGGAACTTCTTAATAGGTACTTATTCTATACAACTTACAATATTCCTTCTTTTTCCATAAAATAATATTTATTCAATTCCATATTTCCAAAGCTTTTCATATAAACTAGATCTACTAATATTTAAAACTTTAGCAGCTTTCGTTCTATTTCCATTTAATCTATTTAAGCAATCTAATATTGTTTCTTTTTCCACCTCATCTAATATTTGTTTGAGATCTTTATCCCCTCTTGTTTTTGTAGTTACTTCTATTTTTCGAATATGCATAGGAAGATGATCTACTTCTATTTGTTTTCCATAATCGACTAAGTTAATCGCTCTTTCTAAAACATTTTCAAGTTCTCTTACATTTCCTGGCCATGAATAATTTTTTAAATGATGGATAGCATCTTGTGAAATTTTTGTTACATAATTTCCTACTTGTTCTGATATTTTTTTGAGCAAATAATGAATAAGAGGTTCTAAATCATCTATTCTTTCAGAAAGAGAAGGTATATGAACACTCATTACATTTAATCTATAATATAAATCCTCTCGAAATTCTCCATTTTTCACCATTTCTTCAAGATTCCTATTGGTAGCTGCAATAATTCTTACATCTAAAGGAATATTTTTTATTCCTCCTACTCTTTCTACTTCTTTTTCTTGAAGAACTCTTAAAAGTTTTGCTTGCATACTATGAGGCATATCTCCGATTTCATCTAAAAAAATACTGCCTCCATTGGCCATTTCAAACTTTCCTATTTTTCCTCCTCTTTTGGCACCTGTAAAAGCACCTTCTTCATATCCAAATAATTCTGACTCTAAAAGTTCTGCTGGAATGGCTGCACAATTTACTTTAATAAAAGGTCCCATCACTCTATTACTTGCTGCATGAATAGCATGTGCAAAAAGCTCTTTACCTGTACCACTCTCTCCTCGAATGAGCACATTAGAATTCGTGTGTGTAGCTTTTTCAGCTAAATATTTTGTTTCTTTTAATTTACTACTTACTCCAATAATATTTTCAAAACTATATTTTACACCACTTACTTCCTTGAGTGCATTTTTATAATATTTTAGTTCATTTTCCATTTGATTCACGCGAGATGCTAATACATTGACTTCTTGTATATCTTTAAACATTATTTTTCCAATAGCTCCTACTACTTTTCCTTCTTTGTAAATAGGAACTCTCATGACTACAATATTTTTCCCTCTTACCTTTTGAACTTCTCCCAATTCTTCTTTTCCAGTTTTTACCACAATGTGAAGTCTTGTAGTATCAATAATTTCTGTAGCATGTTTTCCTATAATATCTTCCTTTTTCCGTTCCAAAAATTCTGCATAAGGTTTATTGATCATAGTTATATATCCATTTTCATTCACTACTATGATTCCCTCATATGCTTTATCAATAATAGTTCTTAATATTTCTGTAGCATTTTTTTCATTTTCTAATGCTTGAGTCATTCTCTTTAAGTCTGTAATATCTTGAAAGATGGCAACGGCTCCAACAATTTCATCATTCTTTATAATAGGCGTTCTATTTATAATTAACATTCTTCCATTAAAAATTTCTTTTTTCCCTAATTCCTTTTCTCCAGTTTTCAAAACTTCGGGAAGTCTAGTTTCTTCCAAAATCTCAGAAATATTCTTTCCCATAACCTCTTCTACCTTATACCCAAGGATCGTTTCTGCTGAGTGATTATAAACAATAATATTTTGATTTTGATTAATAGCAATAATCCCATTATAAGTAGAATCTAGTATAGTATACAATTCATTTGCCAAATATTGTTGGTTATGAAAATAATCTTTTATAATTTTATCTTTCTGAATAAATCCTTTAAAACATTTATTTTCATCTACTACTACAATATATTGGTCTATAACTGGAAATACCTTCTCTATATGATCATCTTCTTCTACCATTACAAATTTCTCTTTTATAAGTTCATCAATGCTGGCAAATGAAAGCTGTTGGTCTAACATAATTTCATACATACTATTTCTTGATATAATATTTTGAATATGACCAAGTTGATCCACAATAGGAATAAACTCTAAAAAATGATTTTTAAATAATGTTTTTGCATGATCAAGGCTTTTATTCTCTTGAATAGACAATGGACTATAGATGGTATAATCCTTTACTTTCATAGGCCACGCCTCCTCACTTGTAAAATACTAATATTCCTATTATAACACAATTTTCATTGAATTTCTTCTATCAATCTATATCCCTTTCATTCATCACTAAAACTGATTTATAAAAATATGAAACATAATAATATTGAGAAATATTTTTTTGAATATTCACCCTAAAATATATAAACATTATATGTATCAACTATATATTACAAATTTAAAATATACACTCACTTTATTTTTTGAAAATAAATATTTTTAGAAATATATCTTTAAACATTGACAATCATTCTCATTTGTTGTATTCTTATGATATCGACTTAAAGTTACATATTTTTTTCTTTTGATAATATTTTTCATTTTGTATTTTCAAGGAGGTTATTTTATGACATTAGATACAATTTCAAAAGGTCAAAAGTTAGAAATTATTCATATCCCTGATGCTACCATTCGAGCACAAGCTATTCGTTTGGGAATCTATGAGGGAGCAAAATTAATTTGTTCTGAGAAACTTCCTGCAGGTCCTATTATCCTTCAAAATAGAATGCAAGAAATAGCCATTGGAAGAAATTTAGCAAAGAAAATAACTATTCAATCTATATCATAGTCTTTATGAAGGAGGTTTTTTATGAGTTGTCACAATCCTGTCTGCAATATGGCCATACCAAAAGGAGCAAACAAAATTGTTTTGGCAGGCAATCCAAATGTGGGAAAATCCGTTTTCTTTAATGCTTTAACTGGCCTTTATGTAGATGTTTCCAATTTTCCTGGTACAACTGTAGATATCAGTATGGGCCAATATAAGGATCATGTTGTTATGGATACTCCTGGAGTATACGGTGTCTCCTCTTTCAATGATGAGGAAAGAGTCGCCAGAGATGTGATTTTATTTGCAGATGTAATATTAAATGTAGTAGATGCCGTTCATTTAGAAAGAGATCTTTTTTTAACGCAACAAATTATTGATATGGGCATTCCTGTTGTCATCGCATTAAATATGATGGATGAAGTAAAAAGAAATGGCCTTAAAATTAATATAGAAGAACTTTCTAAAAAGTTAGGTGTTGAAGTAATTCCTACTACTGCAACTAAAAAAGAAGGAATCACTCAAATACTAGAAGCTTTAGAAAGAGCAAAGGTAGGAAATAGAATTGCTAATGTAAAAGAATTGATGGATCAAGTTATTGATAAAGTAGATGTAGAAGCTGAAGCCCTTTTAGTAGTAGAAGAAGATGAAAATGTACTCACTCGTCATAATCTAGAAAACAAGTATGGTCAAAGAGAAGAAATTTATAAATGGAGAAGAGCCAGAGTAGATCATATTGTAGAAGAAGTCATATCCCAAACCAATCAAGGTGCATCCTTTAAAACAAAACTTGGAAGATGGATGCTTAAACCTATTACAGGTATTCCTATTTTATTTTTTGTTTTGTTTTTAACTTATGAGCTCATTGGAGTATTTGTAGCTCAAACTATAGTAGGAATCACCGAAGAAATCATTATGGGTCAATATTATTATGATTTTATTATGAATCTATTGAAAAATTTTGTTCATGAAGGAAGCTTTATAGGTCAATTATTAATAGGAGAATTTGGAATTCTCACAATGGCACCTATTTATTTATTTGGTCTACTTCTTCCATTAGTAGTTGGTTTTTACTTTGTACTTTCTATTATGGAAGACTCAGGATACCTTCCTAGAATTGCTGCATTGGTAGATCGACTACTGACATTTTTAGGTTTAAATGGAAGAGCTATTATCCCTATTATTTTAGGCTTTGGCTGTGTAACTATGGCAACCATTACTACACGTCTTTTAGGTTCTAAAAGAGAAAGATTTATTGCAACTATGCTTTTAGGTCTTGCCATTCCATGCTCTGCACAGCTTGGGGTTATTGTGGGACTCATTGCTCCACTTGGGGGGAAAATGCTTTTATTATATGTAATGACAATATTTATTGTATTTGCACTCACAGGAACCATTTTAAATAAAGTTATGCCTGGAGAATCTACAGATCTATTAATTGATTTGCCTCCTATTCGAATGCCTATTTTAAAAAATGTTTTGAAAAAAACATATTTAAAATCTAAAATGTTTATTGAAGAAGCAGGACCTTTATTTGTTTTAGGAGCTGTAATTATTACAATTCTTCAATACACTCATGCACTTGATATGATATCTGATGCTTTATCACCTATTACTGTGGGATTTTTAAAACTTCCTAAAGAAACAGCTCAAACTTTTATTATGGGTATTATTAGAAGAGATTTTGGTGCTGCTGGACTTACTGGACTAGCTGATAAAGGTCTTTTAAATCCTATACAAGTAGTGATCTCTTTAGTAGCGATTACTTTATTTGTACCTTGTATTGCAGCCATTATGGTAATCTTTAAAGAAAGAAGCTGGCAAGAATCAGCTCTTATATGGATCGGAAGCTTTATCATATCTTTTTTAACGGCTGGAATATTAGCACAAATTATGTTATAAATTAAAAAGGCAAAGGATTATCCTTTGCCTTTTTAATTTGCTATCTTTTTTTAATATTCCAAAATACTACCAAAAATAAGACCGTAATTCCCATATGAAAAAACCAAAAACCCTTAAAAGAAAATTTTTGTTCATCTTTTTTTATATTTTTCTCTTCTTTTATTTCATATTTTTTTTCTATCCCATACTGCTCTTTCAATCCATTAGGTAGATGATCTATTTCTTGCTCAGCCCATATTCTTATTCCTGATTGTCTCTCTTCTTTCTCCATAATTTCTTTTAAAAGTTTTGTATACTCATCTAAACTTCCTGTATTATGATATAGATTAATAAGATCATAAAGATTTCTATTATAAAGAATTCCACTACTTTTAAAATAATAAATGGCATCTTTGGTATTTCCTTTTGTTTGGTAGATACATCCTCTATAATAATCCAAAAAATTTGTCATTTTTAAAGCATACTCTGAAACTTCTTTATTCTTATTTTTTTTATATAAATCCATATCATTTATATACTCTATTGATTTCTCATATTCTCCATTTATATAAGAATCATATGCTTTTTTTCCTAATTCTTTTATCTCTTTTATTTCTTTTTGAGTTCTTTTTTCTTGATCTAATAATTTTTCTTTTTCTATTTTTCTATAATCTCTATAGTATAATTCAATGTTAAAGGGATTCATATGATCATATATAGTCCAAACCATTTCATTTTCTTTAGGATTCATCTCTATATTTACTTGTTCTTTCTTCTCATATTTTTCATATCCTTTTACTTTAATATCTTGAGGATCTAACCCCTCATCAAAAATAAAGGTAACTTTTCCATAATGAATATGATTTTGTGGTAAAGAATATCTAATATTCTCTCCTCCTAAAGGATCTATAATATTTTCTTTACAATAAGAAATCTTTACATTTACTTGTTCTTTTGTAGTAGGTATTTCCCAAATATACCATTTTTGATTTTTTTGTCCTTTGTGTATAAAAGTAGATATTTCTTTCTCTTCCGAAGAAATTTTTACATCATATACCCCATCATATAAAATACCCATCGTCATCTTTTCTTTTTTAAAATTTTTAAAAATAAAATCATTTTCAATATAACATTTTTTATTTTTTATATGTATTTGGCTATTGGTAGAAATGATGTCCATAGAAGAATTTTTATCTGGTGTCATATTATTTTCTTCTAATATAACTGGATCTGCATAAGCTTTTATTTGAAAAAGAAATAAGATCATAAAAAATACAATCCATTTTTTCATTATATGCCTCTTTCTCTTAATTGAGCCGCAAAGCCCCATTGATTTTTTTCTTTGATAAATTTCAATATATATGAATATTCTTTTGTTTCATAAGTTTCTTTCACATGAACATAAGCTATATTTTCTCCATGATAATCAATACTAGAATAAGTAAAATCTTTAAAATTATCTTTTCCATTATTTAATAGTATATTTTTTATTCTATATAAAGAAGCTCCTTGAGGAACATTTCTTTTATATGTTTCATTTGAGAGAGTATACATCTTTTCTATAGCATCTTTTTTATCCATCTTTTGATTTGCTGTTTGAAGCATAATTTGTTTCCATATATCTAGTACATAATTTAAATCCTCTAACTCATCTATTTCAATGGAAGGTATTTCCTTATCTTTCTCTTCTGAGTCAGAAATTTCATCATCTGTTGTTTCAGGTTGTACTTTAGCTACAGGAATCGAAACAGGTTGTGATGTTTTCGAAAAAGCATGTCCTACAAAGAGTCCTACAAATCCTCCTATCATCACAAAGAAAAAAAATAAAATAATTCCTATTATACTTTTATTTTCCATTGCTTCACCTCTATTTTATTCTTATATCTACATAGTGTATCATAATCATCTTTATTTTTCATTGAAAAAAGATGAAGAAAATTCTTCATCTTAATCCCCTACCACAGTAATCATTCTATTTCCTACATCTTTAAGCTTTCTTTCTCCAAGTTCTTCAAAGGATACTACTAATATACTTTTAATAATTTCTTGGTCTTCATCGTATTCATATGCATAATAATAAGCAATTAAATCCTCAAGCAAATTTTCTTCGATCTCTACTGCATATTCATCTGCTTTATTCATCAATTCTGATATGTACTCTTCTTCATTTTCTTCTATAGAAATATCTATCTCTTCTTCTAATTCCTTTTTTAAAGTTTCTGCATCACACTGCAATATAAACCCTAAAACATCTTCTCTCTTTGTTCGATCTGAAATGTCTTTTACAATATCAAACTCTGTTGTATCATGAATAATTTTTGAAATTTCATTTCCTTCGTATACTTTATTTTCTTCATTTACAATAATGGACATCTAGTCACCTCTATTCTAAAATAGTCCTACAATTGTTCCGTCTTCTAATAGGTCAATATGATTGGCAGCAGGTACTTTTGGAAGCCCAGGCATAGTCATAATATCGCCTGTAAGTACTAATAAAAATCCTGCTCCAGCTGAAACCTTTACATCTCTTACTGTAATGGTAAATCCTTTAGGTCGTCCTAAAAGCTTTGGATTATCTGACAACGAATATTGAGTTTTGGCTACACATATAGGCATTTGATCTAGTCCTAATTTTTCATACTTTTGAATTTCCTTTTGTGCTTTAGATGTAAACTCAACGCCATCTGCTCCATAGATTTCCTTGGCAATAACAGAAACTTTTTCCTTAATAGGGAGATTAGTATCATAAAGAGGTTTGAAATTTGACTGATTATTTTCACACAAATCTACGATTTTTTCTGCAAGAGATATACCTCCCTCTCCTCCTTTAGCCCATACATCTGATAATACTACACTTACTCCAAGGTGGGCACATGCTGTTTCTATAAATTTTAATTCAGTTTCTGTATCTGTAGGAAATTTGTTGATTGCCACAACAGTAGAAACTCCATATTTTTTAATATTTTCTATTTGTTTTTCTAAATTTCCAAATCCTTTTTCAAGAGCTTCTAAATTTTCTTCATTTAAATATTCTTTTGATACTCCTCCATGATTTTTAAGTGCTCTTGCTGTAGCTACAATAACAGTAGCATCTGGTCTTAATCCTGCAAATCTACATTTGATATCAAAGAATTTTTCTGCTCCTAAATCTGCACCAAATCCTGCTTCTGTTACTACATAATCACAAAGCTTCAAAGCCATTTTTGTAGCAATGACACTATTACATCCATGGGCTATATTGGCAAAAGGTCCTCCATGTAAAATAGCTGGTGTATTTTCTAAAGTTTGAACTAAATTAGGCTTTATTGCATCCTTTAAAAGAAGAGCTAAAGATCCAGTAGCATTTAAATCCTTTGCTGTAACAGGCTGATCATCATATGTATATCCTATAATCATTTTTCCTAATCTATTTTTAAGATCTTCAATATCATCACAAAGACATAATATGGCCATAATTTCTGATGCTACAGAAATATCAAATCCGTCTTCTCTTGGAACTCCATTTACTTTTCCTCCAAGTCCAATTACAATATTTCTAAGAGCTCTATCATTCATATCTAAACATCTTTTCCATATAATTCTTCTAGAATCTATATTCAGTTTATTTCCTTGATGAATATGATTGTCTATTAAAGCTGCTAATAAATTATTTGCAGTGGTAATGGCATGAATATCTCCTGTAAAGTGAAGATTAATATCATCCATAGGTACTACTTGAGCATATCCTCCTCCAGCAGCTCCTCCCTTTACCCCAAAAGCTGGTCCTAAAGATGGTTCTCTTAAAGTCGTAATGGTTTTTTTTCCTATTTTATTCAGTCCCATACTAAGACCTACATTGGTAGTTGTTTTTCCTTCTCCAGCAGCAGTAGGATTAATAGCAGTCACTAAAATTAATTTTCCATCTGGTTGATTTTTTCGCTTTTTATATGCATCTAATGATATTTTTGCTTTATACTTCCCATAAAACTCCAGATCATCTTCCTCTAATCCCATTTGCTCTCCTATCTCTTTGATAGGAAGCATTTTTGCTTCTTGTGCAATTTGAATATCCGTTTTCATAATCATCCCCCATTCCTTTGAATTTTAATAAATTGTACCACATTATAAACTACTGGGCAATGACACTTATGTAAAATACTCAATTTTTGCGTTTTTGAAATATTTCATAATCCAATCAGACAAATAATTTTTTATTTCTAATGCTTCTTCCTTTGGATAGACATATTTCATTCTCCCATATTTCCCATATTTCAATTGTCTTTTTTCTTCATCCATGTCTAATTTGGTATTTGGATAACGATTTAAAATAACATCTTTTGCATTTTTTGTGAATCTATGTTGTATGAGTTCAAAAGTGATAGAATCATTCTCTACAAAATGTATATGCTCATGGAGCATTTTTATCAATGTTTTGTATTCTTCTTTCCAGTTGGTATAAATCATAATAGGTGCAATAATAAAACCTAGTGGATACCCTGCTTTTCCTATTTTCTCTGCAGCTTCTAACCGATTTTGTAAAGAATCTGTATTATGTTCAAAATTATGACTTACATAATCTGAGTTAATAGAAAATCGAAATCTAGTATTTCCATTATGTTTTGCATCAAGGATTGAGTCTACATTTGAAAATTTGGTCACTACTCTTAATTTTCCGTATGAAAGTGTTCCAAAATATTCAATTGTCTCTTTTAGACTTCCCGTAATATGCTCTACAGATAATGGATCTCCTGTACTAGCTACCTCAAATACTGTTGTATTGGGAGCTTTTTCTTGTATATATTTTTGAATGGTATTAAAAATTTCATCTGTATTTACATATACCCTTACATAAGGCTTTTTCCCTTGAGTTGTATATAAATAACAATATTCACAATTTCCTGGACAATTGGTCATAAGAGAAAACTGATAATCCGCTGAAGGCTTGCATACTTCTAATTTTAAACTCTTTTTTGTTCCTACCACTAATGTTTTTTTAGCATTGGCAAATTTCTCTTTTTCTGTTTTACCAGGAATTCCTCTTACTTGATTATGAGAAGTAGTTTGTAAAATAGGAATATTATGCTCTTTACAAAATGACCCTATTCTTTTTCCTATAGGAAATTCCATGGCAGCAGGTTCAAAGTATACTCGTTGAGGAATCCAAATCTTTTTCATATTATTCCTTCTTTCAATAAATATTCTTCTTTAAACAAGAAAAGGGTAACTTAATAGCTACCCTTTTCTTATGATGAGTTGTGGGTGGGAATAAGGTGCATCCAAAAGTCCAAAGACTTTTAAATGGAATGGATTTTCTTCCATCTTAATTTTTTCCAATTTTTATTTTTTTATACATGTTTTAAAAAATTTTCTTTAGGTATACATACCATAGATGTGATTGTTTTGTGTTCTTAGATATAATATAATAAAATTATTAATTGAATGTTTAGGAGGAAATGTTATGAAGGGTACTGTAGTATCTACTTGGGTAAACAGTCTAGAAAAATTATATGGAAAAGAAACTGTACAAAAGGCTACACAATCAATAGGTTGGGATAGTGATAAAATCATCACTCCCCTAGAAGATATTCCAGATGATGAGTCTATGAAAATCATAGAATCTATCGGAAAACTTGTTGGAAAATCTTCATCCTCTATATGGCATGAGCTAGGAAAAAGTAATATTGAAACATTTCGTTCTTGGTTTCCATCTTATTTTGAAAGATATAGTCTAAAAAGCTTTTTGATGATGATGGATCATGTGCATTCACAACTTACTAAAATGATCAGTGGTGCAAAACCTCCAAGACTTATTGCAAAGGAAATCGGTCCTAAAAAAATTGAAATTTTATATAAGTCCAAAAGAGGAATGTCTGATTACTTCTTAGGATTATTAGAAGGAAGTGCTTCTTTTTTTAATGAAAAAATAGAAGTAGAAAATTTGGAAAAAGGAAAAGACAAAGATGGAACTTATTATATGAAAGTACATATTACCCTTGAAAAAGATAATAAAATAAGTAAAAAATATAAAATCAACCATATTTTATCTTATGGTTTTATCAAAAGCATCCCTGTAAAAATTTCCATATCTATTGGTATTATTACTTTTATTTTATTATTTATTCCATTTGGCAATGCTTCACTTTTAGGTCCAATTATAAAAACTATTCTTATAGGAGGTATATCATTTTTTATCAGTAGTATTGTTTTATCTCCAATCAAAAATGTTCAAGAAGAGCTCATCAAATTATCTGATTTAGATTTTGAAGGAAATGCTGAAATAAAAACTGGAGATGAATTTGAAAATTATATAGAATCTATTAATCAAATCAAAGAAAATATTCAAAAGGATTTTCTATTTTTAAAGGGTGGAACAGATGATATGCATAATTTCATTGTAAAATTTTCTACTATTGCCAATGAAATGAAAGGCGTATCTGATGGCATATCCAGTTTGGTTCAAGAAGTAGCTCATGGAGCTGTTCATCAAGCTGAAGAAACAGAACATTCCGTACACACTTTGAATGATAATATAGAAACACTCAATCATTTAGCAGAACAGGAAGCAACTAGTAAAATTCAACTTGAAAAAGCAGTAGGAGATATTCGTAAGTCTTATGGAGAAGTTCAAAATGTAGCCAATAGTTTATTACAAATGAAAAATGAATTTTCTATTGTCAATCAGCAAGGAGAAGATTTATCTACACGAGTTCAAAATATTATAGACATTGTAACTACTGTAGAACAAATATCTGATCAAACCAATCTTTTGGCTTTAAATGCAGCTATAGAAGCTGCCCGTGCAGGAGAAATGGGACGAGGATTTACAGTAGTAGCTGAAGAAATTAGAAATCTTGCAGAGGATTCTAAAAATGCAGTAAAAACTATTAATCAAAATCTTCAAGTGTTCACAAATGACGTAAAACAAATGATTGAACAAGTAACTCATCAATTTTATAATCTTGAACACAACAATAAAATTTTAGATGCAGTAGCCACAGATAATGAAAAAGCCACAAATGAAATTACTATTGTATCCAATCAAATTGTTTCTTTAGTAGAATCTTTATCATCTGAAACTCAAAAAATTTCAAATGTATTCCAAAATATACATTCTTTAGCAGCTATTGCAGAAGAAAATTCTGCTGCAACTCAAGAAATGAGTGCAAATGTCATAGAATATTCTAGTAAAATAAAAGATTTAATGGATTATATCCATCAACTTGAATTATTAGCAAATAGCTTAAGAGCAGAATTAAAAAAATATAAAATATAATGTTGAATTACCATATTATATTTATTCATACAATAATTTACACTTTAAAGTGTAAATTATTTTTTTTTTGCAGGTAATACTATTACTGAGGTGATAAAACTATGAAAAAAATAATAAGTCTTTTAGTGCTTTCAGTTTTTTTATTAACAAGCTGTACAACTCCTCAGCAAAAACCTAAACCAAAACCTATAGCTTCATCTATTTTTGAAAAGGGACAAGTCAAACAAATTCAAATTACAAAAGACAATGCAACTTGTCGATCAGGACAAGGAGAAAATACTCCTATTGTAAAAAATCTTTCCAAAGGAGATATTTATGATGTAATAGGCCAAAGTGAAGATTGGTATGTGATTCAAACAAATGATAAAAAGGTTGGTACTGTATCTCCATCTGAGGCAAAACCTCATGTCCAACCTACAAAAACTTCCGCGCCTGAAGCAACTACTGGAAAATTGACTTCAAACGAAGATGAAATGTTTCGTCTTGTAAATGGAGAACGTACAAAGCAAGGCTTAAAGCCTCTTCAATTAGATATGGAAGTTACAAAAGTAGCTAGGATTAAAGCACAGGATCTAATTGATAATAATTATTTTAGCCACAATTCTCCTACTTATGGAAGTCCTTTTGATATGTTAAAAAAATTTGGTGCTGAGTATGCATATGCTGGAGAAAATTTAGCTGGAAATCAATCTGTACAAGCTGCTCACACTGCTTTGATGAATTCTAAAGGACATAGAGAAAATATTTTGAACCCTAATTTTACTCATATTGGAATTGGCATCAAAGATGGTGGTCAATATGGAAAAATGTTTACACAAATGTTTATAGGAAAATAAAAAAAAATCTCCCAATAAATGAGAGATTAAAAAGAGGAAAAATTTCTGAAAAACTAGACCATTTTTCATAATATTAAATAAAACCCTGCTTTTAGGCAGGGTTTCACTTACGTATAGTTATAAAACATTACGCTTTACCTCCCCACCGAAGGTAGCAATCTGAACAATAGGCAGGTCTCCTGACTCATGAATCACCCTACTCCCTTCTCCTTCCCGTTTTCACAGTGGTTTTACAAGGTTTCGTCATCATTTACAGTAGCGGGGGCTGTGTCGGTATTTCACCGAACTTCCCTATTAAACTTAGTAGTACCTAATGTACAATATTTTCAATTTGTTATTATTATACTATGTCTTCTAATACTTGTCAATTATTTTTGAAATAAATTCTAATTTTTTGATTCTATTCTTTTTACATTTTTTAGTTGTAATGCTCCACTTTTGTCTTCTTTAAATTGTAGAGTTGCTGTACATCTTTCTTTTGTTTGAGGCAAAATCATATGAAAATCATCTATTCTTCCATCTTGAATAAGTAATTCTATCATTTCTCTTGTTACTTTTTGGCCATATAATTCTAAACTATTTTTCCATACAGTAAACTTACAATTTTTCTTCCAATGACTACAATAAAAAGCCTTGCTATTTTCTAAAACTTCTCCATCTTTACAAGCTATACATTTTCCAAGTGAATTTCTACTTTTTCTATTTTCTTTATTCTTTGTTATTGCATATAAGTTCATAGAATTTCTTCCGTTTCTAAAACCTAATACTTTTTGTGTATTTTTTATAATATAAGATTCTAATTTTGTCATATATTCATCAGATTTTATTTCCCCATTTGCAATCATACCTAATCCTTTTTCCCAACTTGCAGTCAGTTCTGGTTTTAATAAAGAAGGAATAGACTTATACACTACATCATAGATTCTCTCTCCCATTTGAGTAGGAGTAAGGATTTGTGTTTTCTTATTTAATTTCACATATTGAATTTTTTGTAATTTATTTAATATTTCAGCCCTAGTAGCACTCGTTCCTATTCCACTTCCTTTGATTTGTTCTCTTAATTCATCATCTTCAATCAGTTTTCCTGCATTCTCCATAGCCAAAATCATAGAACCCGAATTATACCTCTTTGGTGGAGTTGTTTCTGATTCCTTTATAAATATGTCTTTAAATTTTATTTTTTGTCCTTTTTTTAATTTTTTAAGAGTTTCTATTTGGTCTGCTTTTGCCCCTTCGTTTTTTTTATTTTCTCCTAATACTTCTAAGTATCCTTCTTGTATACACACTTTAGAAGTGGTAAAAAAACATTCTTCCTTGATTTTAGTAGTAATAGCTAATTGATTAAATATAGCCTGAGGATAAAAAATTGCTAAAAATCTTCTGACTACAAGTAAAAATATTTCTTTTTCTGTTTCTGCTAATTTATTGAAATTTCCGATTCCCTGTCCTGTTGGAATAATAGCATAGTGATCTGTAATAGCTTTATCATTGACATATTTCGTTTTCTCTAAGCCCTTATACAACTCTTCAGAGAATATTTTTTGTACAAATTCAACAATTTCTTCATTTTTTTTATCTAAATTACATAATTTTTTTATATCTAAAAGACCTTTTATATTTTTATTTACCTCCTTTGCTACAGCTTTTGATAAAACTCTAGCATCTGTCCTTGGATAAGTAAGCATTTTTCTTTCATATAGTTTTTGAACAACTTTTAAAGTTTCATCAGGACTTAACTTGAATTTTTTAGAACATTCATTTTGTAACTCTGCTAGATTGTAAAGAAGGGGAGGATTTTTCTTTTCCTTTTTTCTCTTCACATCATGAATAATCGCCATACATTCTTCGTTATCTTTTTTTAGATCTTCTATAAACTTTATTGCATCATCTTTTTGTTTAAATCCAATATCCTTAAATAATAAATTGGACATATAGTGTTTTGAACCTTCTAAAGCCTTCCATTCTCCTTCATATTCTAATACTTCTTCAAAGAGAAACTTAGACACAATCTTATAATAAGGAGTTTTTACAAAATCACGGATTTCTCTTTCTCTTTGAACAATCATTCCAAGTACACAAGTCATTACTCTTCCTACAGCAATAACTACATATTTTTTATTTAACTCTTTACTCAATTTGTTTCCATAACAAAGAGTTAGAAGTCTTGAAAAATTAATCCCCATTAAATAATCTTCTTTGGCTCTTAGATAAGCTGCATCTGATAAATGATCATATTCAGATAATGGTTTTGCATTTTTTACACCTTTTTTTATTTCTTCTTCTGTTTGAGAATCAATCCACACTCTTTTTTTTATTTTATTTGCTTTTACCATATCATCTACCAATCTATATATATATTCTCCCTCACGTCCTGAATCCGTACAAACATATATAGTAGATATATCTTTTCTCTTCATTTGAGTCTTTACAATATCAAATTGTTTTTTAACATTTTTTATGATTTCATATTTATATTCTTTAGGTAAAAATGGAAGGTCTTCTAAAGTCCATTTTTTATATTTGGGATCATACTTTTCTGGATAACTCATATTTACCAAATGTCCTACACACCAAGAAATAACTGCTTCATTGGATTCTATATAGCCATCTCTTTTATTTCCTTTAATATTTAGTACCTTTGCAAATTCCAGTGCCACACTAGGTTTTTCTGTAATATATAATGCCTTACTCATTTAAACACTCCACTTTCTCTACAATTGATAACCAACTCATCTATATGTTACAACAAAATATCGAGCATGTAATATGCTCGATATTTTTATTTTCATAGTCTTTCTTACATTATAACATAATTATTATTCTTTTATTCTAATCCAAATTCCTTTACCAACTTCTCCTTCTGCATTTTAGTAAGTCTTTTAAATTCATATTCTCTTTTCATGGCTTCACTTTTACTTTGAAATTGTTCATAATATACTAATTTTACTGGTAATCTTGCTCTAGTATATTTACTTCCTATTCCTTTATTATGTACTTCTACTCTTTTCATAGGACTACTTCCTTTTGTATATCCACTATATAAAGAGCCATCTTTACATCTAAGCATATATGAAAAATACATCTCCACACCTCTTCTATTTATTATACGAATCGTTCCTGATCTCATTCAAAAACAAGCTGGATTATTTCATTATACTATGAAATAATCCAGCTTTAGAAAAATATAAAATATATTTTTTATATCCTATTTATTTTTTTCCTCACCTTTATTACTTTCCATTTTATTGATTGTTTTTTCTGCCTTTTTACTTAAAACAATACCACCTATCCAAAATACTATCAAAATCAATAACATCACTATACTATCTGTTGTCCATTCAAAATTCATAAAAATTCCTCCCTATTTGATTATTTTTCTCTTCTAATAATCAAATAGTAAGTCTTGATACCTACTTTTATAATATTTAGGAATTAAAAGCTTTTGTAACTTTATATATATTCTATAAATGCTTCTTTTTTTATAAATTCTAATCTTTACTTTTATCAAAAGATTCATTAAAAATATAACCATAAAATATTCTATCATTCTACATAAAGTATATAGAATTCTTAAGTTATTTTCCCTATTGGATATTTTAAAAACATGAGTAAAACTAGTAGTATCCATAGGTATAAAATATAACTTTTTTGAATCTTCTATCTCTGTAGGAATATCTATTTGAAATGTTATCCCTGAAAAATTTATAAAAATTGTACATATAAATATACAAAAAATTATTTTTTTCCATTTCTCATATTCATCTCTTTTTACATCAAAAATACTCATATTTATAAACTCCCTAAGATTTTGCCTTTTTTTCATTATACATGAATATATACATATATGCCATACCTATCATAATTAAGGAGAAAGGCAAGCTTTCTCTTTAATACCCCAATTGAGCATAAGTTTTTTGATCTTTAGTCATTTTCTGTAAAACCATCCAAACTTCCTCTGCTTCAAATCCTCTTCTCCATGAACCCGTTCCAGCAAGATCATATTTTTTTACAAGACTTAACTTTAGAGCAATAGACCTCGGATCTTCAAGCCATATTTTATATACAATACCATCCTCTTCATACTGAGCATAATATTGTCCTACTTCTTCATTCCAGCTAACGGATGCATTTTTTTCTTCTATAATTTTTTTGGCATAAGTCATAGAAATAGATTTTGATTCTACTTTACCATCATACTCTTTCCAAATTCTTGTATAAAAAGGTAATCCAAGAAGTATTTTTTCCTTTGGAATATATTCTAAGCTATTTTGTATTCCTTTCTCTACCCATCCAATAGATGCAACTGATCCACTTACAGGACTGCTTGCCCAATGTTCATCATATGCCATGACCGCTATATAATCTACAATTTTACTTAAAGATTTTCGGTCATATACTTTAGACCATTGCTCACTACTAGATGGAACTGTTACATCCATAGATAAAACAATATTTTTCTTTTTTGTATATTGACTTAACTCTTTTATAAAGTCGACCAAAGCTTTTTGATCCTTGTAATATACATTTTCAAAGTCAATATTGATTCCATCTAATTCATATAAATCTGCATAGATAAGAATCTGATCTATTACTTTATTTCTTATATTTGTATCATTTAATATACTAGATGTGATTTTAGGATCAAAACTATTGTCTACAAGTCCCCATACTTTATATCCCTTTTTGTGAGCATTGAATACATACTCCTTGTCTCCTTTATTCTTAACAGTTCCCTTATGATCTATAATACTAAACCATGTAGGTACCAATACATCTAAAGAATGAATTTTATCTTCTCCTGAAATATCCTTAGACTCTTCATAAACATATTCCCATGCAATATTTATATTTTTTCCATGCGTTGAAAATGGCTTTCTTTGTATAAATATATTTTTCTCTACATCTTTTATATCCATGAAAGACTTGTCAATAGCTACAATATATTTTTTATCATAATCTACAGATATTCCCAAAAGTTTTTCTAATAATTTTATTGGAACATAATCATGATCATCTATTTTTTTTGTAGGTATATTGATATTCATTTCATCATCCATATGAATATACATTCGATTTTCCTCTGTATTTAAGAACATATCTTGATAAATATGATCTTTTATAACCTCAAAAGGCAAATAAATTTCTGTATTTTCTACCAATGGAGGAGCATACCCTTTTATTTCTTCATTATGAATGATAAGTTTTATCTCTTTATTTGTTCCCCACTTCATCATACCAATCATACTCCCTACCATCATACAAGTAGCAAATATGAGGATGAAAATTTTCTTTGAGTACTTCATATTCTTCCTCCTTTTCTAATATAAAATCGCCCCCATAATTCCAGCAAGTACAATTGCTAATATAGGATGTATATTGACTCTTTTAAGTGAAAATAAAACAATCATTGCAATACATATACTTTTTATATCTACTAATGAAGTTTTTCCAACAGATATAGCAGCACTTAAAATAAGTCCTAATACAGCTGGTCTTATTCCTTTAAAAACAGCTTTTGTACTTTTGTTATCTTTCATATTTGAAAAATATTTTGCCAAAATCATAATAAGAATAAAAGATGGAATTACTATTCCTATGCTTCCTACCATGGCTCCTATTATCCCATCTACCTTATATCCTACAAAAGTAGATGAATTAATAGCAATAGGTCCTGGCGTCATTTGTGCAATCGCAATAATATCTACAAATTCTTCTGAGGTAATCCAATGATGGTGATATACAATTTCTTTTTCTATAAAAGGAAGCATAGCAAGTCCTCCACCAAAACTAAATGCTCCTATTTTCATAAAAGTAAAAAATATTTTAAGAATCACTTCCATTATCCTTTTCTCCTTTAAATAATTTGTATCCCAAAATTCCTGAACATATAATAATTAAAATAGGATGTATATGAAATACACTGATTCCAATGACACTAGCTAACACCCATACAATATGAATCATATTTTTAGGAATAGATTTAGAAAGCTTCATTACTGCTACTACAATTAAAGCTACTACAGCTGGTCTTATTCCTTTAAAGATTGCTTGAGTCAATGGAAGCTTTTGAAACTGAGTAAAAAAAGTAGCTACAATTAAAATAATAATGACAGAAGGAAGCATAGTTCCTAGACAACCTATAACGCCTCCCCATACTCCAAAGAGTCTATATCCTATATAAGTAGAAACATTAATGGCTAATGCTCCTGGAACAGTTTGAGATAGCGCAATAATATCTATAAACTCCTCTTCTTCAATCCACTTATTTTTTTCTACAATTTCCTTTTGAATCAGTGGAATCATAGCATATCCTCCACCTAATGTAAAAGTACCTATTTTTATAAAAATCAGAAACATCCTCATTAATGAATTCATATATTTTCCTCTCTATTATTCTTTTTACTAAAATTGTATATGACAACTATTTTTCTGTCAATTTTGTAGAGATCTAGGTATTATTTTGTTTATTTCAATGCATTGTTGGGTAAAATTGTTTTAGAGAAGATTTTAACATATTTGAAAGGAGAACATTTTATGAAAAAATATGAGTGTACACCCTGTGGTTATATTTATGATCCTAAAGTAGGAGATCCAGATAGCGGTATTGCTCCTGGTACAGCTTTTGAAGATATTCCTGATGATTGGGTATGCCCTGTTTGTGGCGTAGGAAAAGATATGTTTGAGCCTGTAGCATAGGTTATAAAGAGCTTCCATAAATATCTATGGAAGCTCTTTTTCATTATATATTCCAAACATGAGCATATGCGACAACATAATGCAAATTTTTCATATTTGTGATAAAATATTTGTTGAAATATTAGTATACCATAAGGAGGAGCCATATATGAAGATGCAATATAAGGCAGATTTGGCATTACTTGTAGTAACCCTTACATGGGGAGTTTCTTTTATACTTACAAAAAATTCTTTAGATGCCATGTCTACTTTTAATTTTTTAGCTGTTCGTTTTTTTATTGCAGCAGCTAGCTCTGCAATAATTTTTTATAAACGAATGTTAAATTTAGATAAAACTACAATAAAATATGGAATATTGATTGGGGTAATTATGTTTTTAGGATATGCATTACAAACCTTTGGACTCAATTATACTACAGCTTCTAAATCAGCTTTTATCAGCTGTTTATCCGTAGTATTTGTTCCTGTTTTTTCTGCTCTTTTATTAAAAAAACTTCCTAGCCTTCCTTGTATCATAGGAGTTGTGATTGCAACTATAGGTCTTGCTCTTTTAACATTAGATGGGAAATTATCTCTAAACATAGGAGATTTTTATACATTTTTATGTACATTTTGTTTTGCTTTTCAAATTTTAGCTATTTCAAAATATGCAGTAAAAGTAGATCCTATAAATTTAGCTATTTTACAAATTGCCGTAGTAAGCATATTAAGTACCATCGTAAGCGTCATATTTGAAAATCCTATTATTCCTACAGGTGCCAAAGTATGGACAGATGTATTGTTTTTAAGCTTCATATGTACTTCAGGAGCCTTTATTATCCAAAATGCTGTACAAAGATATACTACAGCTACCCATACAGCTCTTATTTTTACAGGTGAACCTGTATTTGCTAGTATATTTGGATATTTTCTATTAGGGGAAATTTTAAGCTCTAAAGGAATGTTTGGAGGATTTTTAATTATCTTTGCTATGCTTTTAGCTGAACTAGGAGGAGAACTTCCTTTATTTAAAAAAAGAAAAGATCCACTTCTTTAACATAAAAGCAATCACTATAAAAATTTATAGTGATTGCTTTTGCTCTTCTTCAAATTGAAAACCATTCACTTCAAAAATTTCAGTGATAATTTTCCATATTTCTTCTTTTCCTTCTCTACTTTCTGCTGATACAGGAATTAAGATATCATCAGAAGTCATATTTAATTCTTTTTTAATCATTTGAATATGCTTTTGCCTTTGTCCTCTTTTAATTTTATCTAATTTAGTTGCAATTACGATTCCATTAAAACCTACAGATTTGATCCAGTCATACATTTGTTTATCCTGTATAGTGGGTTTATGTCTAATATCTACAAGTTGAAAAACTTCTAATAAATTTTCTCTATGATTTAAGTACGTCTCCATCATTTTTCCCCATTGATCTTTATGAGCCTTAGAAACTTTTGCATATCCGTATCCAGGTAAATCCACAAAACGAAAAGCTTCATTAATACCATAAAAATTAATGGTTTGAGTCTTACCCGGACTTGAACTCGTTCTTGCTAGCTTTTTTCTATTTAATAAAAGATTAATGAGTGAAGATTTTCCTACATTAGATCTTCCTGCAAAAGCAACCTCTGGCATTTCTATACTTGGATATTGTTCTGGTTTTACTGCACTAATAATAATTTCTGCACTTTTAATTTTCATTTTTTTCTTCCTTCCGAACCAACGCATGCTCTAATACTTGATCCATATTTTCAATAAGTACAAATTCCAATTTTTTTCTTACTTGTTCTGGTATTTCTTCTATATCTTTTTCATTATCTATAGGAAGAAGTATCTTAGTAATTCCCGCACGATTTGCTGCTAATACCTTCTCTTTAATTCCTCCCACTGGAAGAACTCTTCCTCTTAATGTAATCTCTCCTGTCATAGCTACATTTTTATCTACAGGTATTTTGGTAAGCTCTGAGATTACTGCTGTTGCCATAGTTACTCCTGCAGACGGTCCATCTTTTGGAATAGCTCCTTCTGGAATATGAAGATGCATATCTAGAGTTTGATAAAAATCTTGTGGAATATGAAGCTCATCAATTTTAGAACGAATATAACTAATTCCTGCTTGTGCAGACTCCTTCATTACATCTCCAAGCTGTCCTGTAAGAACAAGTTTTCCATTTCCTTTCATAGTTGTCACTTCAATAGATAAAGTTTCTCCGCCAACTCTTGTCCAAGCTAGACCTGTAGCCATACCTATTTCATGATTTTCTTTTATTTTTTCATATCTATATCTCTTACTTCCAAGATAATTTACTAAAGTTTTCGTATTGATTCGAACAATTTTTACTTTTTCCTCAACAATTCTTTTTGCTGTCTTTCTACAAATTGTTGCTAATTTTCTTTCTAAATTTCTTACACCTGATTCTCTGGTATAATAATTAATTACATCTCTTATAGTTTGCTCTGATATTTGTAGATCCTTTTCTTTCAGTCCATGCTCTTTCTTTTGCTTTGGAAGTAAATATCTTTGTGCAATTTTAAGTTTTTCTTCTTCTGTATATCCTGATACCTCAATAACTTCCATACGATCAAGAAGTGGTCTTGGAATGGTTCCTAAGCTATTTGCAGTAGTAATAAACATGACTTTTGAAAGATCAAAGGGAACTTCTAAGTAATGATCTGTAAATTCTTTATTTTGTTCTGGGTCTAATACCTCTAAAAGGGCTGAAGCTGGATCTCCTCTAAAATCACCACTTAATTTATCTATTTCATCAAATAAAAATACTGGATTTTTGGAATTTGCTTCTTTCATAGCAGACATAATTCTTCCAGGAATAGCTCCTACATAAGTTCTTCTATGTCCACGAATCTCAGCTTCATCTCTTACACCTCCTAAAGACATTCTCACAAACTTTCTATTTAAAGATCTAGCAATAGATTTTGCAATAGAAGTTTTTCCTACTCCTGGAGGTCCTACTAAACAGATAATAGGCCCTTTCATTTCCTTTGCCAACTGTCTAATAGCAAGATATTCTAGTATTCTTTCTTTTACATCTTTTAGTCCATAATGATCTTCATCTAATATACTTTTTGCTTTTTTTATATTAATAGTGTCTTTCGTTTGTTTTGCCCAAGGAAGATCTAATATCCAATCTACATATGTTCTAATAACTCCGCTCTCAGCTGAATTTGGAGATAATTTAAAAAGCCTGTCCAATTCTTTGGTTACTTTTTTTTCCACATCTGAAGGAAGCTTTGTTTTTTTTATTTTTTCCTTATATTCATCTACTTCTTCATATAGGCCTCCTTCTTCTCCTAATTCTTCTTGAATGGCCTTTAATTGTTCTTTTAAGTAATATTCTTTTTGTACTTTGTTAATTTGTTTTTTTACTCTACTATTAATATCTTTTTCAATTTCTAACACTTCTATTTCTCTTAATAATATTTTGTATAAAACTTCTAATCTATCTCTAGGATCAAATGCATCTAATATTTCTTGTTTTTGTTCAATCTTTAGAATCAAATGAGAAGCAATTACATCTGCAAGTCTTCCTGGCTCTTCTATCTCTGTAATATTCATAAATGCTTCAGGAGAAGTACGATTGCTAAGGCTTACATAATCTTCAAAAGAATTGATCACCGTCCTCATTAATGCTTCTAATTCTTTTTCTTTTTCTATTTCTTCTTCATATACTACTTCTTCTACTTCACATTTAAAATATGGCTTTTCTGATACAATTTCTATAATTTTTGCTCTGCTTATTCCCTCTACCAATACTCGAATTGCATCTCCTGGAAGCTTTAACATTTGTTTAATCTTAGATATCGTTCCTACTTGGTAAAAGTCATCTGGTGTTGGACTGTCAGTTTCTGCTTCTTTTTGAGTAGTTAAAAACACCATCTGATCATTTAACATAGCTTCTTCTAACGCCCGAATAGATTTTTCCCTTCCTACATCAAAATGTAATACCATATATGGAAAAATTGAAAGTCCTCTTAAAGGAATCAGAGGCAATTCATATTTTTTCACTTTTTTCTCCGTCAAAATCATCAACTCCTTGTTATGTACACTTACATGTTTATTTTTTGTAATTTAAAAGAATTTATTCTCTTATATATACTCTATGTACTTATTTTCAAACTTTTTCTTATAGTACATTATTATATAGAAAGAACCTTTTTTTTTCAACGTTTTTCCCTTATTCTCATGTTTTTTTAAAAAAATTTTAAACTGTGATATAAGTCATAGTTTATATTTCTTAAAAAAATATATACTATATCTAAGGAGGAATACACAATGAGTAAATTTTTAGGACCCATTCATCATTGGCTATTTCACAAAATTCATCTTTACGAAGATCTAGAAAAAAAATTAATTCAGGCTTACAAAGAAAAATATGGAAATCTTATAGAAAAAATATCTCAACAAGCACAAGGAAAATATGGCCCTTTCTTAGAAACAAAGCCTTTGGATGAATTAATCAATGTGAATAATATTCATGGATGGCTTCAACACCAAATTTCCATAGTAGAAACTAGACAAGCAGAATTTTTACAAAAAGTTTTTGAACAATATGGAAAAGATAATATAGATACAGCTCTATCTATTTATAAAAAACAAGGATTAGAATGTGGCCAAAGTGCAAAAAATAATCACAATATAGAAGATGCGCCTTCTATTTATAAAGCTTTAAATGATTATATTTTAAATGGTATGCCTTGCGATCATGTAAATCATATTGTCATCAACAAACCTGAAAAATTACAGTGGACAAGTACTACATGCTTACACAAGCCTTATTGGGAAATTGCAGGAGCAGATATCCACACCTTCTACAAATTAAGAGATGCTTGGATTAAAGCATTTGTTGAAAATGCTAATGAAAGCTATACTTATACTGTAGATGGTCAAAATTATACAATTCTAAAAAAATAGAAAGGAGAATTTTTATGAAAATTACAAAGGATACTTTAATTGTTGATGCATTGAAAATCAATCCAAAGGCAGCAGAAATTTTAATGTCATTTGGAATGGGATGTTTAGGATGTCCGTCTTCTCAAATGGAAAGCTTAGAAGATGCTGCACAAGTTCATGGTATTGATCTTGAAAAATTATTAGAAGAATTAAATAAATAAAAAATAAATTTTTCTTATAGATTCATTAAAAACATTCAATCTATTCAAAAACAATAGATTGGATGTTTTTTATTTTATATCAAAGAATATGGACAATGTTTCATCCTACTACATATAATTTTACAAAAGGAGGTGTGTCCATGTATTGCTATCCATCTGATTATGATCTATTCTTAAGATATCAAAGATGTCTTTATCATGTCTTACAGCTTCAATATATTAATTATCAACAATATCAGCAACTTAAACAATACCCCCCTTTTGCTACTCTTACTCCCGAAGAATTAGAAAAAATAAAACAATTTGAAAAAGAATTAAATAATAAATATTATTTAATTGCATTTGAAAAAACGGTCAAAAATCTTATGAATAAACTTTATATTTAAATATGATAAAAAGTAAATCACTCCTTTGAGTGATTTACTTTTTATTAGCTATAGAGTTTTGCTATTTTTATTCTTCCTTAAAATAATGAGAAAGTTTATCTAATTGTACAATCATCCTTCTATTCCTATATTGAATAATTTTTAAGTCTTTTAACCTTTTTATGCTTCTTGAAATACTCTCTCTAGGGCTTCCTATCATATCTGCTAAATATGTAAGGGTTAAATTTAAATCAATTAAAGTTCCTTCCTTTACTTCTACTCCATAATCCTTTCCAAGTTTCCATAGCTTTGCTGCTACTTTCTTATCTATTGTGATAGGAACAGTATTTTTAAGCTGCCTATAAAGTCTTCTAATTTTTGTACTCATAGAATTGATAATTTTACAAGTTAATTCAAAATTATTTTCCATTATTTTCAAAAATATATCTCTATGAAAATATAAAATTTCTGCATCTTGAAAGGCCTCACAATTGATAGAAGCTGACCCTTGATCAAATACAACTTCATTAATCAATTCTCCTTCTTCTAATATATATATAATTTTTTTTTGACCTCTATTGGTGTATCTATATATGGTGACTTTCCCTTTTAAAACGATATATATATAATTCACCATATCTCTTTCAGAAAATATTTGTCTTCCTTTCTCCAAGTATTGTACAAAGCCTTTTTCTATAAGCATATCTATTGTTTTATGATCTAGTTCCTTTAAAATTGGTACTGCCAGAATTTCTTTTATATCTGGACTTCTCATTTTTCTCCCCCTACAAAAAATCTTTCTGTATTTATTTTATATTTATACCATTTTTTCTAATTTCTCAATCAGTTTTATATATTGGTTTGGAATATTTTTTTGTAATGCTAAATTTTCTACTCTCTCGCATTTTTCTTCTACTTCTTTTATGTCTTCTTTGCTAAGTGTTCTTTTAGCAAAAGTATATATAGCATGATCTTCTTTTTCTATATGTCTTTCTAATAAATCTGTATACGCAATAGCATTTGCAATAATATCTACCTTCGCATCATCATCTTTGTTTTGTACTTTTTTCACTGCTTCTTCTAAATGACTTATAAACAATCTTCCTAAATCATGTTCTGCAAGCATGCCATAAATAGGCCCTCTAGCTATCTTTTCTCCTAATACTTTAGACATTTTCTGAAATAAAATATTTTCTTCTTTACTATGATGATGCGCATCTGCATAATTTCTTACAAAATCTATAATTTCATAAAAAACATTATAGTCTAGTTCTTCATGATTTAAAATTTTAATGCATAGTTTTCTAATAACTTTTAGCATTCTTTTTATGTTTTTATGTTCTTCCATCATTAAATCGATAGCATCCATTGATATCCCTCCTATCTTTATCCTTTCCTTTTTTATTCTTTTTATCATATTTTTATAAGAACATTCATCCATAATACAATAGTAAAGGCATGTTGTATTTATTTTCTTTTATACAAAGTAACTTCCAATTGATCTTGTATAAAATTTATTTCTCCCTTGTCGATCATCATACCTATCAAAGTAAGTTCTGTATCCATATCACAAGACCCTGCAAGCTCCCAATAGTATTCTTCCATTTCTTCTTGCTTTGGAGCTTCTAAATATCGGATAAGCTTTTCTATTTTATTTTCTTGTCCTTTTGTATAGTTACTTTTTAGAAAAATTTTATAAAACTCATCTTCCTCTTTTAGATGAACTTCAATATCTGTAGCACCTATTAAGAAAAAATAATTTAACATTTCATCTACAATTTTACTAATCCTTTGTTTAATGTGTTTCATGATTCATCTCCCTCTCTTTTCTAAAAGCCTGTATAATTGGCAATAGTACTGCAGCTACAATGCCTGCAGCAAAACCATTGTTATAAAGATTTAATCCTCCATGTAAAACACCTACATTTAATACAACAGATGAATGAATAAAGCCTGCTAAAATACCATATTTCCACCCAAATTCTCCTGCAATAGGAGCCAAGGAAGTTCCAAATAAAGCTGCCAGTAAAATAGAAGGATCATTTATATTCCACATTTTTGTGATAGATCCAATATAAACACCTATCCATATAGGAATGATATTTTTAGAATGTTTTCCAAATGCACCAAATCCTACTACTGTCAAAATTCCTCCAATGGTAGGACCATTTAAATCTCCTCCTATCAAGAGAACATATACAGTTGATAGTAACCCATTTATACCCATATTGATAAGTGTAGGAGGAAACCCTTCTAATAACATAAAATCTGTAATCAATCTTCCTTCATATTGCATAATGTGTTTGACTCTTTTAAAAGATTTATCATTAAAATAAAAACCAATAAAAATCATAGATGTAAACATAAAAAATAAAAATATAGATAAAATTTGATTGTTTCCTGTAGTCCAAATAAATTGAATATTAGGTGAAAATCCATAGGACTTAAATACAGACACAAATATGGTTCCAATCATTCCTGCTGTAAAACCTATATTATATAAATTAAATCCTTGATGAACTTTCATCATATAAGCAGATAACGGTGGTAAAATAAATCCTATACTTAATCCAACAAGACTTCCAATAACAATTCTTATATAGATAGAAAACTGAGTATAAAAAAATATTTCTGTAACCATAGGTCCCATAGCGGTACCAAATAAAGCTACATATATATATTTTGAAAATTTATCCTTTTGTACTTTTGAATATAAATAAACCCCTAGTACAATAAACCATACATTAAATAAATTTTTCCCAAAAAAACTAAAGCCTTCAATTAAAAACAAAGCAGCCATAGTAGCTCCACTAAAATAAATCTTTAAATAATACAATAACCCCAAAAAAATAAGAGTTAATAATCCTGCATTCACAAAAGCGGCTCCCATTCCTCCTACTCCTATATAATCTGTAATTAAAGCATCTGGTTGTACAATAATACGATACATTCCATATAAAATCTTTTTTGGAGCATCTACTAAAAATCCAAATATAATTAAAGATATAGCATACCCACCTGTAATGAGATACCTATTTTGATTACTTACTTTATGTGTTTTGAGAATAGATTCTGATTTGTCAAACTTCATAAGATACACATCCCTCCCCTTTATCCATATAATTTTTATTCTTTTTCTTATTATATACCTCTATAACAGCTAATTTAATCTATATATTTCGATATTAACAGATTATATCTATCTTTTAAAGCTTTTCTTCTTTGTACCATAAATTGCTTCCTTTTTTCTTTATTATTTAAATTTATTCTCTTTAATTTTTTAAATTCATATAAAATATATTCTTATATTCATATATATTTTTTATATATGAATATAGTTTATTCCATTTATGTAAAACTATTTACATACAGTATGATATCGTAAGAAACTAAAAAACCACCCATAAGGTGGTCAGAATGTTGACAAAGTATATTGTAACAAAGTCATAGAAATTAGGAACATTTATTGAGAATTTATGAAAATATAGAATAAGTAAGAAAATGCTTAGCATTACACTGTTTGAGCATAGCGAGTTTGTAATGCTATTTTCGATCGTTTCTTTATATTTTCCAAATTTGAAAATCAGTGACGTTTTTTATGACTTTGTCTACAAACTTATCCACCCATAAGGTGGTTTTTAATTTTGTTTTTGTATTTCCTGTACCATATTTTTGATACAATCCTCTTCAAATGGAGATTTTATTTTTCCTATATTCACAAGCTCTAAAAAAGATTTGCTTCCTCCTGTTTTACATACATTCATATAGTTTTTCCATGTACTTTGAAAATCTTTTTTAGCTTGCATAAAAAATTGCAATGCACAAATTCCTGCCAATATATAATCAATATAATAAAATGGGTTTTTAAAAATATGTCCTTGTTGATGCCAATAACCGCCTCTTTTTAAATACTCATTTTCTCCATAATTTCTATAAGGAATATATTCATTTTCTAATTTTGCCCATAGATCTTTTCTATCTTTTATAGACATATTTGGGTTTTCATAAATATGATGTTGAAACTCATCTACTAATGCCCCATAAGGAATAAAGTGTAAAAACTCCCTTAAATGAACTTGTCTATATTGATCTGCATTTTCAAAAAAATGATCCATATAAGGATATGTGAAAAATTCCATACTCATAGCATGAATTTCACAAGCATCTAAAGTTGGAAAGTTGTATTCAGAAATGAGATAATCTTTACTTAAATACATTTGAAGAGCATGGCCTGCCTCATGAGTAAGTACATCTATATCATCTG
The DNA here is from genome assembly GCF_001282725.1 of Inediibacterium massiliense. Lineage (NCBI taxonomy): Bacteria > Bacillati > Bacillota > Clostridia > Peptostreptococcales > Thermotaleaceae > Inediibacterium > Inediibacterium massiliense. The sequence goes on along the minus strand of NZ_LN876586.1, from coordinate 723,790 downwards.
CTGTCCCATTAAAATTTGCAAAAATAAAAGGCGTTTTATATTGTTTGATATAAGTACAAAATCCAGCTGGAGATTTCCCACTTTTACTCAATACATCTAATAAATTATTTTTAATCATATGTTCAAAAAAGTATTTTGTCTCCTCTGATAAGTCTTCATACATTTTTAGTCCCTTATGTAAAATTTCATTTGGATTTAATTCTAATTTTGCATTTCCTTTTTTGAAATAAATGAGTTCATCATAATAATAAAGTTCATTTAAATTTAATTTTTTTCTTTGTTCTTCTCTTAATTTTAAGCTTAAAGGAACAATATATTTTTTAATATTCTCCCTTAAATTTTTAATCATCTCTTGATTATAATCTATTCTAATCATACGATCATATCCTAATTGTACAAAATTTTTATATCCTATTTTTTTAGCCATTTGATCTCTTACTTTTACCAATTCATCATAGATTTCATCAAAGTGCTTTTCATTTTTCATAAAAAAATCATATTTTTTATCTACAGCTTTCTTTCTTATATTTCTATCTATATCCATTTGAAATAATCTCATTTGAGGAAGAGTATGATATTTTCCTTGAAAATATATTTTTGCTGAAGACAATAGAGTTGTATACTCACTCATGAGATTATTTTCAATATTTAAATCTTTTAAAATCAGAAAAGATACTACATTCTTTTTCATGTGAGCAATTTTAAAAAGCTGACTTCCCCATTTCTTTTCTAAATCATTTTTATATTTGGATTTTGTCAAAGCTTTATAATACTGTGAAATTAAATTTTCATAAATAGGAGTATATTGATCAAAAAAATTTTGTTCCTCTTTATAAAAAGAATCCTTCGTATCTATACAGTGACGAATATAAACAATAGTTTTCATACTTTCAAATTCATTTCTTAATAAATTGATCTCCTGTAATAATTGATCCTCTTCCTCAAAACTTTGTCCATCACAAAATTTTTGTAGTAGATGATTAAATTTTTCTTCATAATTTTTTATATCTGGTCTTTCATACTCAAATCCACTAAATTTCATTTTTTCACCTTCCTAGTACAAAACCCCAATCTTAGATTGGGGCTATTTTTCAAAACTTAAATCTTTTATAGAAGCTTCTTTAGGTCTTGGAATTCCAAATACAATTGCAAGTATTACACAAATCCCCATTAAATAAGGATAATATAAATATTTCATAATAGATATAGATGATATTCCTGCTACACTAGCTGCAACTAAAAGTTGAGCTCCATAAGGAATCATTCCTTGGCAAAAGCAGGAGAAGGTATCTAGTAAGCTCGCTGATCTCTTAGGATCAATATCATATCGATCTGCAATATCCTTTGCAATAGGTCCTGCCATTACAATAGCAATGGTATTATTAGCAGTACAAACATCTACAATTCCTACTAAAAGAGCGATTCCAAACTCTGCTCCTTTTTTTCCCTTGATTCTACTTGTAATAAATTCAAGTAGGAAATCTATTCCACCATTATATTTAATAACTTCTACCATACCTCCAATTAAAATAGATATGATCACAATCTCTGACATACCCATAATCCCTTTTCCTATAGCTTGCACAAATCCCCATATATCAAAGGCATGCGTGTATATACCAACTACTCCTGCAAATAATGTTCCGCCTACTAAAACAATCATTACATTAACTCCTAATAAAGCTCCTATTAAAACTGTTAAATAAGTCAATACCTTTAATAAACTATATTCATAATTTCCATCTAATACCATATTTCCTACATTTTTAGATGCAAATAAAATTGCTGTGACCATTGCAGCAGGTATAACAATCGCAAAATTCATCTTAAATTTATCTCTCATTTGACATCCTTGTGTTCTTGCAGCAGCAATTGTTGTATCAGAAATCATAGAAAGATTATCTCCAAACATAGCTCCACTAACAACTGCTCCTAATGCAAGTCCCATAGGAATTCCAGTCTTTTGTGCAATTCCAACAGCCATAGGAGCAAGTGCTACAATAGTTCCTACTGAAGTCCCTACAGATAATGAAATAAAACATCCTATTACAAAAACTCCTGCGATTAATATATTTCCCGGCAATATACTAAGACCTAAATTTACAGTTGAATCTACTGCTCCCATCTCTTTTGCTACTTGAGCAAATCCTCCTGCTAAAATAAAAATGATACACATTAAAATAATATTTGTATTTCCTGCTCCTTTACAAAATACTTCTACTTTTTCATGAATGCTAGTCTTTCTATTCATTGCAACAGCTACAATACTTGCTCCCAAAAAGGCCACACTCACAGGCATTTTATAAAAATCCCCTACAACAATAGATGTTGCTAGATACATTACTAGGAATACACCTAGTGGAATCAAAGCCCATGGATTTCCTTTTTTTTGATTTTTATTCATTATTATTCCTCCTAATTTTAATAAATAAAAAACCTCTTGCAGATAATGCAAGAAGTTATCTTCCATTCTTATCTGTCAGGTAATACCTGATGGAATTAGCACCACAGAATTAAATTCTAGGTTGCTGGGTTTCATAGGGCCAGTCCCTCCACCTCTCTGGATAAGATACTATTTAATTTTTATACTGTAAGTATTATATGAAAGTTTTATAATAAAGTCAATAGAATTTAGATATTGTTATTATTTACTATTTTTCCTTCACATCTATAAATCTTAAGACCTTGATTCATAAATTTATCTTCGTATTCTGTTGTAACATTCTCTATATCACTTTCTTTTAAATCTAATGATATATTTTTTAAATACAGTCCCTCATTACTAAACTCATTTAGTGAAAACTCAAATAGTTTTTCATTATCTGTTTTAAAATGAACTTCGCCTGTTTCTTCTAATATATTTTTATACATCTTTAAGAAATTATGATGAGTTAATCTTCTTTTAGCCCATCTCTTTTTAGGCCAAGGATCACAAAAGTTAATAAATAATCTTTGTACTTCGTTTTTATCAAAATACTCCTCTATTTTTTTTACATCTCCCCATATAAAAAGAATGTTTTTAAGATCTAATTCATATGCTTTTTCCACAGCTTTTAACAAAACTTCTTCTTTCATTTCCATTCCTATAAAATTTATATTTGGATGTTTCAAAGCCAAAGTAGTCAAGAACTTTCCTCTTCCCATCCCTAATTCTAAATAAATAGGATTTTCATTTTGAAATTCTTCATTCCATTTTCCTTTATATAAACAAGGATCTTGTATCACATAAGTAGTATAACTAAGTAGTTTCTCATCTGCTCCTTTTTTCTTTCTTCTTCTCATATTATTCTCCTTCTTGAATTGATCCATCATATTTAGTAACTTAAAATAGTTTATGAATATTTTATCATACTTTGAAAATTTTTTTTATTTTTATGGGTATTTTATATTATTTTGTAATGTATACATAATTGAAAATAATATACAAAAAATAGGAGTATGCTATAATAAAATTAAATATAAATACATTGAATATTATGAAACAGGGTATCTATTTATATATACGATTTACATAGAACTCAATTTAAATTTTTCAACAAATTTTCAAAATTTTTATTAAAATCTTAATCTTATACTCATACTAAGGAGTGAGAATAATGAAAAATTACAGTATCTTTGATATTATGGGACCTATTATGGTTGGACCATCTAGTTCTCATACTGCTGGTGCTGCAAGGCTTGCCAAAACTTCTCGAATTATTTCTGGAGGGAATATTGAAAAAGTAAAATTTTTACTTCATGGATCTTTTGCAAAAACATATAAAGGACACGGAACTGATAAAGCATTAGTAGCAGGAATCTTACTTTTAGACCCTTGGGATGAAAGGCTTCGAAATTCTTTTGAATTAGCAAAAGAACAAGGTATTTCTTTTGAATTCATAGAAACAGATTTAGGAGATGTTCACCCCAATACTGTAAAATTTATCATTATCAAAAAAGATGGTTCTACTTCAGAGATTACAGGCTCTTCTATTGGAGGAGGAAACATTCTTATTTTTGATATCAATGGAACTTCTGTAGAATTTACAGGAAATAATCCAACCATTATTACAAAACATCAAGATGTTCCTGGAGTCATATGGCAAATTACAAAAGTATTATTTGAAAGAAATATTAATATTGCCAATATGAAAGTTTATCAAAAGAAAAAAGGTGTAGAAGCTACTATGGTCATAGAAACTGATGGTTTATTATCCGATGAAGTCATCGAAGAAATAAAATCCATATCTTTGATTGATGATGTAAAAATTATCAATCCTATGGTGGAAGGAGAATAGATATGTTTGTAAACTCTGGAAAAGAATTGATAGAAGTCTGTCAACAAGAAAATTTAACCATTTGGAAATATACTTTAAAATCAGAAGCTGAAGATAGTAGTTTAACTGAAAAAGATGTTTTTGAAAAAATGAGAAATTCTTTTAAAGTAATGAAAGCTTCTGCTGAAGAAGCTTTAAATAAAGAAGTAAAATCTCATAGTGGGCTCATTGGAGGAAACGCTTTCAAACTTAATAAATATGTCCAAAATAAAAAAACTTTAACAGGAGATTTTATGGTAAAAGCAATGGCTAGAGCTATTTCTTGTTCAGAAGTCAATGCTGCTATGGGTAGAATTGTAGCTGCTCCTACAGCTGGATCTTGTGGAATTGTCCCTGCAACTATTTTGTCTGCTGGTGAAAAATTAAATCTATCTGAAGATGATATGGTAAAAGGTCTTTTAACTGCTACAGGAATCGGCATGATTATTGCAAAAAATGCTACTGTATCAGGTGCTGAGGGAGGTTGCCAAGCAGAATGTGGCTCAGCTGCTGCTATGGCTTCTGCAGCCGTAGTAGAAATGATGGGAGGAACAGTATCAGAATCTTTAGATGCAGCTGCTATTGTGATTAAAAATATTTTGGGACTTGTTTGTGATCCTGTAGCAGGACTCGTTGAAATTCCTTGTGCAAAGAGAAATGCATCTGGAACTGTTTCTGCTCTTACGACTGCTGATATGGTTTTAAGTGGTGTGAAAAGCTATATTCCTTTTGATGATGTAGTATCTGCCATGTACGAAGTAGGAAAAAGTCTTCCATGTGCATTACGTGAAACTGCCCTTGGAGGAGTAGCCGCTACTCCTACAGGAAAAGAGCTTCAAAGACAAGTATTTGGCGAATAATTCAAGTTTCTAACCGATAGGTTCAAAATAACCTATCGGTTTTATTTTTTTGTGAACGCTTTCTTTTCTTTCTATTCATTTTACAATATTCTATTTCACTCAAAATGTTGAAACCTACTACATACAATGATACAATATAGATATTTTGATGAATTCACTTCAGTCATCAAACTATTTTTAAAATCATCTACAATTTATTCATTGATATAATTTTTTAAAGAACTAGAAAGAGGTGCATTATGAAAACACTCATATTTGGTCATCAAAATCCTGATACGGACTCCGTATGTTCAGCTATTGCTTATTCTTATTTAAAGAATCAAATGGGTGAGTCCACTGTTCCAAAAGTTTTAGGTACAATACAAAAAGAATCTTTATATGTACTTGATAAATTTAATGTAAATCATCCAGATTTTCTTGAAAATGTAAAAATACAGGTAAAAGATTTAGAATATACACAAGTATCTCCTATCCAACAACATCATTCTATTCTTCATGCTTATCATCATATGGAATCTAATCAGCTCAAAACCATTCCAATTGTAGATGAAAATAGATTTCTAAAAGGGCTCCTTACAATGAAAGATATTGCTATGGAAATGATTCATGGAGATTTTCGTCATATTAAAACTTCACTATCTAATATTATCAATGACCTTGATGGAATTCCTCTTTATATTCCAGATGAAGATAAACTGGTAGAAGGAAACGTATCTGTCATGGCTTACTATTACAAATCTATAGTGGGTTTACTAGGATCTAAAGACATTATTATTGTAGGAGATCGATATGATATTATTGAAATGGCTATTTCAAATAAAGTTCAACTCCTCATTATCACGGGAGAATGTGAAATTCCTCAAAAATATATTGACCTGGCACAAAAAAATAGTGTTCCTATTATTAAAATTCCAAAAGATACTTATACTGTCAGTAAACTATTTCAACAATGTAATTTTGTATGTAAAATCATGAAAAAATCTTCATTAGTTAAATTTTCTTTAGATGATTATATAGATGACATCAAAGATGATATTATTACAACTAATTTTAGAAATTATCCTATTTTAGATGCCAATAGAAAATTCATGGGATTTATAGGCAGAAAACATCTTCTCAATCCTCAAAAAAAACAAGTTATACTAGTAGATCACAATGAATTTTCACAGAGCGCTGAAGGCATTGATGACGCTCAAATATTAGAGATTATTGACCACCATAAAATAGGAGGAATATCTACAAATCTACCTATAAATTTTATGAATATCCCTATTGGATCTACTTGTACAATTATTTATGAATTATATAAATCTAATCATATTTCTATTCCTTGTTCTATGGCAGGTCTTATGTTAAGTGGAATTATTTCTGATACACTTTATTTTAAATCTCCTACCTGTACCCAAAGAGATATTCATGCCGTAGAGGAGTTAAATAAAATTACTCAATTAAATCTAGATGAATATGCCCTATCCATGTTTAAAGCTGGAACAGCTTTAGAAGGATATACAGAAGAAGAAATATTTTTTAGAGATTTTAAAGACTTTTTAATACATGATATGAAAATAGGTATATCTCAAGTATTTACTTTAGATATAGAAGAAGTAAATAAAAAACAGTCTATCTTAATCAAATTTATGGATCAACTCAGACAACAAAAAGAATATCATATGCTTATTTTAACTGTTACAGATATTATTAACGAAGGATCATATTTCTTTTATAGTTCATCTAACGAAAACTTATTATCCTATGCTTTTCATATAGATCCTATACAAGGAGCATTTGCAAAAGATATTGTTTCTAGAAAAAAACAAATCGTACCTATGCTTACTCATGCAATAGAATTATTAAACTATATATAAACTTTAAAAACCGTCAATCAAGGATTGACGGTTTTTGTTAAGATGCAGTTTCTTCTGTTTTTTTCTTTGTTCTTTTTTTATTCTCAGAAAGTACTAAAGTAGGTTCTGTTCCATTTTCAACACTATCTTTAGTAATAATACATTTTGTAATATCATTCCTAGATGGAATATCATACATGATATTCATCATAATTCCTTCCATAATACCTCTTAACCCTCTTGCACCGGTTTTTCTTTCAATAGCTTTTTTAGCAATAGATCTTAGTGCTTCTTCATCTACCTCTAATTCCACGCTATCCATTTCAAACAATTTTTTATATTGTTTTACCAAAGCATTTTTAGGTTCATTTAGTATTTGAACTAAGGCTTCTTCATCTAGTTGTTTTAAAGTCACAACTACTGGAAGTCTTCCTACAAATTCTGGAATCAATCCATAATGAAGTAAATCCTCTGGTTGAATTTGATCTAATAAAGCTCCTATATCCTTTTCTTCCTTTCTTTGGATATCTGCGCCGAAACCCATAGCTTTATGACCAGTTCTTTTTTGAATGATTTTTTCTATTCCATCAAATGCTCCACCACAAATAAATAAAACATTTGTAGTATCTATTTGAATAAATTCTTGATGAGGATGTTTTCTTCCTCCTTGAGGAGGTACACTTGCTACTGTTCCTTCTAATATTTTTAAAAGAGCTTGTTGAACTCCTTCTCCACTTACATCTCTAGTAATAGATGGATTATCTGATTTTCTTGCGATCTTATCTATTTCATCAATATAGATAATTCCTTTTTCTGCTCTTTCAATATCATAGTCAGCAGCTTGAATCAATTTTAAAAGAATATTTTCAACATCTTCTCCTACATATCCTGCTTCTGTTAAAGAAGTCGCATCGGCAATAGCAAAAGGAACATTTAATATCTTTGCTAAAGTTTGAGCAAGTAATGTCTTTCCAGATCCTGTAGGTCCAAGCATAAGTATATTACTCTTTTGAAGCTCTACATCATCATTATTTCCTTGATGATTAATTCTTTTATAATGATTATATACTGCTACTGCCAAAGCTTTTTTGGCTTTGTCTTGTCCTACAACATATTGTTCTAGAATATTTCTAATTTCTTGTGGCTTTGGAAGATCAGTAAGATCTAATTCAACATTTTCATCAAACTCTTCTTGAATGATTTCTTGACAAAGTTCAATACATTCATCACAAATATATACACTAGGACCTGCAATAAGTCTTTTTACTTGATCCTGAGATTTTCCACAAAATGAACATTTCAGTTGCTTTTTTTCGTCAAATCTTGACATTATCTCACCTCTCTTTCCTATTATCTAGAAGTGATCACCTTGTCTATTAAACCATACTCGACAGCTTCTTTTGCCTCCATAAAATTATCTCTATCTGTATCTTTTGAAATTTTATCAAGAGGCTGACCAGTTCTCTCACTTAATATTTTATTAATTGTCTCTCTCATCTTAAGAATTCTTTCAGCATGAATTCTAATATCCTCAGCTTGACCGCGAGTTCCACCTAGTGGCTGATGAATCATTATTTCTGCATTAGGAAGAGCAAATCTTTTTCCTTTTGCTCCAGCTGCCAATAAAAATGCACCCATACTTGCAGCCATTCCTATACAAATTGTTGATACATCTGGTTTGATGTATTGCATTGTATCAAAAATTGCCATTCCAGCTGTAATAGATCCTCCAGGACTATTAATATATATCATAATATCCTTATCTGGATCTTCTGCTTCTAAAAATAACAATTGAGCTACAATTAAACTTGCAGTATGATCATTTACTTCATCTCCTAAAAATATTATTCTATCCTTTAATAGTCTAGAATATATATCATAGGATCTTTCTCCTCTGTTTGTTTGTTCTACTACCATTGGAATTAAAGCCATAATCTCAATCCCTCCTAGCTGTAAAAATTTTAAGCAATCTTAGTATTTTCTACTAAGAAATCTACTGTCTTTCTTACCTTGATACCCTCTTTAATATTTTCATAATCAAAAGGTCTTAAAGTTTTTTTGAATTTTTCTAACTCCATTTTATATTGTGTCGCATAATTTTCGATTTCTTTTTCTACCTCTTCATCTGCCACTTCTATATTTTCTATATTTCCAATAGCTTCAAGAGTTAGTTGGGTTTTTACTCTATTGTATGCTTCTTCCTTCATTTGTTGTCGCATATCTTCCATTTTTGTTCCTGTATACTGAAGATATGTATCTAAATTTAATCCTTGATATTGAAGTTGGTAATTAAATTCATTGATCATATCATCAATACCATTCTCTACCATTATTTCTGGAATATCTATTTGTGCATTTTGTGCCACTTTTTCTATTGCTGCATTTCTAAAATCTTGTTCTTCTCTCTTTTTTGCAGCTTCTTCTTGTTTCTTTTTCATATCTTCTTTTAGTGCTTCTAATGTATCATGTTCACTTACATCTTTTGCAAATTCATCATCTACTTTAGGAAGTTCTTTTTCCTTTACTTCATGTATAGTTACTTTAAATACAGCTTCTTTTCCTGCTAAATCTGGTGCATGATACTTTTCTGGGAAAGTAACTTTTACATCTACTTCAGATCCTTTTTGTGCTCCAACTAATTGTTCTTCAAATCCTGGTATAAATTGTCCTGATCCAATTACCAAAGTTTGATTTTGAGCAGTACCACCTTCAAATTGTTCCTCTCCTACAAAACCTGCATAATCAATAATTACTGTATCTTTTTCTTGTATAGGTCTTTCTACAGAAATCAATCTTGAATTTCTTTCTCTTAAACTTTCAATTTCTTTTTCTACATCCTCATCAGTAACATTATACTCTTTTTTCTCTACTTCTATACCTTTGTACTCTCCAAGAGTTACTTCAGGTTTTACAGTAACTGTAACAGTAAATTCTACATCTTTACCTTTTTCAATATCTTCTACATCTAAAGATGGACGATCTACTGGTTCTAATTTATGCTCTGTAATTGCTTCCTCATATGCTTTAGGAAACACATGATTAATTGCTTCTTCATAAAATACTTCTACTCCGTATTGAACCTCTATAATTTTTCTAGGCGCCTTACCTTTTCTAAATCCTGGAATATTGAAGTTTTTTCTCATTTTTGTATACGCACTTTGTATTCCTGCCTCAAAATCTTGAGCACTTACTTGAATTTTTAAAGTTATTTCATTATTTTCTTTTTTTACAACAGTTGAACTCATTCCTTTTTTTCCTCCTCTATCAATCATTATTCTTTTGGTATTCTCTACCCTTCATAACCTTTATATTATAACATAAAATTCATGTGTCAACTATTTTTTTAGAGTGTTCACCTACTTCTATGTTATGGGCTAATTATTTCCTCAGTATTAAGAATCTATTCATATTGGAAAGACCAATGGATATCCATTGGTCTTTAATTTATTTTTATTATACCATTCTCCTTTAAAATGTAAACCTTATCCAATATTTTTATAGGAATTTTTTTAAAAAAATTTACATTTAAGAAGGTATTATCTATAACGTTGTAGAATATAATGAATTGAACGAGATATTTTTTAAATATTCTGAATATTTATTTAAATAGGTTCATAAAGGAGGAACCTCTATGAAAAAAAAAGTTTTCAATATCATTCTTTGTTTAAATCTATTGTATTCTTTTATAGGAATTTTTTTATTACGCAGCGGGAAAACCTTTTTTCTCTTTAAAAATGATAAAATCATTGTATTTTCCATTACTGTAGGTTTGCTTCAACTACTTTATATGTATGGAAAAAATAGTAAGTCAAAAGCTTATGCTCATGCTCCACAGCCCCATGAAGAAAAAGAAAAATCAAAAATAAAATCATCTGTAACATTAAAAGACATTGCAGGACTTGAAGAAGTAAAGGAAGAATTCATGGAAATCATTGATTTTATAAAATATGCACAAGACTATAAAAGCATGGGTGCCCACATTCCAAAAGGATTTCTTTTATATGGGCCTCCCGGTACTGGGAAAACGCTTTTAGCCTCTGCATTAGCTTCAGAAACAGATGCAAATTTTTTATTAGCTAGTGGCTCTGAATTTATGGAAAAGTATGTAGGCGTAGGAGCTAGAAGAATACGAGATTTATTTCAAAGGGCAAAAGAATCTTCTCCATCTATTATATTTATTGATGAAATTGATGCCATAGGCTCAAAACGTGTAGAAGAAGGTCAATCAGAATGTAATCAAACCTTAAATCAACTTCTTACAGAGATGGATGGTTTTAAAAGTGAGGACGAAAATATCGTTGTTGTTATAGGCGCTACCAATAGAATAGATATTTTGGATCCTGCTCTTTTAAGACCTGGTAGATTTGACAAACATATATATATAGGTAACCCCAATAAGATGGCAAGGGAACAAATATTAAACGTCCATACAAGAAACAAACCTTTATCAGAAGCAGTTAATCTTTCTTCTATTGCTTCTAAGACTCATGGTCTATCAGGTGCCTATATTGCAAATATTGTCAATGAAGCTGCTATATTAGCTGTAAAACATAAACGACAACAAATCTTACAAGAAGATTTTCAAAATGCAATTGAAAAAGTCGTTGCAGGACTCAAAATTCAAAATCCTACTGTAAATATAAAAGAGAAAAGGATTGTCTCCTTTCACGAAGCAGGTCATGCTTTAGTAGGCAGTATTTTTAAGCTTTACAATATTGAAAAGATATCTATTGTTCCTACCCATCAATCTTTAGGATATGTACTCAGTACTTCTTCAGAAGACCAATTTCTTTATTCTAAGGAAGATCTTATTCAAAAAATTAAAATTCTTCTTGCTGGAAGAGCTGCAGAGGAAATTATATTTCATCAAATTACAACTGGAGCAAAAGATGATTTAAATAAAGCTACAGATATTGTACTTTCAATGGTATGTGAATATGGTATGAGTGATCTTGGAAATAGAACTTTTAATGAAAAAATGCTTTATGGAAATATGACAGAAATTAATAAAGAAATACAAAAAATAATTCATGAAGCCTATAAAAATACTCTAAATCTGCTTTCTGAAAATAAAGACTGTCTTACATGTATTGCTGAAAAATTATTTGAACAAGAAATTTTATCTGGAGAAGATTTAAAAAATATTATACAAAAAAACAAGCTAAGAATCTATGATTCTTAGCTTATATTTAATGTAAATAAATATCTTCCTTATTTTTTTCTTTATAATTCCATTCTACCTCATCTCCAACATCTTGAAGGAGTTTAAGAATTTTTTCTAATATTTCAATTGTTCTTTTATCTAATTTTTCCATCCTCCATCCCTCCTCATATATTTATTTCGACAATGATTCTTAAATTCCTACATAAATCATTCGACAAACTAAAAAATTTTATTTTTTTGTAAAAGTTAATTGTACAACCCTATGTAAATGATTTAGAATATCTGTATTTTCTTTCAAACTCAACCCATCTACTGTTAATGTATTTTCTTTCGTACATCCATCTATTCCACCAGCTTCTATGATGCCTTCTAATATCCTTCTTTCCATATTTTCATCATACAAAAGATTTTTTCCTGCTAATATAGACAAAACTGCTACAAGACCATGTGCTCCCCAATTAGATACTCCAGCTGTAATAAGATAGTCTGCATCAAAGACTGCGCAAATTAATTCTCCTTTTGGGACATGCTTTTTCACTAATTCATAAGCTTTTCCCATTCCTATTTCATTTCCTCCATCTCCTATACATATAGTAGTTATATTATTTTTTTTAGCATTTTCAAAAAGAACATCCCCATTTGGAATTTCATTTGTAAGGTCTTCTCCTCTCATAGAATAATATTTTCCATTTTTTGATTTTCCTGGCCTTTCGATTCCCACAATATGAGAGGGATTATATTTTCTTAACAAATCATCACAAAATAGTTCTTCTGCTCCATATGGAATCACTTCAACACCAATATTCACTTTCCTTGCTTTACATGCTTTACGAATCAATTGTTCTGAATAGATATCTGTTACGATTACTACATCTTTTCCTAATTCTTTAAGTGCTGCTCCTAATGCTACTGCTCCTATAGGACCATCTGTTTCTCCTTTTTGAGTACCTTTTATTAAAAATCCTGTTATAATTAAGACTCTTTTACTTATAAAAAGTTCCTTTGCTCCTTTTTCAAGTTCCCCAAATAAAGTTATTTTTTCCATATGTCTTTTTTCTAGATTCTTCTTTATTATATTTTCTATTTCATAGAAATATTCTTGATACATGTTTATATCCTCCTTCCCTTTTAACACAAAGACCTAGTACATATTTATACTAGGTCTTATGCTATATAGTCATTATTTATTTTTTATTCCAAGTACAATTATCAATTACTTTGACTAAACTATCTATATCCGGCTTGCTCATTTGCGCATCTGCCCCTACTGACTCACCCTTATGGTGAAGATCTTCCGTAATTAAAGAAGAAAAGATAATAACAGGAAGTTCATTTAATATATAATCTTCCTTTATTTTTCTTGTCAAAGTGTGTCCATCCATTTGAGGCATTTCAATATCAGTAATTAAAGCATCTACATATTTTATAAATTCTTTTCCGTATTTTTGAGATAGAATTTTTAAATGCTCTAGTACTTGCTCTCCATCATTAAAAAAAGTAAGATTTGTATATCCTGCCTTAGCAAGTACATCTTGTAACATAGATCGAATCATAGTAGAATCATCTGCTAATATAAGTCTTGCTTGAGATCTTTTTTCATTTGGCGTAATATTTTGAATCGGTTTTTCATAATTTCCATAGGATGATCTCATATCCATAATAATTTTTTCAAAATCTAATAACATCAATATCTTATCATCCATCACAATATTTCCAATCACTAATGAATTGTCTAAAATATCATCTGGTTTTTCAAGTTTATTCCAGCCTATACGATGAATGCCTAGTACTTTATCTACTAAAAAAGCAACTTGTGTTTTATTAAACTCACATAATAGAGCCATTTTGTTTGTCTGTTGATCTATTTTCTTTTTTTCTAATACATATTTTAAATCTACTAAAGTAATGGTCTTTCCTCTCACTAATGTAACCCCAGCAATTGAAGGATTTGTATTAGGAATATTAGTAATATTTTTCACTTCAAAAATTTCTTTTGTTTTAATTACATTAATTGCATAATGTTTATCTTCTACTACAAACTCTAATACCTCTACTTCTCCAGTTCCACTTTCTAATAAAATTCCTTTGTTTTCTTTCATTATTTTTCCTCCCTCAGCAAGACCCATATGTATACAAACAGACAAAGTTATTTTCTTTTTTTATAATTACCCAATTTTTCTTTATATAATCTTATCATTTTTTTGATAAAAATGTAGTAAGAATATTATAATTTTTATACTTTTTTTTATATATGCTCATGAAAATAATCATGTTTCTTGATTTATTATTTCTTTTCATAATATGTATAAAGTCATACCAATAGCCATTTATTTTAAAATAATAGTAAAAAACCTTCTTTGTTTTAAACAAAGAAGGTTTTTATTATTATTTTGTCAACTCTTTAAATAAAATTCTTTGAAGTTGAGATTTATTTCTTGCACATTTATCAATAAATATATCTTTATAAACCTCATCTGCTTTTCTATTTCCTGTAATTACACTAAAATTTTCTCCTGGATTTAATAAATTTAAAAATGGAAATTTTTTTGTTATCATTTTCTATTCCTCCTTAAAATTAAAATTCTTTTTTTTACTCAATAAGAAATTTAATTTCTGGCCGGAGGTTCTGGAAAGTGGCCATAAGATACAAATCTTTTGAGTCGAATAGAATTATCATTAAATATATTATTTAGTGGGAAAAATACAAATTTTTTATTTCGCATCATCATGACCTCCTTTCATAAATTCTCTTCTTTTATATTTATTTCCTGATCACAATTTTATTATATCACTTTTTAATTTTTTTTCAAGCATTTTTAACCATATTTCAAAATATTTTTCCAATATCAAAGAATAAAAAGGTTTTCCTTTTTAATACTTTAATTTACTCGAATATTGTCCCATATGCTCGATTTGATTAGGAAAACATTTTACTTTTGTAAAAATACACAAGAAAGAATGTCCTTATTTTCATTTACATTCCTTTTTTTATCTATGAAAACCATATAAAAATTTCTCTTTCTAAAGATTCTTTAGAATCAGAAGCATGAACAATATTTTGTGTAGTACGATTTGCAAAATCTCCTCTAATATCTCCTAAAAATCTAAGAACTTTACTGATTAATATTATATTTGTAATAAAGAGCTTGTTTAGGACTCAAAATATAATAGTCTTAAACAAGCTCAAAATAAATCTTCAAATATATTATAATCCTAAGAAATTCTTATTTCCCCATTTGATATTTAATAATATCTTTTACTGCCTGTTCCATAACATTATAAGAAATGTTGTTGCCTAGATCGTCTAAGTTGTAGGATATTCCTTCGTATTCCCACACAAACTTATGCATGGTTTTGATCTTAGTGGGATGCTGAGTTAAATCCTGTATCCAATGGCCATCAGCATCCTGTACCATAGGATATTCTGGAAGAGGATCTTCAAAATAATATACCTTTGCACCTTCAACATTGAGTTCTTTCTTGTTGTCACCAGATGTTTTAGCATAACCCATCATCCAATCTTCATTAGTCATGGATAGAACAAGCACGCTATCTTTATTACGATAAAACAATGAATGGGAATTTCCTGACGCATCACCAGAGATTACTTCCTCTGAAGTATAATTCTTCGCAATGGTATTCGGCGCCTTATACTTAAAGCCCAGATCTTTATCCTCCAACACCTTAATCTTTGGTCCTTGTTCTACTTTAGCTTCAATTTGTTTGGTTTGATACATACCGTCTTCTCCTTTGACGACAACATAAATTTTACGGATGCTTTCCTGTGCCCAAGCTCTGACTGAGGGATTAAAAGTACATAACAATGCTAACATCAAAGCAGCACAGCAGACGGACGCAATGGGTCGTCTCATTTTATAATAATATCGTTTCATCATCTCTTTATTTCCTTCCTTTCTTGATAATCTTTCTTTAATTAAATGAAACCCTCCCGTTTTGGGATGAACATCTTCTACTCTTTTGAACAAAACTTCCCTAATTTTCGAATTTAACATTTCATCATTCTTCAAACTCGACACCCCTTTCAAATATATTCTCTACCTGAAAATTCCGAAGGCTGCTTCTTCAACTCTTTGGCCAGTACTTTTCTGCTGTTGAAAAGTCTTGATTTTACTGTTCCCTGAAAGCAACCCATGATCCGGGCGATCTCCTTGATGGGTAGGTCGTTGTAATAATAAAGTATTACTGTCGTTCTCATGGGTAGACTTAATCTATTGATTGCATTGATGAGGTCATTACTTCCAATATCTTCAAAATAGTCATGAGGATCTTTTATGCTCCTTTCATAGGCTTCCAACTGTTTATGAGAGAACTTTTTTTCATTGTATAACATCCTCCAGCTGTTTCTAACCAATATTTTGTAAAACCAACCCTTAAAGGCCTCCGGAGTACGAAGCTTGTTTATATCACGAAAACACTCATAGAAGGTTTCTTGAAGAATGTCTTGTGCCAGATCATATCTGTTTACAATGGAAAAAATAGTTCGGAGAGCTTTGGTGGAGCAGGTTTCATATAGTTCTTCAAAAGCGGACATGTCACCCTCTTTGCAGCGAGTAATTAAATTCATATCAACCATTGTGTTGTAACTCCTTTCATTTGGTGCACCATATATAAAGTGGAGTTTTTTATCAAAAAGGTTCATTTTTCTCTTAAATTATTTTTAAAAAAAGAGCCTTGTTAGGCTCTAGAATAATTTTTGAGTAAATTTTAAAATATTGGATTATTCTTTATTGGATTCTTGACTATTAAATAGAGTTTTTCCATCATTTCCAAAAAATTTTATGCTAGGCACTAAATATATTTTATTATATTTTAAAATTCTTCACCATACTATTTAGTTGTTCAGATAAGTCAACTAATAAACTAGTATCCTTTGTCACTTCTTCTATACAACTATTTTGCTGCTGTGCTGAGGCTGCAGTTTCTTCAATACTAGCAGAATTTTCTTCTGCAACAGTTGCTATTTGTTCAATTGATGTACCAATTTCATTACTATGAGATAATAATGATTCTAAGTCATTTGACATGGTTTCAATTTTTTTAACCATTTGAGCCACTCTATCATTTATGTTTTTAAAAGTCGTTCCTGTATTTTCAATTTTCTCAGTTCCTTCTTCTACTTCTTTATATCCTGCTTCAAGTGATTGGGTCATAACATGAGTTTCGTTTTGAATTCCATTTACAATATCAATGATTTCAGTTAGTGAAGCAGCAACTTGTTCCGCTAAATTTTTAATTTCTTGTGATACTACTGCAAAGCCTTTGCCAGCTTCACCAGCTCGTGCAGCTTCAATAGCAGCATTCAATGCCAAAAGATTGGTCTGGTCAGCTATTTGCTGAATAACTTCCACAAGTGTGGAAATTTCTTTGGATTTTTTATTCAAGCCTTTTGCTTTTCCAACTGAATTTTTAACTAAATTATAAATAATATTCATTTGATGAACCGAGTTTTCCATTTGATCATTTCCCTGATTCGCCATGTCTAATACTTCATTTGAAGATTTTTCAAGTTCCATTCCACTTTTATTTAAGTGATCAATTAAATTCGTAAGATCTCTAGTAGAATGATCCACTCTATTGAAAGAAGTGGCTTGTTCTTCAGATGCTGCCGCCATTTCCTGCATTGTTAAAGCAATTTGTTCACTTGACAGTGTTACTTCATTAGCAGCTTGAGTAATTTTTTTACTTTGATCATTTACTTTATTAGATATTCCAAGAATTTCATTAATCATGTTTTTTAACTGATCTACCATAGAATTCATTGCGTTAGATAATTGTCCAATTTCATTATTAGAGTTAAAATCAAGATGTACTGTAAAATCTCCTTTTGAGATTTGCTTAATATTTGCAACGATTCTATTTAAAGGTTTAAGTGTAGTTTTTAATAAAAATACTATAACTATAATACTTAATAACATAAGTACGCCAGTAATTGAGATAAGCTTAATCAAAAATGATGAGATATAACTGCGAAACGTTTCAACATTAACATCACATCCAACTATACCTACAGTATGCCCATTTGAATCCTTAATGGGTGCAAAAGCTGATATTAAATAACCATATTCATCAGAATCATATATTTTTGTATAAACATCTGTTCCTGTTTGTAAAGCAATACCCGCTTCTTCAGGATAATATTCTTTTGTTTCAATTGCTCCTAATTCAGAGAATGAATCACCTCCAACCTCATCACTTCCATCAATAATATACTTATAATTTTCATGATCTGCTTCAACTATTGTATAAAGAAATGTAACCCCTGCATTCTTTTTGATAGATAACATTTGTTTTCTTATATTTTCATAATAAGGGTTAGATGAATCAATGGTTTTAGATAGATTTTCAAATTTTTCTCCATCTATAGTAAGCGCAACAGATTGTGCAATCCCAAGTGCTTTTTCACCTAGCAATTGTTCACCCAGTAAGTTTATAGAACGATTCCCTATGTAACTAGATATAATTCCAATAATTAAAATTAAGACACAAACTATAATAATAATTTTAGTTTGAAGCAAAAACTCTTTTCTTTTTTTTCTCATATTAATTTTTCAAACCTCCTTTATTTTTTGATAGAACCTCTTTTTATAAAATAAAAAACAGCATGTTTTTTATTATCGTTATATATTTAACTGTTATTGAATTTTTAAACGAATCATTTTATTTTCAAATTATATTGTTAAATTCCTTATGGTATATATGTGATTAAATATATTTCAACATAATTCGACATTTTTCTCAATACTCCTGCTTCTATTTTATAGAAATTTCAAAATAGGGAGAATATCTATATTTTTTATAAAGGGATATTACTTCTTAATCGTGATATAATCTGATTTTTGTTGCATCATTAAAAGGACTAAATCCTGTACAATACAGGATTTAGTCCTCAAAAGTAGCCTTATGGAAGTTTGTATAAATTTTTGTAGTCAATTCATTTTGGGGGTTTTCTGAATTTGAGCAAATGCAGTATCAAGTCTCTTATGAATGCTAGATACTATCTATAAATGATTTTTCATCTCAATCTTTTTTATCTAGAAAACCATATAAAAATTTCTCTTTCTGAAGATTCTTTAGAGTCAGAAGCATGAACAATATTTTGTGTAGTACTATTTGCAAAATCTCCTCTAATAGTTCCTATGTCTGCATCTACTGGATTCGTCTTTCCATGAATTTTTCTTACGATTTGTATCGCATTCTCTCCTTCTAAAATCATGACCAAAATTTTGCCACTCATCATATAAGTTAATAATTCTTCATAAAAGTCTTTTCCTTTATGTTCATCATAATGCTTTTGAAGAATTTCTCTATCTGCTTGAACCATTTTGCAATCTATTATTTTAAGTCCTTTTCTTTCATATCTCTTAATAATTTCTCCTATTAAGCCGCGCTTTACTCCATCAGGCTTTATAATCACTAAAGTTTTCTCCATTTTATTCCTCCTTCTATTTATAGGATTGAAAGTATATCTAATTTTTATTATGATACCCATTTAAAATGAAAGAATTTCGTTGGCGCCATGAGCAGTGACCATAGGAACATGCGAATTTTTTCCCTATTCTGTCACATATTTTACTAATAATTTTACAGTTTCTTCTATACCTTTTATATGAGTTCTTTCATAATGATGAGTTGCATCTACTCCAGGTCCTACACATGCAAAATTTGCATCAAACCCTTGAATCATAGCAAGACTCGCATCAGATCCATATCTAAAATGCACATCTACTGTATAATCAATATGATTGTCTTTACAAAGATCTACTAGTTTTTTTCTAAATCCAAAATCATATGGAGTACGGCTATCTCTTGCACAAATGGTAACTCTTCTTTCATCTGATTGTTGGGTAGCTCCTACGATTCCAATATCTAATGCCAATACTTCTTTTGTTTTTTCTGGCAAATAGGATATTCCATGTCCAAGCTCTTCATAATTGGTCATATATAAATGAATCGTATATTTAGGTTTGATTTTGTTGTCTTTTAAATATTTTACCAATCCAAATACTGCTGCTACACAAGCTTTGTCATCTAAAAATCTAGATTTAATAAATCCATTTTCTGTAATTTGAGTTCTTGGTTGGAAAAATACAAAATCTCCTACATTGATTCCTAAATTTAATGTATCTTCTTTTGTTTTTACAAATTCATCAATTCTTACTTCTATATTATCATCTGTTCTCATGATTTCTTTTACTTCATCTGAATAAGCATGAAGTGATGCTTTCTCTGGTAAAATCGTTCCTGTAAACTCTTCTCCATTCATAGTTTTTATAATTACATTTTCTCCTTCAACAGAAGGCCATGCCACGCCTCCAATGGCTAAAAGCTTTAATCTTCCATTTGGCTTAATTTCTCTTACAATAGCACCTAGAGTATCTATATGGGCTGCAATGACCTTTTGATTTTCATCATCTTCTCCTTCAATAGTTGCGATTAGTGCTTTTTTATTGGTCATTTTTGTTGAAATCCCAAATTTGTCAAATTCATCTTTTAAATAATTAATTCCTTCTTCTGTATATCCAGCTGGACTGTGAATAGAAAGTACATCCTTCATCACATCTATTGTATATTTCATATCAATATTCATAACATTTCCTCCTATATTCATTTATCTTAAATTTTTAGCAAAATGACAAGCCACAAATCTACCTGGCTCTATCTCTTTTAAATCTGGTGTTTCCTTCATGCATATATCCTTTTTATACATACATCTTCCACAGAATCTACACCCTGCTGGAGGATCAATAGGACTTGGAACATCTCCTTGTAGAATAATTCTTTCTCTTTTTATATCTACCTTTGGTATAGGTATAGCAGATAATAAAGCTTGTGTATATGGATGTAATGGGTCTTTAAAAATAGATTGATAATCTGAAAGCTCTACAATCTTTCCTAAATACATAACAGCAATCCTATCACTTACATGCTTTACTACACT
This sequence comes from Inediibacterium massiliense, assembly GCF_001282725.1. NCBI lineage: Bacteria > Bacillati > Bacillota > Clostridia > Peptostreptococcales > Thermotaleaceae > Inediibacterium > Inediibacterium massiliense. The sequence continues at coordinate 702,668 of NZ_LN876586.1, read as the reverse complement.
TAAATTATGAGCAATAAAAAGATATGTAAGGCCAAGCTCTCTTTGAAGGTTTTTCATAAGATTTAGTATTTGAGCTTGAATACAAACATCTAACGCAGATACAGGCTCATCTTGTACAATAAAATCAGGACTCAGTGCCAATGCTCTTGCAATCCCTACCCTTTGTCTTCTTCCTCCATCTAATTCATGAGGATAAGCATTGATTAATCTTTCTGATAATCCAACAATCTCCATAAGCTCTACAATTCTTTTATTCATATCTATTTTATTTTTATATACTTTATTGACATGAAGTGGTTCTGCAATAATTTCTGATACTGTAAATCTTGGATTTAGGCAAGAGTATGGATCTTGAAATACAATTTGTGCATTTTTTCTAAACTCTTTCATCTGAGATGAATTAAATTTTAAAACATTCTCTCCTTTGTATAGTACTTCTCCGCTTGTAGCTTGTAATAATCTTATTAATAATCTTCCAGTTGTAGATTTCCCACATCCAGATTCACCTACTAATCCTAAAGTTTCTCCTTTGTTAATAAAAAAGCTTACATCATCTACAGCATGTAACATTCCTTTTTTCGTTTTAAAATGCTTTTTTAAGTGATTTACTTCTATTAATTTTTCTCCTATATTTGCCATAGATCATCCCCTCCCTCATGAATTATTTTTCGTATAAAAAGCACGAAACAAAATGTCCTGGCTCTACCTCTATCATGTCTGGTTTACACTTACTGCACTGATCCATAGCTTTATTACATCTTGGATGAAAAGTACATCCGGATGGAAGATTCGTAGGATCTGGCGGCAATCCCTTAATCACATTGAGTTCATATTGTTCTTCCTCTAAATCTGGAATAGAATCAAACAAACCTAATGTATATGGATGTAGGGGATGATTGTATAATGTTTTTTTGTCTGTATACTCTACAATATTTCCTGCATACATAATAGCCACTTGATCACATATTTCCGCTACAACACCCAAATCATGAGTAATAAGAATCATAGATGTATTGTACTCTTCCTTTAATTCCTTCATAAGCTCTAATACTTGTGCTTGTATAGTAACATCTAACGCCGTAGTGGGTTCATCTGCAATAATTAAAGAAGGATTACATGCAAGGGCAATGGCAATAACTACTCTCTGTTTCATTCCTCCGCTAAATTGATGAGGGTAATCATGCATTCTTTCTCTTCGAATTCCTACTTTTTCAAGCATATCTCCTGCTTTTTTCATTGCTTCTTTTTTGCTGATATTTTCATGAAGCTCAATCATTTCTGCAATTTGATCTCCAACAGAAAGTACAGGATTTAAAGAAGTCATAGGATCTTGGAAAATCATTGCAATTTTTTCTCCTAATATATTTCTCATTTCATCAGAACTTTTCTTTAGTAAATCTTCTCCTTCAAAAAATATTTCTCCATTTACAATCTTTCCTGGAGGATTGGGTACAAGCTGCATAATTCCCAATGCAGTAGTGGTCTTTCCAGCTCCTGTCTCTCCTACAAAACCTAATGTCTCTCCTTTATTTAAATAAAGATTTAAATTTTCAACAGCTCTTACTATTCCGTTATCTGTTTTATAATGGATCGTTAAATTTTTTATATCTAATAATTTATCTTTCGTGCTCATCTTCCCACACTCCTAATTTTTAAGCTTTGGATCCAATGCATCCCTTAAACCATCTCCTAAGAAATTCAGCGCCAATATAGTAATCATAATAGCAAGTCCTGGAAATAAAGTCATATAAGAACAATCTCTTATGTATCCTCTTCCTCCTGATAGCATAGCTCCCCATTCTGGTATAGGAGGTTTAATTCCTAGACCTATAAAGCTAAGTCCTGCAGCAGTTAATATAGCAAAAGCAACTCCTAATGTAGCTTGTACAATAATAGGTGCTAAGCAATTAGGTAAAATATGCTTAAATATAATAGTTGCATCACTCGCTCCAACAGATCGAGCAGCTTCTATATATTCTTGTTCTCTAATAGAAAGTACTGATGCTCTAACCAATCTTGCATATTGAGGAATAGAAGAAATTCCTACAGCAATCATAAGATTGAAAAGTCCTGGCCCTAATGAAGCTGCAATAGCAATGGCTAAAAGGATTTGAGGAATAGATAATAAAATATCCATACATCTCATAATCAAATTATCAGTTACTCCTCCATAATAACCAGCTATAGCTCCTAAAATTCCTCCTAATATAACTGAAATACTTACTGCAATAAAGCCTACCTCTAGAGATATTCTTGAACCATATACTACTCTACTAAATATATCCCTTCCAAATTCATCTGTACCAAATAAATGATCTTGTGATGGGCTTTGAAAATTATTTTTAAGGTTTTGATCGTCATACTCATAAGGAGCAATAAAATCAGCAAATATGGCTGTTAAAATCAATATACAGACAATACACAGTCCAAGCATTGCCATATGACTTTTTCTAAGTCTTCTTATTGTTTCTGAAAAATTACTTTTTCTTTTTTGTTTGACTATTGTTTCTTTTTTTTCTAATGTTTTAGTACTCAAAAAAATTCTCCTCCTTTCATCATCTATATTGAGCTTTAATTCTTGGATCAATATATGCATACAATAAATCTACTAATAAGTTTACAATACTAAAGGCAACAGCAATAAACAAAACTCCACCTTGAACCATTGGATAATCTCTCATTTTTATAGACTCAACCATCAACCTTCCTACACCAGGAATGGAGAAAATTACTTCTGTCAATACTGCTCCTCCTAGTAATATTCCAAATTGTATTCCTGCAATTGTAATAACTGGAATAAGCGCATTTCTTAAAGCATGCTTTAAGACTACTTTGCTTTCCTTTTGTCCTTTTGCTCTTGCAGTTTTTATATAATCTTGTCTGATTACCTCAAGCATACTTGAACGTGTCATACGAGTAATAATTGCAATAGATTGAGCTCCTAGTGTAATTGCTGGTAAAATCATATGTTTTAAACTGTAAAATCCAGAAGACGGAAGCCATCCAAGCTGTACAGAGAAAAATAATATCAGTAGTAATCCAAGCCAAAATACAGGCATAGAAATTCCAATAAGGGCAAATACCATCACTACAGAATCAAATATAGAATATTGTTTAATAGCAGATATAATTCCAAAAGGAATCCCTATAATAAGTGCTATAAGCATTGACAAAGATGCAAGCTTTAAAGTTGTAGGAAATACATTAAAAAGCTCTTCTGCTACTGGTCTATGGGTAATATAAGACCTCCCTATATCTTGTTTGACTACTCCATTATATACATATCGTCCAAATTGGACTAAAAAAGGGTCATTAATTCCCATTTCTTCCCTTAATTGATCTACTGCTTCTTGAGAAGCTTGCTCCCCTAAAGCCATCCTAGCAGGATCTCCTGGTGTAATATAAAGTAATGTAAACACCATAAAAGCAACCCCTATCAATACAGGAATAAGAAACAATACCCTCCTTGTAATATACTTTAGCATTCAAAATCCTCCTTATAAAACAAACTTTTATACATATCAGTAGATAAGAGCATAGTTTCCTATGCTCTCACTTAAAAAAATCTATTTTTGACTACCAAATTGAACATTATAAAGGGCATGATATCCATATTCACTTGGAGCAAATCCTGTGATTCCTTTTCTTACTCCTACTACTTGCTCTCCATTATTAATCACTACCCATGGAGCTTTTTCTCTAAGTAATTTTTGAACATCATAATATACTTTTTCTCTTTCAGGAGAGTCCTCTAACAATCTTCCTTTTTCAAGTAACTCATCTATTTGTGGGTCTCCAAAGAAAGCAAAATTATTTTTTCCCTTCATCGTTGAATGGAAAGGAGCATATATAGCCATATCTGGATCTGGTGTTTGACAAGTCCATCCAACTACTACAATATCATGTTGTTTATTTTTTAATCCTTCTAACAATGCACCCCATTCTAATACTTTTATTTCTACATCAATTCCTATTTCTTTTAATTGACTTTGCATAATCGTTGCAATATCTATTCTTTCTTTTTTGTCATTTGTCCAAATCACTGTTTTAAATCCTTTTTCAAATCCTGCTTCTTTTAATAATTGTTTTGCTTTTTCTACATTATAATCAGGTTTTCCTAATTCTTTATTAAAATATTTTACATTTGGTGCCACAGTTCCTGTAGCAATTCCTCCTACTCCTCTGAATACAGATTTTACAATAGATTCTGTATCTAGAGCATAATTAATAGCTTGACGAACTTTTTCATTATTAAATGGAGCTTTTTCACAATTCATTCCAAGGTATGTAGTTGAATTATCTATTTTTCTTAATATTTCTAAATCAGGATTTTCCTCTACTCTGCTTACATCGTTAGCAGTAATATCATAAGCTATATCTACTGCTCCACTTTCAAGCTCTATGGTTCTATTGGTAGCTTCTGGAATAGCTCTTAATACCATTTCCTCAAATGCTGGTCTTTCTCCATAATAATCATCATTTCTTTTTAAAACAATTTTATCTCCCTTTGCCCAGCTTTCAAATTTAAATGGACCTGTTCCTACTGGGTTCATTCCATAATTGTTTCCAGCTTCTTTTACTGCTTTTTCATTTAAGATACATCCTCCACCTACATGAGCTAAAGATGTTAAAAATGGTGTAGATGGTTTTTTTGTTTGAATCACAATCGTATAGTCATCTATGATTTCTATTCCATTAGGATCAATTTCTCCTACTATATGCTCTACTGCTGCACCTTCATTCATTGCTCTTTCAAAAGTAAACTTTACATCACTGGCTTTTAACTCTTCACCATTATGAAATTTTACTCCTTTTTTTAAGTAAAATTTATAAGTCTTATCATCTATTTTTTCAAATTTTTCTGCAAGTTGTGGTACTACTTCATTTTTGTCATTTAATGTAACTAAATTTTCATAAATTTGTTTCATTGCATTAGATGAAGCCATATCATTTGTTGCATGTGGGTCTAAAGATTTTGCATCATAAGCTGTAGCAACTACTAAATTGTTCTTTTTTTCCCCTGCTGTTTCACTAGTAGAATTCCCACATCCCACAAGACTTCCTACTACTAGTGACATCATCAGCACTAAAGATACTGCTTTTTTTAACATTTTTGTTCCTCCCTTATTGATTTTAACAAAATTACCTTTTTCATTTTAAAAAGGAAAATTTTGTTTGAATTATTTAGATTAATATTCGACAACTTTTTTCTTTCTCCTTCTTATTTTTCAAAAATATTGCATATTTATTTATAAATTGATATTTTACATAACCATACTAATATAAAATATCGTTTTCCTATCATTGAAAACACTGTATTTAAGAATTTATTTATATTTTATATACAATTGATTAATTTTATTTTTATTCATTATTGTTAATAAAGATAATTCGCGTACCAAAGACATATTCCATATTTTGTATCTTTTTATTTTTTGATATTAAGCATATTTTTAAAAAATAATTTATTCTTTATCTTATTTTTTGTGATTATTCCTTTGGTTCAATCCAATATTTTCTAAATCCAGTTATTTACTTTATATTTTTCTATTATTTAAAAATATATTTTATATAAGTTCAGTTGTATTTTATACAAGGACACTTTTTTGCGTTTTTTAAAATATATTCATCATTTTTAATTTTTATAAAATTATATTGAATATATAAATTTATTTTTATTAAAAATATGATTGATTTACAAAACATTTTTTATATTATTTAAATAATTTGTTATAATAACCTAGAAACAAATTCATATTTTAGGAGGATTCTATGAAACAAATTGAACTCATCGCCACTTCTACCTTTGGACTTGAAGCTGTAGTCAAAAGAGAAGTTTTACATTTAGGATTTGAAGATATTCAAGTAGAAGATGCAAAAATTACTTTCAAAGGAGATTTATCTAGTATTCCAAAAGCAAATTTATGGCTTAGAAGTGCAGATCGAATACTCCTTAAACTAGGAGATTTTAAAGCATTGTCTTTTGAAGAATTATTTGAAAAAACAAAAGCTCTTCCTTGGGATGAGTGGATTCCTCAAGACGGCAAATTTACAGTAACAGGAAAATCTGTAAAGTCAAAATTATTTAGTGTTCCTGATTGCCAATCTATAGTTAAAAAAGCAGTAGTAGAAAAATTAAAATCTAAATATCATATAGATTGGTTTGAAGAAACAGGACCAGAATACACCATACAAGTATCTATTCTAAAAGATATTGCCACATTAACTATAGATACAAGCGGTACTGCTTTACATAAAAGAGGATATAGAGTAGAAAGTGTAAAAGCTCCTATCAAAGAAACTTTAGCTGCTGCCATGATTATGCTAAGCTTTTGGAATAAAGATAGAATTTTAGTAGATCCTTTTTGTGGTTCTGGAACTATTCCTATCGAAGCTGCTATGATTGGAAAGAATATTGCCCCAGGGCTCAATAGAAGCTTTGTATCCGAAGATTGGCCTATTTTGAGTAAAGATTTATGGAAAGAAGAAAGAATAAAAGCTTTAAAATCTATTGATCAAGATGTATCCCTTAAAATATATGCATCAGATATTAGTCCCAAAGCAATTGATGCTGCAAAAGAAAATGCTTTTGAAGCAGGTGTGGACGATTGTATTCATTTTGAAACAAAAGATTTTGTAAGATTTCACAGTCCTAAAGAATATGGAGTCATTTTATGTAATCCTCCATATGGAGAAAGACTCAACGAAATCCCAGAAGTAGAAAAAATGTATAAAGAAATGGGCAGAGTGTTTAACAAAGTTCCAACCTGGTCAAAATATATTCTTACTTCTTATGAAAATTTTGAAAAGCTCTATGGTAAAAAAGCTGATAAAAAAAGAAAATTATATAACGGAAGAATTAAAGTAGACTATTATCAATATTATGGTCCCAAACCAAGCCTATAGGGAGTATCTCCTCTATAGGCTTTATCCATATATATATCTTTTTTCGACAATTTTATTGAATTTATTTCATGTATATACTAGAATAACATTTAAAGCTTATCTATTTTTTCCATTACACAAGAGAGGAGGGTCCTTTATACCTAACAACAAATAAATTTTACAAATATACGGGGTGATAAAAATGAATATTGAAGAAATAAAAAAAGTAGTTTGTGATGCCATTGATGAACATAAAAATGATATTATTGATTTTGCCAAAAAGCTAGAATCATGTCCAGAGCTTGGATATAAGGAATTTGAGACTTCAGAAAATACTAAAAAAATATTTGATACTCTACAGATTCCTTACGAAGATCATCTAGGAATTACAGGAATAAAAGCAAAACTAAAAGATTCATGGGAAGGACCAAATATTGCAATTCTAGGAGAATTAGATGCTGTATTTTGCCCTGAAAGTAAAATGGCAAATCCACTTACTCATGCAGCCCATGCTTGTGGCCATAATCTTCAAATGGCTGCTATGATCGGAAGTGCCTTTGGTTTGAAAAAATCAGGAGTAAGCGAACAGCTTTATGGAAATGTAACTTTTCTGGCTGTACCTGCAGAGGAATTTATTGATCTTGCTTATAGAGAAAAGCTTCGCCAAGAAAATAAAATACGCTTCTTTGGAGGAAAACAAGAGCTTATCTACAATGGTGCCTTTGATGATGTGGATATGGCTATGATGATGCATTCAGAAAAAAATTCTCCAGAAGCTAAAATTTCTATAGGAAATACAAGTAACGGATTTGTTGCAAAATCTATTCAATATTTGGGAAAAACAGCTCATGCTGCTGAAGCTCCTCATGATGGTATCAATGCTTTAAATGCTGCTATGATTGGTCTTACAAGTATACATGCTCTTCGTGAAACCTTCATAGATACCGATCATGTTCGGGTTCATCCTATCATTACAAAGGGTGGAGATTCTGTCAATAGCGTTCCAGCTGATGTACGAATGGAGACTTATGTCCGAGCTAAAAGTATGAAAGCTATAGAAAATGCGAATACAAAAGTAGATAACGCTCTAAAAGCAGGTGGCTTGGCTACTGGTGCACAAACAATTATTAAAACAGTAGGTGCTTATTTACCTTTAAATTGTTCTGAAAAATTAAATAAATTATTTGCTAAAAATGCAGAAAAACTACTTTCAAAAGATCAAATCCACGATGCTGGCCATTTTGGAGCATCTACAGATATGGGAGATCTATCTCATCTTATTCCAACTATTCATCCTTTTGTAGGAGGAGTAGATGGTGCATTACATACAGAAGGTTTTCATACAGTTGATTATGATGCAGCTTGCATTATACCTGCTAAATTATTCGCTATGACTATTATCGATCTTCTTGGAAATAAAGGTTATTTTTCAAAGGAAATTATAAATAATTTTAAACCTCTCCTTACAAAAGAAGAATATATTCAAATGATGGAAAATTATCTAAAATAAATCGGAGGAATGTATATGAAAAATTGGAAAGTTCATATTATAGCTCTTATTCTTGTAATTATATCTGAACTAATTGGAATATTTAAATTTTCCTTTGGTCCTGGAACAATTGTACTCCTTCCTATGCTTTATGCTTTGATCATTGGAATTTTTATGGGTCCTAAATTCTTAAAAGCTGTAAACGAAAAAGATATGAAAGATGCAGGTAGTTTAATTACCGTAACTTTACTACTCCTTATGGCTCGATATGGCACTTTAATCGGTCCAAGTCTACCTAAAATTATTTCTGCAGGACCAGCTTTAATACTCCAAGAGTTGGGAAATGTAGGAACTGTTTTACTTGGCATTCCTTTAGCGGTATTCTTAGGATTAAAAAGAGAAGCAATTGGAGCTGCTCATTCTATTGCACGTGAACCAAATGTAGCTTTAATTTCAGATGTATATGGAATGGATGGTCCCGAAGGACAAGGGGTTATGGGAGTATATATCAGTGGCACTGTATTTGGAACTGTATTCTTTGGTGTTCTAGCAAGCTTTTGTGCCGCATACCTTCCTCTTCATCCCTATGCATTAGCTATGGCGTCTGGAGTGGGAAGTGCTAGTATGATGACAGCAAGTGTAGGCTCTTTGTCTGCTATGTATCCTCATATGCAAGAAACCTTAGCTGCTTTTGGTGCAGCAAGCAATATGCTCTCAGGTCTAGATGGATTATATATGTCTTTATGGTTAGCCTTACCTATTTCTGAGCGTTTATATTCTTTTTGCTATCAATTAAAATATGGTAAAAACACAGAGGAGGCAAAATAATGAATTTTAAAAACACTTTATTCGTACTACTAATTATCAGCATTCTTTCTCTAGTAAGTAATTTTATTGGCTATCATACAAGTATTATAGAATCTATCCCAGGTATGATGATTCTAGTTCTAATTTGTCTAGCTGGTGTAGCTTTATCTAAAATTATTCCTATAAAAATACCTAGTGTTGCATACATTGTATTAATCGGTTGCATGGCAACTTTTCCTAATTTTCCATTTGCTTTAAAAATATCATCTATGGTAGAAAAAGTGAATTTTTTATCTTTAACAACAGCCATTCTTGCTTATACAGGAATTTCTATTGGAAAAGATTTAGATGCTTTTGCAAAATCAAGCTGGAAGATAATTATTTTATCTTGTTTTGTTTTTATAGGAACATATATTTCTTCTGCTATCATTGCTCAGATTATTTTAAAACTTACCAATCAAATTTAATTATATATACTATAAAAGCCTATAAAGGAATCCTTTATAGGCTTAACTTATTTTTGATCTCAGCTACAATCAATACTATTACTGGTAGAATCACTTGTATTGGAAAAAAATAATATGGCCATATTTCTATATTAAATTCAAAATAATGTATGGCACTATCGTATTGAAAATAAGATAAGTTTATAATCAGTAAAACAACGGGAGTTGCTAAAAAGCGATAATCTGTCAATTCAAATACTTTCATAATCCCTTTAGATGTACATAATATCAATATACTTACTTTTACAAATATACCTAAAACAAATATAGCTCCAATGATTACTTCTAATCTTTGTAATACATTTCCTATATCAATTCTTGTCATAGTAGTATACGTTGGATAATAGTTTGTTGTAATTTCATTGATTCCAATAACTAAAATATTCACTAGAGAAATCCCAAGAGTAAATAAAGTCAATATTCCTAAACCTGTAAAATAGACTTTATAAGAAGATTTTTTTTCTTTAAAATTTGAAAAAGCTATCATAAATACTGCTATTTGAAGATATAAATCAGCTACACTTAAAACTCCTTTCAATAAAAAATTATTTTTTTCATTCAAAATAGGAAGTATATTATTGATTTTAAATTCAGGAATCAATAGAAATATTATAATAATAGTCATACAAATATTCACAATTAAAAACAGTTCTGACCATCTTCCTAATACCTCAATTCCTTCTTTCACACCCCAGCAACATAAAATACTCAAAAATATCACCAACACAATTCTAGGAGTTTCAGAAAGACTAACCACTTCAATAAAAGTTCCCAAATTAAACAAAACATCTGAAGCCCAAAAATATGTGTACCAAATTAATATAACAATGATTCCTTTTCCAATCCACTTCCCAAAACAGATTTGTATAATATCTAATAAATCTTTATTGGGATAAAGATACTGTATTCTTGCAAATACAATCATCATAGGTATAACCAAAAAACTTGCCAATAAAATAGCTATCCATATATCTCTTTTAGCATCTACTCCCGTAGTAAAAATAGAAAAAGATCCGCATAAGGATATAGCAATAATAGATATGGCTTGTTTATTGGACAAAACCTCTTTTCTCATCCAATGTTCCTCCTAGTTGTATTTATAAATTATTATTTGATATTTCTTTACAAATATACTAAGAGAGATTTTTAATACATCCAAATTTTATTTATTCTCTATTTAAATAGAATCATTTCATCCTACAAATAAATGATAAAGGCACTCCTAAATGAGTGCCTTTATCATTTATATTATATTTGAAGACTCCTCTACTGTTTTATCTTCCATAATGATCTCTGTATTAGATTCTTCATCATTTATTTGTTGCTCTTCTTGAATTTGTTGCTCTTCTTGATCAGATTCCTCTATGATCTGTTCATTATCTTGATCTGTTAACTGATCTTCATTCGTAGTTTCTTCTTCATTACTTATTTCTGTAGTTTCTTCTTCATCATCAATCTCTATCGTTTGATTTTCTTCATCCCAATTTACTTTAAGTCCCATTTTCTCTACGATAAATCTTAACGGAACTACAGTTCTACCATTCATTGTCTCCGGGGACACATCTAACTGAACTTCTTCACCATTTATGTAAGCTACATTACTACCTATTTGAATCTTCATTTCCATATCATCTTTCACAATAGTAACTACTTTGTCTTCTGCATTCCAACTTACTTGTGCGCCAAAAGCTTGTGTCAATGCTCTAACTGGAATCAATGTTCTTCCTTCTTTGATAACAGGTGGTGTATCAAATTTTATGTTCATACGTTTTGATATGATATTCTCAACAGGTATTGTCTTAATTCCTGGATAGGCCAATTTCATTTCATTTACTGTTTCTTGTAACTTTGTAAGTTCTTCCTGTGAATAAGCTTTTTTAGCTGCTTCTTTTAATTCTTTAATAGACTTTTTTAATTCTTTTTTTATCTTCTTATCTTCTTTGATTGATTTTGTTTTTTCATTATTTACTTGATTTTGTTCAATAGATTCGTTTTTCACTTTTTTAGTAGTTTTATCTTGTTTTTTATCTGGTTTCTCTGGTTTATCTGGTTTATCTTTTTTTTCTGTCTTATTACTTTCGCCTTTTTTACTTACATTCTCAGTTTTAGTTGACGTACCACTCTTAGATCCACCTTTTTTCGTTCCTGCTAATGAATTTATAGGACTTGCAAAAACTAATGTACATACTAATAACATAGCTACATAACCTTTTGTTCTTCTCATTAAATTTCCCCCTTACTTTTTATTTTCGACATTTTTCTTGTTTTTTCGACTTTGTTTTATTATACTAAATTTTTCGTATTTTTGAAATAGTAAAAACGACTTATTATCTATAAAAAATAATCTTTTTAATCACATAAAGAATTTATGTACAATATACCAAAAGCCCCTTAAAGTAGATTCACTCCAGGGGCTTGTAATTTATATTTACTTTTTCAAATTTTTATATAGCGATTTTTCCTACGATTACAGCTACTATAAGCATAACCATCGTACATAAAAACGCAAGAGGTATTGTTTTCTTTTGATGTTCTCCTAAATCTATTCCTACTAATCCTGTTAAAAGAAATGTAGATGCAGTTAATGGACTGATAGGAAAACCTGTAGTCATTTGTCCTAATATAGCTGCTCTTCCTACCATCACTCCATCTACTCCAAACTGAGCTGCACTACTAGTAAGCACAGGCAAAATTCCAAAGTAAAATGAATCTGGATCAAATAATAAACTTGCTGGCATAGATACAATTCCTGTCATTAAAGGTATTAATCTTCCCATTGAATTTGGAATCATATTCACAATAACCTCTGACATTGCTGTAATCATTCCAGACTCTTTCATGATTCCAGTAAAGCACCCTGCTGCAAACAATACACTAGCCATCATTAGTGCCTCTTTGGCATGAGCATCTATACGAGCCTTCTGATCTTTTACAGAAGGATAGTTAATAACAAGTGATAAACATAACCCAATCATAAATACGACATGAGGTGCTAATTTGTTAGAAATCATAGCAGCGATTGCCATGATAATTAAAATCATATTCACAATAAACAATTTAGGTCTTGCTAGTTTTGCTTTTTCCTCATTCACTTTTACATCACTATTTATTTCCTCAGTCAATGTTACATTGCCAATTCTTTTTTCTTCTTTCTTACCAAGCCAAAATGCTACAATAAGTACAAAAATGATTCCTGATATAAATGGAATAAGCATTGGATTAAATAATTCAGTTGGTGTAATTTCTAAAGTTGTAGCTGCTCTAATGGTAGGTCCTCCCCATGGTAAAATATTCATGGTACCGGCACTTAAAGCTACTATGGTTGCTAATGTCGTTCTTTTCATTTTCAATGCGTCATATAACGGAAGCATTGCTGGTATTGTAATTAAAAATGTTACTGCTCCCGAACCATCAAGATGCACAACCATTGCTAAAATAGCTGTTCCTATTACTATTTTAACTGGATTTTTTCCTACTATTTTAAGAATTGCTGATATAATATGATCAAAAGTTCCTGCATCATTTAATATTCCAAAAAATAGTATAGCAAATATAAACATAACGCCTGTAGTAGCAATTCCTTTGACACCACTTGTAATAAACTCTCCTATTTGGAGTCCAAACCCACCTATTAACGCAGTAACAATAGGAACCATAATTAATGCTACCGTAGCAGATACCTTTTTTGACATAACCAATACTAATAATAATACTATCGTTAAAAGCCCTAAAAGCGCTAGCATACTATCCCTCCCTCATTCATCAAATTACTTTAATCATATTTCCATTTCCATAAGAGCCATTACAAGAGATTTACCATGCTTATCTTGAGCAAGACTTCTTGTAACTCCTCCTCCTAAAGTTTTATCCAAAACAAAATTTAATGCTCCTATACTATCTATTTCATAGCGTATTACCTTGCCATGACAGATTTCACTAAAATATTCTTTCACTTTTTCTGCCGTTACCTTTTCTTTAATTACTTCATAATCTTCTTTTTTATAAGCAATGACAGATATATTAGAAATATCTCCTTTATCTCCAGTTCTTCCATGTGCAATTTCTTTTAATTTCATTTGATTATACCTCCTTATAACTTACTTTTATATTCACTGCATCCCTAGGTACAAATATAGAGCAAACGGATACAATCTCTGCTACTTTCTTTGTTGCACCTGCACCACCTGCTGGTCCATTTGTATATAATGCTTCTACTTCATTACCTATGAATGCAGCATTTTGTTTATCTTTTGTTCTACCGCTTACACGTAATCGAATTTCAGGGAATATATCTTTAGTATATTGTTTAGAAATCTTATCTTTATATAAAGAATTAAAACCTATATAATCCATTCTTAATTCTTCTATTTCTGCTCCTATAATTTTTAATCTTTTCTCAACAATATCAGCTGCTAACTGAGCTTTTGCCAAAGCATTTGCTCCCCCGTAGCTAATTTCACCTTCCCCAATAAAGCAATCTTTATATCCCATACTTACTTTTAATGTATCTGGCTTTCCATGGGAAGTAGCATTTGTTGCTTGAACTACATCTTTACCTTGCTGAGTAAATTCTACTTTAGAAAAGTCAGCTATAGCATCTGGTGTCATATATCTAGCTGGATTATGAATTTCATACAAAAGCTGTTCTTGACAAGTAGATTCACTTACCAATCCTCCAGAGCCTTCTACTTTCGTTACAATAAAATTGCCTGTTTCATCAATCTCTACTATAGGAAATCCTAATCTTTCAAGTCCCTCTACATCTTTATACCCTGGATCTGCATAATATCCTCCAGTAACTTGGCCTGCACACTCCAGCAAATGACCTACTAAAACAGCTTGTCCCATTTCTTTAGGATTTTTTTGTATGTCCCATCCAAATTCGTATACTAAAGGTCCAATAGAAAGTGCTGGATCTGAAACACGTCCTGTAATAACTATATCTGCATCATTTTTTAATGCTTCTATGATTCCTTCTGCCCCTAAATATACATTGGTAGATATAATGTTTTCTTTGATATCTTTTAATTTACAATCTAACTCGAGAATATCGTTTTCATAATAATTAGGAATTTGAGTAAGTATATCATCTCCTGTAACTGCAGCTATTTTTAAACCTGTAATTCCTAATTCCTTCGCTATTTTTACAGTTTCATCTACAGCATAAATAGGATTTGCTGATCCCATATTTGTAATTACTTTAATTCCTTTTTCTTTCACAAGTCCAAGAATTTTTCTCATTCTACTTCCCAATAATTGGTTATATCCTTTTGTTGGATCTTTCAATTTATCCATCTGTCCAATAGCAATTGTTCTTTCTGCTAAACATTCAAAGATAATGTAGTCCAGATTTCCCTTTTCCATAAGTTCTACAGCTGGTTCTATACGATCTCCTGCGTATCCCGCGCCACTTCCAATTCTGATTTTCTTCATGACTCTATTACCTCCTTTTAAAATTACTTTACATAAATATTATAGTAGCAATAGTCATGCCAACCTGTTTATCTAGATATATACATATTTTCAAAAAAGTAAAAAGATAATCATTCTAAAAAATTAGAATGATTATCTTCTATTTATAAATTTGTCCTAATATATCCCTGTATTTATCTCATTTCTAAAATATTATAAATCCTACGATTACATTTCTAGAAATTTAGAAATTTGATCATTTATCTCCTAACTTATTATATAAAGTTGCTAAAGATATTCCTAAATATTTTGCTGCCTTTTTCTTTCCCTCTAGATGATTTCCAAAATGCTGAATTGCTTTATTAATTTCTTCCTGTTCTACTCTTTTTATAGTATCGGATAATTTAGAAATCTTAATGTCTTTATGGATTAATTTTGAGTCTACTACTATGGATGGTAAATTTTCTTTTCTAATTACACCATCTTGGGACATAATCGTAGCGATTTCTAATATATTTTTCATTTCTCTAACATTTCCTGGCCATTGATAATTGAATAATAATATAGTAGCCTCTTGTGCCATCATAAACCTCTTTTTATGTTTATTACTTAATTGATTCAAATAATTTTCTATTAAATAAGGGATATCTTCTTTTCTATCTCTTAATGGTAATATATTTATAGGAAATACAGCAATTCTATAATATAAATCTCTTCTAAATTTACCTTCTTCAATATACTTGAGTATATCCACATTACATGCAGATATTACTCTTACATCAACAAGAATTTCCTTTGTACTTCCAATTCTCCTAACCTTTTTTTCTTGTAGTACTCTCAATAATTTAGCTTGTAAATTATAATCTATTTCTGAGATCTCATCTAAAAATATAGTTCCTTTGTTAGCAGCTTCAAACAATCCCATTTTTCCGCCCTTTTTAGCCCCTGTAAAAGCTCCCTCTTCATATCCAAACAACTCACTTTCTAGCATAGTAGAAGTTAATGTAGCACAATTTACAGCAATAAAAGGATGGTCCTTTCTTAAACTTTCATTATGTATAGATTGAGCATATAACTCTTTTCCCGTTCCACTTTCTCCATAAATCAAAACTGGAATATCTGAACTAGATATTTTTATTGCTATATTTTTTGTATCTATAGATTCTTTGCTTTTAGCTATAATATCTTCAAATTTATATCTTGTTCCATTATTATGATGAATTCTTTCCATTAAATATTTATTTTTTCTTTCCAATTCTTTAATCTTATTGCTTAATTCTACTGCATCTTTTATAAATGTCACTGTAGATATTCCGCCAACAATCTCTTCATCAGATAAAATAGGATACATGTTACAAAAATATTCATCATCATTTTCTTTTCTTAAAATACCTAATTTAGGGATTCCTGTCTTAACTACTTCTGGTATGAGGGCTCCTGGTCTAATTTCTTTTATATACCTTCCTTGCACTTCATTTAAATCTCTATTTATAAATTGGGAATAAGACCGATTAAAAAATACAATTCTTGTTTTTTGATCAACAATCAATATTCCTTCCTTAAAACTATTAAATATTTTATTCATCCATTTTGTAATTTCTATATTTTTTATTTTCATAACTCCTTCCCATTTCGATCTCCTATCTATATTGTACATCTTCATTTTTAGGTAGAAAAACAATTTCTTTTCCATTTATATAATTGCCTTCTAATTCATTCTGGACAATACCACTATCTATCTTAGCCATTTTTCGTCTCTTTCCATTATAAGTCTATGTATCCTATCAAACAAGTCATCAATCACAAACACTTTATTTTATACTTAGTTTATCTTCTATTTATATGAGTTCTACAATGTTTTCATTTCCTAAAACTCTTAAATATAAAAATAACCGCCACAAAATAGCGTATATATATAAAAGCTTGTAGTAGTATTTAAGAATACTCTACAAGCTTTGATTTCACTGGCACGCCCTGAGGGACTCGAACCCCCGACGAACTGATTCGAAGTGTGTCACATATCATTTTGTCAATCTATATTTATTTGTGTATATATTGATTCAATCAAATTTTACGGTTTGTTTTTTAAGTTGTCAAAGGTTATTTTGGGGACATTTTCTTTGATTTTGTCCCCAAATTGTCCCCATTTTCTTTTTCTATATCTTCAATTAGTTGTTTATATATTGCTGCCTTTTCTCTGTCTGATAAATTGTTTTCTTTTGCATATTCATCAACTCTATTTCTAAAAATATAAAAAAGCTGTTCCGTTAATATTTTAGATGCATCTTCCATAGATCTATGAATAATGACTTTCAATATGTTTTCCTCCTTTTTTAAAAGTATGTATTATTATTCTCAAAATCCCTTTTAAAAAAACAGGTAAAGAAGTCATTTTTCCACCCGTTTCATCTACCCTCTTATTTCACTTAATCCTATATCTGTTATTTTGATTGATCGAAATATAGTACCCCCCTTAGTTATAAACCCTTGACTCTCTAGCTCATTTAAATAACTATCTACTGTACCTTTTGATAACCTAATAGATCACAGAGATTTCTAACAGATGGACTAATTCCATTTGCATTGATGTAATAATATATTGCTTTTAATACTTCATTTTGTCTTTTAGTTAACATACCCATTCCCCTTTTGTAAAAATTTTTGACTATTATATTATATCAAAACGTACGTTTGGTTTTAAGGTACAAAAAAAGTGGCATTTTATTGCCACCTATTCTACTAATATTTTCATAATCTTTTCTGCTCTTATCTTGCAATGTATAATCTTTTAATCTTCCGTACATTCTTATCATAAGAGAGTGATAAAATGTTGGATAACAAGAGTTTTATAAAGATAGATTTACTTATGCTATTATCAATAATATCTATTTTGTTAGCTATCATATTCCCAATACTCATGCACTAACCACACGTTTTACATTAAAAAATAGGAATATAATGCTCATAAACTAAGATAACATTTATTTTCAATTGTATGTAACCCTACTGAACTTAAAAGGAATAAATTGACATTTATCTTGATATGTTATATACTTTGAATTACAAAGTTCTTTATATTAAAAAGGGGGATAACTAATATGAATAAGGAATTATTGGAAAAAGCATCTAATGACATTCAACTCATCAAACAGATAATTACTTCTACATCGAATTCGCTAGTTTCTTTTAGCAGAATTATATTTCTATGGGGAATATTATATTTTGCTGCAGGGATAATATGGGGACATATGCCTATAAGCATATTTGGCATACCTTTTATGGGATACTATCTAGTTCTAGTCCCTTTACTTATTTTTGCATTTATAATTTATCACAGAATCTCTCGAACTGCTCCTTTAGAAGGATTAAGTAAGCAGCTTATAACAATTTGGACATGTCTTATTGTTTTTGAAGTATCAATTTTTCCATTAGCAGAAATGTTAAAAACATATTTTGGAATGCGATATTATATTAACCATACTATGGTCATAATTTTTCTAATTCATACCTTTGGTTTATTATGTACCTGTGTTTTAACAAGATTTAAATTTCCAGGATTTTTAGCATTAATATATATTTTTGCAGTACTATATTTCTACTTACCTACACCATTTAATCCAATATATAATAACTTAGAGAGTAACTTACTAGATCTAAGTAAAAGGAACTATATAATAATATATTGGGCCACTCTATTTAATCATGCAACTTTTTTAATACTCGGAGGATATTTAGAATTAAAAAGAATTAGGGGGAATTTGTTTGGAAATAAACTCAATACCTGAAGCATTTCAATCAAAAATGCGTTTAGCAATTGTGGCAACTTTGATAACAGGTGAAAAAAAAAGTTTTAATCAAATAAAAGAAACTACCAAAGGGACGGATGGTAATCTTAGTTCTCA
The DNA here is from genome assembly GCF_001282725.1 of Inediibacterium massiliense. Classification (NCBI taxonomy): domain Bacteria; kingdom Bacillati; phylum Bacillota; class Clostridia; order Peptostreptococcales; family Thermotaleaceae; genus Inediibacterium; species Inediibacterium massiliense. Next base: position 683,667 of record NZ_LN876586.1, on the reverse strand, counting down.
TCTTACAAAATTAGAGCAAATGGGATATTTAGATGTAAAAAAACAGTTTATTGGGAAAAAAACTTGTACTACCTATTCATTAACACGAAATGGAAAGCTTGAATTTGAAGAATATGTGAAGCTTTTAGAACAGATTTTAAAATCTGTTGACTTAACATAGATGTATCTTTGAAAATTCGGTTCTATAATAAATGTTGGGGTGCTTTAAACTCCAACATTTAATTTTTTGCAAAAAAAAATAAAGCACTTACCGAAAATGCCTGCTAAAATATAGTTGCTCAGACCAAATTAAAGGAGGCGTTCAATAAGTGCATTCTAATTTTATCAATAAATTACTAAATTTAAAAGGGGTAAAAGTAAATAAAATTTCTCATGGAGATTCTTTTATAAAAATCTATCTTAAAACTGAACCCAAAGAGCATACTTGCCCCGCCTGTGGCTTTTTAACTTCTAAGATTCATGATTATAGAGAACAGGTGATTAAGGATTTGCCCTTTCAGTTTAAACATACATATCTTATTCTTCAAAAGAGAAGATATGTATACTCATGTGGTAAAAGGTTTTATGAGCCTTATCACTTTCTCCCTCGTTATCATCGCATGACTAATCGCTTAGTACATTATATTTGCCAACAACTTACTAAAGTAACTAGTATTACTTCAGTAGCTAAAGATGCTAATGTCTCTATTTCAACAGTTACGCGCATCTTTAACCTAATTAATTATAGTATACCTACTCTTCCAGAAGTTCTTTGTATTGATGAGTTTAAAGGAAATGCTGAAACTGGAAAATATCAATGTATTCTTGTTGACGGTAAGAAAAATAGAATTCTAGACATTCTTCCTAATCGATCTCAAAGTCATCTTGTAAGTTACTTCAAAAAAATTCCACGCAAAGAAAGGGATTCTGTTAAATTCTTTGTTTGTGATATGTGGCAACCTTATGTTGATTTAGCTAAATGTTTCTTTCCTAATGCTGAGATTATTATTGATAAATATCATTTTATTAGGCAGGTAACTTGGGCTATAGAAAATGTAAGAAAACGTCTACAAAAAACTATGCCTTATGACCTTAGAAAATACTATAAACGAAGTAGAAAACTAATTCTCACTAGATATCACAAGCTTAAAGATGAAAATAAAAAAGCTGTTGATTTAATGTTATTATACAATGATGATCTACGTGTTGCTCATAAACTTAAAGAATGGTTTTATGAAATCTGTCAGAGCAATAAATACTCATATCAGCGTACTGCTCTTTATGATTGGATTCAAAACGCAGAAAGCTCTAAAATACCAGAATTCGAGAAGTGTGCTGCTACATATAGAAGATGGTCCAAGGAAATAAAAAATGCTTTTAAATATGGTTATACCAACGGTCCAACCGAAGGTTTTAACAACAAAGTCAAAGTACTAAAACGAGTGTCCTTCGGACTTAAAAATTTCCATAGATTCCGTAATAGAATTATTCATTGTACTAACTAATTATGAGTTAGATACCAATTAAATACTAATAAAAAAGTCTATATTTTAGCTAGGTTTATTAAGCGTACCCATAAACAAGTAGAACTTACCTATATATTAAAATAGTCTTTAATAGAGTAATGGAGCGGGATTATAGACAATCCCACCCCAACAATTGACAAAGAGCCGAAAATTCTATTGCATTAAAACACAAACATAAAAAGACAACTCGTTTACTGATATTAGTAGAGTTGTCTTTTTTACTCTGTATTTAATTGCGAATCATTCATACTCTGGTGGACTCACCTCTTTTATCTAAATTTCTTTAAGTTGTTTGCTTTTTAAAATTCTAGAAATTTTAGTTTTTGTAATCATCTCCTTTTCTTTTTTATGTTTTATATATACCCATAGAAATTCTTTCAAAACAGTTTTTATAAAAAAGTATATATTGCTGATAGGCCACAAAAATAACATTTAATTCCACTTCTTATATTTTTAAATATGCAGGTATTTCTCTCATAGACCTTGGATCTAGGTCAATACGTTGGACACAAAAAGTGAGAAATTACACTGCCAAAGCTTCAAATTCATTGGGTGTCATATAGAATATACTTCCATGAATTCTCCGATTGTTATACCAGCCTTCGATATATTTGAAAAGTGATTTCTGAGCTTCTTTAAAATCACGATATACTTTGCGGTAGACTTCTTCTTTTTTCAAGATTGCATGAAAAGATTCAATAATAGCATTATCATATGGATTTCCTTTGGCGCTGTAGGATCTACGACATTTGTATGCATCAGTTTTTACGATATATTCGGTGCTAAGATATTGCGATCCTCTGTCTGTATGGAGAATGACATTCTCAGGTTTTCTTTGACGAAGCATAGCTTTATCTAATGCACTGATGACAAGGGATTTATCTATTTTCTGACTAGAGCTGTAACCAACAACTTTATGCGTGTATAAGTCTAAAATTGAAGCTAAATAACACCAGCCATCTTTTAGAGTATGGATATATGTGATATCTGCAACCCACTTTTCGTTAGGCTTTGTAGCACTAAAGTCACGATTAAGTAAATTTGGTAAATCTTCAGTTGTAGATTGGCTCCTTTGGGGTTTGAATCGCTTTACAGTCACAGGAAATAAACCCAGCTGTTTCATCAAACGTTTAATTCTTTTGATGCCTGGGATTTATGCTAGAATTTTCTCAGTTTTCATTTTTTCACGGATTTCAGGTGAACCATAGCGGCCACTAGACTCCATATATATTCTAGTGATATGTTCTTTAAGAATTTTGTTTTCAACAGCACGCTTTGAAAATCGTGGTTTCTGTATTGAATAGAAAGTGCTTCTTGGGAGATCCAAAGCGTTACAAATGCTTTTAATGTTATAGTCTGTTGCTAGTATGTTTGCTGTCTCGAAAATGCTACTAGTAGTTACTTTTTGGCTAATATGGCCATAGCCTTTTTTAAGATTTCATTCTCTTCTCTTATTCTTGCCATTTCTTTTTTGAGTTCGGCAAATTCCTGGGGAGTCATTGAATCCGAATCTTCAGGATTCATTGGAGTCATCGCTTTGACCCAACGTTGAATTGTAGCTGATGTTACGCCATATTCGCTTTCGAGACTTTTAAATGTGTGATCAGTTGTATTGTATAATTCTACAATCATCTTTTTGAACTCCTGATCATATCGAGTTCCGTTGTTTTTCATGTGGACACGTCCTTTCAGATATAGTTATTATATCTCACTTTTCGTGTCTACACATTTATACTAGCATCAAAATAGTACTAGCCCATGAACTTGGACATGCTATATTACATTCATCTAAAGATATTTATTTTCTTAAAGAATATTCTCTTTTCCCAACAGGGAAATATGAAATTCAAGCCAATACATTTGCAGCAGAACTTTTAATAGATGAAAAATGTTTAGATAAAAACTTATTAAAAAATTTATGTATAAACCAAATTGCATCCTACTTAGAAGTTCCTATTGAATTGGTGAAATTAAAATTTAATGTAAATTGATAAGGCGGTGATAATATGGTGAAAAAAGAGGCAATTCATATAGACTAGTGGTTTCAGCAGGAACAGGATCAGGAGGTAAAAGAAAAAAATATACAAAAACAGTAAAAGTGAAAAGTGACAGAGAAGCTGAAAAAGAATTGGTTAAATTTGTTGCCAAGGTTAAAAGTAGCACTTATATTGAGCCTTCAAAATTAACTTTAAAATCATTTTCAGAAAAATGGCTTATTGACTATGCAAAACCTAAATTAGCTCCTAAAACCATTTATGAATATGAGAGATTACTAGAATTAAGAATTATTCCTGCGTTAGGTCATCTAAATTTATCAAAAATCAAACCAATACATCTAGTTGAATTTTATAGTAATCTTCAAGAAGAAGGAATAAGAATAGATGGCAGGGGCAAAAAACTTTCAAATAATACTATTCTTCATTATCATAGATTTATAAAAAATATACTTGAAACTGCTGTAAAATGGCAATTAATATCATCAAATCCTGCTAATAATGTACAACCTCCTAAGGTTAAGAAAAAAGAAGCAGATTTTTATAATGAAGAAGAAATAAAACAACTTATTACTTGCTTGGAAAACGAAGAATTAAAATATAAAGTTGCTATATTAGTTACTATTACAGCAGGATTAAGATTAGGGGAATTAATGGGTTTGAAATGGAACAATGTAGATTTTAATACTAACACCATAGAAATAGTACAAGCTAATCAATACATTCCTAAAAATGGTGTTTTTTCTAAAGATCCTAAGACTGAAACATCTAAAAGAATTATTTCTTTACCTAATCCAGTAATAGATATATTAAAGCAATATAAAATTGAACAAACAGAAAAAAGATTGCAATGTGGAGATATGTGGACTGATACAGAGTATATACTGACTCAATGGAATGGACTACCTATGCATCCAAATACCCCTTCTACTTGGTTTTCTAAATTCTTAAAAAAACACGAATTGAGAAAAATAACATTTCATCAATTAAGACATACATCAGCTACCATGTTAATAAATGCAGGTCTTAATATTAAAGCATTATCAGCAAGATTAGGTCATAGTAATACCTCAACAACGTTAAATATATATAGTCACGCTTTAAAATCTGCTGATAAAGTAGCTGCTGATAGAATCGGAGATATTATATTTAAAGATAAAAAGATTAAATGATATACTTTTTTATGTTTATTATAGTATAATATTGTTTGTTTTGTCCCCAAATTGTCCCCATTTTTTATTTTATAGAATAATACAAAATAAAATAACCGTCACAAAATTATGTATTTGCAACGGTTATATTATGGCACGCCCTGAGGGACTCGAACCCCCGACGAACTGATTCGAAGTCAGCCACTCTATCCAACTGAGCTAAGGGCGCATGATAGATAAAAAAGTCAGCATATATATGCTAACTTCTAAATGGAGCGGATGATGGGAATCGAACCCACGCTACCAGCTTGGAAGGCTGGAGTTCTACCATTGAACTACATCCGCATGTTATGAATCTTTAACGAAATTTATTATATCATACAGATCAAACTTTGTCAATTTTTTGGTCGGGGTGGCAGGATTTGAACCCGCGGCCCTCTGGTCCCAAACCAGATGCGCTACCAAACTGCGCTACACCCCGAAATGGAGCGGATGATGGGAATCGAACCCACGCTACCAGCTTGGAAGGCTGGAGTTCTACCATTGAACTACATCCGCATGTTGGTGACCCATCCGCGGCTCGAACGCGGGACACCTTGATTAAAAGTCAAGTGCTCTACCTACTGAGCTAATAGGTCAAATGGCTGGGGTAGCAGGACTCGAACCTACGCATGCCAGAGTCAAAGTCTGGTGCCTTACCGACTTGGCTATACCCCAAAATATGGGGTGGATGATGGGATTCGAACCCACGCGTGCAGGAGCCACAATCCTGTGTCTTAACCGCTTGACTACATCCACCATATGGCGGGTCCACAGGGATTCGAACCCCGGACACACGGCTTAGAAGGCCGTTGCTCTATCCAACTGAGCTATGAACCCATATTTGGAGCGGATGATGGGAATCGAACCCACGCTACCAGCTTGGAAGGCTGGAGTTCTACCATTGAACTACATCCGCACAACTTATTATCTCTAACAGGATAATATATTATCATAAATTTAAATTGTTGTCAACTTTTTTATTTAGGTAAAATATTTTCAGCCTTCTTTATATCTTGTTCGACAACAAAAACTATTATAGTAAATTGATACAATAAAGTCAAAATCCATATATGAGCATAAAAAGAAATATTTTATCATTATACTCTATTTCCTTTTATATCATCTTTTTTGCTAATTCTAAAACTACTATTTGTAAAAGGAGCACTTGCTCCTTTTACTTTAACTCTATAATTTGTCCATGTATTTCTTCATCTATTTCTATGATCCCATAGGACCTATTTTGTCCATCTCTTGGAAGACTTATACTTCCTGGATTCATAATCAATACATCATCTATTTTATCTATCAATGGAGAATGAGTATGTCCAAATAAAACTACATCGCATCCTAATTCCAATGCCCTATAGTAAATTCTGTTTAAATTCATCTTTACACTATATTCATGACCATGAGTAATAAAGAATCTATGATCTTCAAGATCTAAGACCATTTCAGATTCCCCATCTCCCCTATCGCAATTTCCTTTTACTCCTATCATCTCTACCCCTGTAGACTCTTCTATATCTAGAGCATCTTCATAATGATCTCCTAGATGAATACAAATATCTACATCTTCTATCTCTTTTATAACACGAGCAGCTAAATCTATCGTTTTATGGGTATCACTTATTACTAAAACTTTCAAACAATTTTCCTCCTATATAAACTCTTTTAATTCTTTCTTTAATTTTGTTAATGCATTTGCTCTATGACTAATTTTATTTTTTAACTGAGGATCTATTTCTGCAAATGTTTTATTATACTCAAGCACAATAAATAATGGATCATATCCAAATCCATTATTTCCTTTTTCTTCAAAACCTATAACTCCAGGACATTCTCCTCTTACACTTAATCTTTTTCCATCTGGGAACGCTACAGAAATTACAGATACAAATCTTGCATCTCTTTTTTCTATTTCAATGCCTTGAAGCATATCTAAAAGCTTTTGATTATTTTTTTCATCCGTAGCCCCTTCTCCCGAAAATCTTGCTGAATATACTCCTGGTTGATTGTCTATAGCGTCTACTTCAAGTCCTGAATCATCTGCAATGGCAATTGCATTTGTTCTTTTCATAACCTCTACTGCCTTTTTCATGGAATTTTCTTCAAATGTATCTCCATCTTCTATAATTTCTAAGTTTGAAAGTCCAACTTGATCCATACTATAAATCTCTAGTGGAAAATCTCTTAAAATATCTTTAATTTCCTCTAATTTATGTTTATTTTGCGATGCAATCACTACTTTATTCATATATTTACTCCTCCATATTTTTCATATCCATACCTATTAAATTTACTATTTCTCCTAATATTTCTTTTTGCATAGAAATAAGCTCTTCATTTCCCTTTTCTGCAAGTTCTAAAAGTTTCATAAGCTCTTGTCTTGTAAAAGGAGCTTCTTCTCCTGTTCCTTGTATCTCTACAAACTCTTTTTGATCTGTCATAATTACATTCATATCTACTTTTGCATTGGAATCTTCTTCATAGCAAAGGTCTAATACTGGTGTATTCTCTACAATTCCTACACTTATAGCTGCCACATAATTTTTTATCGGAAATGTTTGAATGTCTTTTTTCTCATAAAGCTTATGTAATCCTTGTGCTAAAGCAATAAAAGCCCCTGTAATAGATGCAGTTCTAGTTCCTCCATCCGCTTGAATTACATCACAATCAATCCATATAGTTCTTTCTCCTAATACATCTAAATTTACTACAGAACGTAATGCTCGTCCGATCAATCTTTGAATTTCTTGAGTTCTTCCATCTACTTTTCCTCTACTAGATTCTCTAATCTTTCTTGTTTGAGTAGACCTTGGTAGCATTCCATACTCTGCTGTAACCCATCCTTTTCCACTTCCCTTTAAAAAAGGAGGTACTTTTTCTTCTATAGATGCTGTACAAATCACTTTTGTGTTTCCCATTTCTATTAAAACAGAACCTTCTGGATAAGCCAAATAATCCTTTGTTATGGTAACTTTTCTTAATTCATCTTCTTTTCTTCCATCAAATCTCATAAATATTTTCAGCTCCCTTTTTTAGTCATTATCATTAGTTATTGTATCACCTTTTTATTTTATCATACTCTCTTTCCCAATTCACTCTATATAGCATATACTACTCATATAGCTATTTTTTTTATACATAGGAAACTATAATAATATAGAAATTTTTTAGATTGGATGTGTATCTATGGCACAAGATAAATATATATTAAAAATCCTTACTTATAATATTCATAGTGGTAAAGACTTGTTTATGATTCCTAAGCTTAATCAACTTATGGATTTTCTTAAAAATGAAAAATTTCATATCATGGCTTTACAAGAAATTAATGAAAATAATAAAAGAGGATACCAAGTTAGTACCATTTATAAAAATCTTTTGTGTAATCATGCCTTTTCTCCTAATGTAAAAATAGGAGATGGGTATTATGGGGTTGCTACTTTTAGCTTTTTTAAAATTTTAAATCAAAAGCATATTCCTTTACCTAGTAAAAAAGAACAAAGAGGAATGATTCACACACTTTTAAAAATAGGAAATAAAAAACTAAATATTTTAAACATACATTTAGGTCTAAATGCTAAAGAGAGAGAAAAACAACTTTCTTATATTGAAAAATATATAAAAACACTCAATGATCCTTTCATATTGTTAGGAGATTTTAATACTTCTAATCCAAAATTAAATATTCCAATGATAGATGCTGCAACAAAGTTTCATAAAGAAGATTTATCTACCCTTATGCCTTTAAATAAAAGAATTGACTATATCTTTTTATCTCCTTCTATAGAGTTAATGAATTACCATGTGTTTCCTGTTAAATTTTCTGATCATTACCCTGTTTGTGCTGAAATTTTAATATGAAAAAACCAGTGTCTCTCCACTGGTTTATTCATATTGATTTGCAAATGTAGGTACTACAATAGGCTCCTCTGTTTTGCTTTCTCCAATTCTTAGCTCTTTTCCATTGACACAAAGCTTTACCCCTGCAATATTAGGATATTGTTCTTTTAAAGTCAATCCAAAAGTCTTTGCCATACTGGATGCTGCTTGATCGTTTTCTACTACATCTAACACTTCTTCTGTAAGATTTATAGTAGCTACGCTTTCATTCATATCTACTCCTATAATTTGTGTCCCTTTTGGAATTTCAGTATATAATCCTATTCCCTCTGGAGGTCCTTCTACTAGTGCATCTAAAGCATCTAATACATTGACAGGTGTTGTATCTTCTTTTTTAATAGATTTTGTTACAGGAACAAAATAAGACAATAATCCATTCGCTGTACTTTCATAATATACTACTACCTTTTGATCGCTACTACCTTGACTAACATAATTAATGTTGTCTCTTGTCATTACACTTGCTACATTGGTTCCAAAAGTAAAAACATTTGGAACCTCTCCATTTACCATAAGTTGTACCCGATCAATAGTTGGAAACTCTGTTAAAGTATATACTACAGATTTTATTAAGCTTTCTTCTTCTTCTTTACTAAAATAATTTAAAAATTCTTTGCTAAAATCAACTTTACATAACCCTTCTTTAATAGTCATTCCTCTAATTTGAGTATTTGCAGGAATAATGGGCTGTAATCCTATTTCTTTTATATCTTCTCTATTACTAGGTGTATCAATCATAGCATTTAAAGCAATTCTAGCTATTCCTCTATCTTGTGTCCATGGAATTTTTCTCATAACAGGAATTAAAAATCCTTTATCATCTTTATAATAAAGCACTGTATCTCTTAAAGCACAATCTTCTTTGGTATTTTCATTGCTTTCAATAATATTTGAAGCTGATTTTTCATCATTGAATAACCCTTTTACCATGTTAAAAGGATTTGTATACACAACAGCACCCATCATTATACACAATATTAAAAAGATCCCTATTCCTTTTCGTATTTTCATTCATGTCCCCCCTAACCAATATCTTTGTAAAATTATATTAGTTAAGCATGGACACTATGTCTAAAACCTTAAATTTGTATTATTTTCTTTTCATTCTTCTTAAATATCCTCCTTGAATATTCTTTGTATCCATTATGGTAACAAATGCATCTTTATCAAATTCATTTAATATTTCATTTAATTTTGGAAGCATAGTTCTTTGTAATGCAATATTTAGAATATTTTTAACTCCTTCTCTTCCATAACCTTGAATAACCGTCACACCAAAGCCTTCTCTTCTTAATATTTCCAAAAGTTCCTCTTCATCTACTTTTGTAATAATCTGAGCTGTTACATGTCCAATAGCCATTTTTTGTTCTAAAAAAATTCCTACCATCTGACCTGTTCCAAATCCTAATGCATAAGCGATCAAATTCCCTATATTATCTAGTTGTCCCATGATTTTGGTAAGAATTGTGATATAGATAAATGTTTCTAATACTCCTAAAGCTGCTGCTTGAAATTTTTTCCCTCTCACCATCAAAATTGTTCTTACTACGGAAATAGATACATCTACAATTCTTGAACAAAATATAATCAAATATCCTAAAATAAACTCCATTCCAACTTCCTCCTGTATAAATATTAATATTTATTTTTATTATATATCCTTTTTTCTATTCCTAAAACTTTTTTGATTGATTATTCTGAAAAATTCATATAAATAATAAAGATGCAAACTTGCATCCTTATTCACAAAAAGTATTTTTCCATTCTTTTAAAGTCAACATTTTATGATCAGATACAATATATTCTATCTTAATATCTTTAGACTCAATAGGATGTAAAATAAGAACCTCTGCATCATATCCTTTTGCTTTATCTTTTCTAACTTTTAAATTTTCTTCAAAGCTTAAAGACGTCTCCCAATATTTCTTTAGCAATTCCTTTCCTTGATTTTGAATGTATTTTTTGCATCCTTCAAAATCTTTTATATGTTGTAATACAAAAGGTTCATAAAATTCATTGGCATAATTTTCATTGGCTATCCAACATTTTTTAGGATTTACCTGAATAGCTAAGACTGCACTATGAGAATGAAAATAATGGCTATCAGGATAATTCATACTTGCAAAAATAGATTGATTTCTAATGACCCAATCGGGAATATAGTCTGGTTTTTCTTTGTCAATGGATTCATGAAAGCCATCATATTTGGTTTGATAAGTAATTTTATCATCAAAATGAATTCCTTTTTCTAATACTCTTTTTAAATCAATCAAGCTGATAATATGATACAAAACTTTTGTCTTTGTATAATCCTCAAAAAACATACATTTCCTCCTTTATTCTTATTCTTGTTTATGATATGAATTTTTAAGTTTTTTATACAGATATACATTTTTTTCAAGGTATGTTTATCCTATATATTCAAATACTATTTTTAAGAGGTGATCATTTAAATGATTAACATCAATTGTTCTCTTCCTTGTTTTTTTCAGAATGATGGTAAATGCAATCTTACTCATGTTATTTCGTTATCTTCTACTCCCCATCCTAGCTGTGTGTATTTTACCCCTCAAAATACATACAATCATATTTCTATACAAAATCAGACTAAGCCCTAGGCTTAGTCTGATTTTGTAAACAAACTATATTTTAGCAAAGTCATAAAATGCGGAACATTTATTGAGAATTTGTGAAAATATAGAATAAGTGAGAAAATCATTAGCATTACACTGTTTGAGTATCACGAGTTTGTAATGCTATTTTCGATCGTTTCTATATATTTTCCAAATTTGAAAATCCAGTGACGTTTTTTATGACTTTGTCTAATTTATTTTACCTCATTTAAATATCTTTCAATTCCATTTAGCATTGCTTGAGCAGCTTTTTGTCTATATTCTGGTGTACTCGCTTTCATAGAATCTTGAAGATTCGATAAAAATGCAATCTCACATAAAACAGCTGGCATTTTTGTATCTCGAATCACTACTAGGTTTGGTCTATGAACAATCAGTTTATCTGTTGCATTTAATCCTTTTACGAGCTCTTGCTGCATAATCGTTGCAAAATCTTTATTATTTCTAGGATCATTTCCTACATAAAGAGTTTGTACTCCACTAATTTCTGGATTTGCAATCCAATTGAAGTGAATACTGACAAATAAATCTGCATTTAACTTATTGGCAGCACCAGGTCTATCCTTAAGTTCTATAAATGTATCATCATTTCTTGTCATATATGTATTATACCCTGCTGCTTGTAGGAGTTGTTCTAATCTTTTTGCCGTATCTAATGCTAAGTTTTTTTCATATAATAAAGGAGTCGTGCTATGAGTTCCAGGGTCTTTTCCTCCATGTCCTGCATCAATAACAATTAATTTTTTCCCTGTGCTCGGTGAAATAATTGTATTATTTGTAAATCTTATTTTAATTTCATCTGTTGTTTTTGAACTTTCTATTTTATATTCTGTTTTTTCTTTCATTTTGATACTTAATAAGTAAGAATCATTTTTTCCCTCCACTTTAATTGTTTGAATCATACGATCATCTAAGGTAAGAAGAGCATTTTTTAATTCTATCTTGTCCTTTGGCACAGTTATATACATTTCATTCTTATTAAAATCATAATCTATATCATATTTTACTTCATCTTTTAGAGAAAGTTTAAGGAGCGATTGACTATTATTTACTTTTTCATAATTCATTGTGTCTATAGGTTTTTGACTAGTATAGATAACAATATCCTTTCCTTCTTGATTGATAAAAACATTTTCAGGACTTTGCATACTGTCTAAATCTAATACAATCCGAACAATTCTATCATCTTTTTCATAATTTTGATCTGGTTCAAATTCAGCTACTCTAATTTTTTTAATTCCTACCTGTGAAATAGGCACTTCACTTTTATTAAACTTTAATGATGCATTTAATACATCTACAACCACTCTATTTCCTAGATCCATTTTATTATAAGTAGCTTTTTCTTCCGTTTGGATTACAACCGCATCTACAAGATTTCTCTTCTCTACTTTTATGTTATTTACACTATTTACAAATTCTACTTTAATGCCCTTTTGATCTTCATCATAAGAAACATGATATCCTTTTGGCATAGCTAAGTCTATTACAATACGACTTACATTTTTAGGTGCTGGCTCAAATAAAGACCCTCTTATAGTCATGATTCCATCTTTATTGATAGTTTTTTTGATGAGTCCTTCCCCTTCTATCATAGATGAATCATTGATCTTAAAATTAGTGTTTGAAACATCTAAAACCAATCGATCGCAACTTCCATATTTACTTCCTTCTAGATAAGTTGTTTTAAAATCTACTTTATTAGTAGTTTTAATCAGGATTTGAGGTCTTTTTGAATTTTCATATGTAATATCTGTAATAGCTTCTACAGGAATACTAGGTTGTACAGGTTCTACAGGTTCTGTAGGTTTTAAAGCTTCAATAGTAACCGTAGCACTTTCTTGATCCCATCCTATATTCATTCCTAATTGTTCAGCAATAAATCTTAAAGGAACCATGGTTCTATAATTTTCCTTGTACCCTAGCAACTTTGCAGGAACTTGATCAGGAAGAGCAACTGATTTTCCATTGACTAAAGCCTTATTACTATCTATTTTTAAAATAATAGTTTTTTGATCAGCAATAATTGTAGCTTCCTTTTTCTCTTGGTTCCACTTAATTTCTGCCCCTAAATTTTCAACAATAAACTTAATAGGTACCAATGTACGACTTTTCCAGTTTATAGTATATAAAAGAGCAGGTACATCTGTATGAACAACTTCTCCTGCCATTACCAAGTTTACACTATATACTTTTTGATTTTTTCCTGTCATCCCGTCCGTTACTTGTATGCTATTTTTTACTTCTTGTCCAAAAGCTGTAGATACTATGGAAAAAAACATTGTAAATATAAGTAAAAATAATAGTATTTTTTTCATCACTTGTCCCCCTAATTTTAATAGCATTCCTCCTTTTGTCAAAAATAAAAACAACTTTATATTATTTTCGACAATCTTTCTCTATCTACAGTTATATCACTTCGTCAAAACCTTCGTCAATGTAGTTTGTTGAATTGTAACCCAGATGTAATAATGGATCAAATAAAGTCACTAATTTTCACAAATTCTCAATAATTGTTCCTCATTTCTAAGCAACGGAAATCTTGAATGAAATGAAAAGATTTCGTTGGCGCCATGAACTTTCGAATTTTATGACTTTTCTAAAATATAGTTTGTCAACAGTCTGAAACAATTTAAAACTAAGCCTATGGCTTAGTTTTAGATTGTTATATGATAAATATAGCTACTATAGTTGTAACAATAAGTCCAATCATTACAGGAAAAAAATTTCTTCTTGCTAAATCTATAGGCATGACTCTACAAATAGCTGCTGCAGGAATAAGCCCCCAAGGAACAATAGTTCCACCTCCAACCCATATGGCACCAATCTGCCCTAGAGCTGCAAGTTTTGGTATACTTGCACCAACTGCTGTTCCAAAAACTTTTGCTAAAGATCCAGCTAAAGACATTCCTGAAAATCCAGAACCATCTAAGCCTGTAATAGCTCCTACAATCATTTCCATACCTGCTGCCATAGGCCGATTCATGGGAGCAACAGCAGCTAATGCACTTCCCATATCAGATAATATTCCTTGAGAACCTACAGGTAATACTCCTTCTCCTAATACAGCTTGAAAGGGTGATACTTCTCCCATATAGAAAAATGCTGCTATTGGAATGATTGGTCCGAATATTTCCATTCCAAACATAAATCCTTCTTTTATATACTTTGTAATTTTATCTAAAGCTTCCCCTTTATAAGTCATTCCACAAATTATCATAAGTAATAAAATAGATGTTCCTCCAATTAAAGCCGTTGCATCTCCACCTCTAAGCTCAAATAAAAACATGGCTATCACATCTAATAAAAATCCTATAAATACTAAAAATGCAGATATTTTAGCAGTAGGCTTTATTTTCTTTTCTTCTTCCTTATGATATTCATCTATATTGGTATTTGATATTTTTCCATTTCTCATATCTCTTTTTAGAAGAATAAAAGCCGTTGTAATGGTTACAATACCCATTACCCAAAAGAGAGGTGTTCCTTTGCCTATAACTGATTCAACAGGTACACCAGCAGCTGTTGCTGTAATCGTAGGTGCCCCTTGAATTACATAATCTGTAGATAGTGAAAGACCATGTCCAAATAAGTTAATAGCCATAGCCACTCCTATAGCAGGAAGTCCTACTTTCAGTGCAACAGGAAGCATTACGGCTCCTACTAAAGCTGTTGCTGGTGAAGGCCAGAAAAACCATGATACTAAAAGCATAGTTATTCCTATAAACCAAAATGCTATATCTGGTGTTTTGATAAATCTTGTAAAAGGTTTTACCATCAATTGATTGGCTCCGATTTCTTCTAACACCTTAGACATAGCAACAATACATGAAATCACTAGTATAATCCCAAGTAGCTCCATCCCTGCCACAATAAAACTATCAAATATTGCTTTTGTAGCTCCTAAAATAGTTTTTTTAGCTGCAAATCCTATAAAAAATATTCCTAATACGCAGGGAATAATGGTATCCTTTCTCATCAACATAATCCCTAATACAACAAATACCATTACTACATAAATCCAATGGACTAGAGTAAGCTCGATCAAGAAAAATACCTCCTTTTATGGTTTATATCCATAATATTCATAAAAGGAGGCATAAGTTACAAGATTTAGCATACTCCTATCTTTTATTGTCATAAACTCAATGAAATTACTTGATCATTTCATTGATATATTCATTGACAAGCTTAGGATTTGCTTTTCCTCTAGATTGTTTCATGACTTGTCCTACTAAAAAACCTAGTGCTTTATCTTTTCCATTTTTATAATCCTCAATAGACTCAGGATTTTCATTGATTACCTTTTGTATCATTTCTTTGATACTATTTTCATCAGATATTTGTATCCAGCCTTCATTTTCTATAATACTTCTTGGTTTTTGTCCAGTAATATACATCTTTTGAAAAACTTTTTTCCCTATATGATTGCTAATAATCCCTTCTTTTATAAGTTTAAGAAGCTCTCCTAAATTGTTTGGAGTAATGTTTATATCTTCTATATTTATATTTTCTTCCTTTAATAGTCTATAAACCTCTGTCATGATAAAATTACTTACAAGCTTAGCATCTGAAAAATACTTTACCACCTCTTCGAAAAAATCTGCTATTTTTCTTGAAGAAGTAAGTACCTTTGCATCATAATCTGGAATTTGATACTTCTTTATAAAACGACTTCTTTTATCTTTAGGAAGCTCGGGTATGATTTTTTTTATATGATCTATCCACTCCTCATCTATATGAATCATCATCAAATCTGGATCTTTAAAATATCTATAATCTTTTATGTATTCTTTGCTTCTCATAGGAATGGTAATGTTTTTGTGATCATCCCATCTTCTTGTTTCTTTCTTTGTATTTTCTCCTTTTTCTAAAAGAGAAATATGTCTTTTTTCTTCATACTCAATAGCCTTTGCAACTGCTTTAAATGAATTTAAATTTTTAAGCTCTACAATATTCGTTTTCATTTTATCACTTGATACAACATTGATATTTACATCGCACCTTAATGATCCTTCTTCCATTTTGCAATCTGAAACCTCTGTATATTCAAGGATACTTTTTAAATTCTCTAAAAATAGATAAGCTTCTTCTGAAGAATGCATATCAGGTTTTGTAACAATCTCAATTAAAGGTACTCCACATCTATTATAATCTAATAACGAATACTCTTTCTCATGAATAGACTTTCCTGCATCTTCTTCTATATGAATTCTTTGAATACCAATTTTTTTGTCTTTTCCTATTTCTACATATCCATCTCTGCACAAAGGATGTTCATATTGAGAAATTTGATAAGCCTTTGGTAAATCTGGATAAAAATAATTTTTTCGATCCATAAAAGACTTCTTTGTAATTTCACAATTCATTGAAATTCCTGCTTTCATAGCAAAATCAATCACCTTTTTATTTAAAACTGGTAATGCTCCAGGAAGCCCTAAACATACAGGACAACACTGTATATTTGCTTCTTTTCCAAAATGAGTAGAGCAACTACAAAATATTTTAGAATTTGTCAAAAGCTCTGCATGAATTTCAAGTCCTATAAGTGTTTGATACATATCATCCCCTCCAATTAGGTCTTTTTTTATGATAATCATTAATTTGTTCAAAAGCATAGGCAATATTTAGAATCATCTTTTCATCCAATGCTTTTCCCATAATTTGAAGACCTATAAATAAGTTTTCTTGGCATCCGCAAGGAATAGAAATAGCAGGGATTCCTGCTAAATTTGCAGCTACTGTGTATGTATCTTGTATGTATCTATCTATAGTATGTTTTCCTATTTTAAATGGAAGATTAGGAGATGTAGGAGATATCACTGCATCAAACTTTTTAAAAGCTTCATTAAAATCCTTTTTGATTAAGGTTCTTACCTTTAATGCTCTTTCATAATATTGTTCATAAGCATCTTCTGTTAGAAAAAAAGTCCCTAATAAAATCTTTCTTTTTACTTCTTCTCCAAAACCCTCAGACCTTGTATCTACAAACAAATCACTAGATTCATCTTTTTGTACTCTAACTCCATAACGAATTCCATCAAATCTTGACAAATTGGAACTACATTCACTAGAAGATATAATTTCATATGTAGGCAGAGAATATTTTACATGGGGAATAGATACTTCTTCTACTATAGCTCCTAAGCTTTCAAGTTTTTTACATGCATCAAAAAAAGAATGTTTTACATACTCATCCATACTTTCATTTATATATTCTTTAATAATTCCTATTTTTGTTCCACTTATATCTTTTTTTAACTCCTTTGTATAATCTACTTTTTCACATTTTATAGAAGTACTATCCTTTGAATCATATCCTGCTATATGATTGAGTACAATAGCGCAATCCTTAACATCCTTTGTAATTGGTCCTATTTGATCTAGTGATGATCCATAAGCTATAAGTCCATATCTAGATACAAGTCCATAGGTAGGTTTTAGTCCTACTAATCCACAAAATGCTGATGGTTGTCGAATGGAACCTCCTGTATCTGCTCCTAAAGAAAAATAAGCTTGTGAAGATGCTACAGATGCTGCTGATCCTCCACTAGATCCTCCTGGAACATACTCTGTATTCCATGGATTTTTAGTAATTTGAAAACTAGAGTTTTCCGTAGAAGACCCTATTCCAAATTCATCCATATTTGTTTTCCCTATTAAAATACATCCATTTTCATAAAGTCTCTCTACAACAGTTGCATCATAAGGAGGGATAAAATTTTTAAGTATTTTAGATGCACAAGTAGTAGGAATATTCTTAGTACAAATATTATCCTTAATAGACATAGGAATTCCTGAAAGCTCTCCATCTTTGCTATCTAATTTTTCATTTACATAAAGATATGCTCCTATATGAGGATCCATTTCTTTCATCCTATTCATAGTAGTATTTAAAACATCTTCTTTACTTACTTCCTGTTTTTTAATTTTTTCTAAAACTTCATGCATAGTCAAATCATAAAGCTTCATAATCACCCCTCCTATTCTATCATCCTTGGCACCTGAAAATATCCATCATTTTTTTTAGGTGCATTCTTTAAAACTTCATCTTGCTTCATAGAAGGTAATATTTGATCTTCTCTATATACATTTTCTATATTCAAAACATGATAAGTAGGAGAAACTTCATCTACATTCACTTCTTTTAACCCATCTACAAAATCAATTGTTCTCCCAAAATCATCTATCATTTTTTCTTTTTCATATTCACTTAATTTGATTTTAGAAAGTTCAGCAATATGATCTATATTCATCCTCATTCTCCTTCCTAACATAAAAAATTCGCATATTCCTATCGGAATTGCTCATGACGCCAACGAAATTCTTTCATTTCATTCAGAATTTCCGTTGCTTAAAATTTGATGAAAATCTTTCTTTCTAAAATTATCCACAACTTATTCATTTATATAATTTCCTAAAGAATAAAACAAAACCAGCAAAAGCTGGTTTTTAACTATTATATATTTAAGCAAAGTCATAAAAATTAGGAACAATCATTAAGAATTTGTGAAAATATAGAATAAGTGAAAAAATGATTAGCATTACACTGTTTGAGCATAGCGAGTTTGTAATGCTATTTTTGACCTTTTCTATATATTTTCCAAATTTGAAAATTTAGTGAAGTTTTTTATGACTTTATTTATAAGCTCAATCAGCAAAAGCTGGCTTTATTTTATCATTTCTTCAAATGTATCTTCATCAATTACTTTTACTCCCAATTCATTTGCCTTCTCAAGCTTAGATCCAGCTTCACTTCCAGCTAAAACATAATCTGTTTTTTTACTTACACTTCCTGTTACTTTTCCACCTAACTTTTCTATCATTTCCTTTGCTTCATTTCTCTTATATTTTTGTAGAGTTCCCGTAAGTACAAAAGTCATTTTTTCAAATTTCTTTTCTACCTCTGTATCATCCTCTTTATACTTTTCCATATTGACGCCAGCTTTTTTAAGCTTTTCAATAATTTCCACATTACGATCTTCTTTGAAAAAAGCTACAATACTTTCTGCCATTTTATGTCCTATTTCAGGAATCACTACAATTTCTCCATAGCTTGCCTTCATTAAATTGTCCATGCTTATAAATGCATCTGAGAGTAGTGAAGCTGCTCTTATTCCTACAAGCTTTATTCCTAAGCCAAATATCACTCTATAAAGATCATTTTCTTTAGATTTTTTTATAGCATCTAATAAGTTTTGAACAGATTTTTCTCCCATTCTTTCTAAGTGAATTAAATCTTCTTTTTTTAGATTGTATAAATCTGCTGCATCTTCTATTAAATTATTTTCTAAAAGAACAGTCACAATAGACTCTCCTAGTCCATCAATATTCATAGCATCTCTTGATACAAAATGAATGAGACCTCGTCTAAGCTGTGCTGGACAAGCAGCGTTTACACATCTTGTCACTGCCTCTCCCTCAAGTCTTATAGTCTCTTCATGACAAGAAGGACAAATTTTGGGCATTTCAAAAGAAATTTCGTCTCCACTTCTATCCTCAACAATTACTCTAACAACCTCTGGGATCACATCTCCTGCCTTTTGAATCATTACATAATCTCCAATGCGAATATCCTTTTCTTTGATATAATCTTCATTATGTAATGTTGCACGACTAATAACTGATCCTGCTACTCTTACAGGAGTAAGCTCTGCCGTAGGAGTCAATGCTCCTGTTCTTCCTACTTGAACAGTAATATCTTCAATTTTTGTCTTTTTTTGTTCTGCTGGAAACTTATATGCAATCGCCCATCTTGGACTTTTGGATTTAAGACCTAGTTTTTCCCTTTGTCTTAAATCATTGACTTTTATCACAAGTCCATCAATATCAAAGGGTAGGCTACTTCTTTTTTCTTGCCACATTTCACAAGATTTTACTACTTCTTCTATATTTTTATACACCTTATACATAGACGTTTTAAATCCTAATTTCTTTAAATATTCAAAGCCTTCATCATGCTTTAAAATGTCATCATTATCCATAATTTGTATATTAAATACAAATATATCCAATCCTCTTTTAGCAGTAACCTTAGGATCAAGCTGTCTTAAAGAGCCTGCTGCTGCATTTCTTGGATTTGCAAAAATAGTTTCTCCTTTTTCTTCTTGCTTTTGATTTATTTTTACAAACTTTTCCCGGGGAATAAAAACTTCTCCTCTTACTTCTATATCTACTTCTTCTTTTAACTTTAGGGGAATAGATTTTACTGTTTTTAAATTATTTGTAATATCCTCTCCTATAACCCCATCTCCTCGAGTAGCTCCTTGAACAAATTTGCCTCTCTCATATTTTAAAGCTACAGACAATCCATCAATTTTAGGCTCTACTACATATTCTACTTCTTTCATAATGACTTTTTTTACTCTTTGATCAAAATCAATCAAATCTTTAGACTCATATGAATTATCAAGACTAAGCATTGGTACTGTATGTCTTACTTGATTAAAGGAAGATAGTGCTTCTCCCCCTACTCTCTTTGTAGGAGAATTATCCATAACAAGCTCAGGAAATTGTTCTTCTAGCTTGATAAGCTCATTCATCATCATATCATATTCATAATCTGTGATGGTAGGATGATCTAGTACATAATAGTTATAGTTATGTTCATTTAAGTTTTGTACCAAATCATATATTTTTTGATATACTTCATCTTTGTTCATAAAGTTTTTCCTCCTTATATAAGTGTAATAGGAGCAAACTCCATAATCAGTTTTTTAATTCCTGCGTTATCAAATGCAATGGTAAGTTCAGTTTGATCTGCTTTTTTACTAACAGATATAATGGTACCTACTCCAAATTTTCCATGATTGATCTTGCTTCCTGGTTTAGCTTCTCCTTTGCTTCCTTGTGGCTTTGGTTCTGTCTTTAAAGTAGCTCCTCTATAGATTCCCTTTGATGGAGCAAATGTTCTTTGATCTTGTTTTTTAATTGCTTCTCTATCCATATCTATCAAGTCTTCTGCAATTTCTTCAATAAATCTAGACATAGGATTATAGTTTGTTCTTCCGTATAAAGTTCTCATTTTTGCATGAGTTAAAAAAAGTGTCTCCTCTGCTCTTGTAATCCCCACATAGCAAAGTCTTCTTTCTTCTTCTAAATCATTTTCATCAGATTTTGCTCTTCCAATAGGAAATATTCCTTCTTCCATACCCACTAAGAATACAATAGGGAATTCCAGTCCCTTTGCACTATGAAGCGTCATCAAAACTACTGTATTTTCTTCATCTTCCATTTTATCTAAATCAGAAACTAGTGAAATATTAGATAAAAATTCTTCTAATGTCTTTTCCTCACTATTTCGATCAAAATCTATAGCTACAGATAAAAATTCTTGTAAGTTCTCCATTCTTCCTTGTGCTTCTACCGTTCCTTCTTTTTTAAGTTCTTCTAAATAACCTGATTCTTCTAATATTTTACCAATTAATTCTTCTATACTTAATTCTTCCTTTAATTGACCATATCTACTAATCAAAAGTACAAAATCTTTAATTCCAGCTATAATCCTTCGTGAAAATCCGTCTATCAGCTCATCATCTAATAATACACTAAATAAACTTTCTCCTGTTTGGTTTGCTTTTTCTTGGAGCTTTTCTATGGTTCGATCTCCGATTCCTCTTTTAGGTACATTGATGACTCTTTTTAAGCTTACATCATCTACAGGATTTTGAATAAGCCTTAAATACGCAATCATATCCTTTATTTCTTTTCGATCATAGAATTTTAATCCTCCATATATACGATAAGGAATAGAAGCTTTCATAAGCATATCTTCTATGACACGAGATTGAGCATTTGTTCTATACAAAATAGAAAAATCAGAATAATTTTTTTCTTCCCTATCCATCAGATCTTTAATTTGTTTCACGATAAACTGTGCTTCATCTTGTTCTGTCATAGCTCTATAATATTTTAATTTCTCACCTGACTCTTGAGATGTCCATAATACTTTATTTTTTCTACCTCTATTGTTTTTTATTACACTATTTGCAGCATCTAATATATTTTGAGTAGAACGATAATTTTGTTCTAACTTGATTACTGTAGCATTTTTAAATTCATCTTCAAAGTTTAGTATATTTCTTATGTCTGCCCCTCTCCAGCTATAAATAGACTGGTCATCATCTCCTACTACACAAAGATTTTGATGGATTTTTGCAAGCATAGAAACTAATTTATATTGAAGTTGATTGGTATCTTGGTACTCATCGACCATAATATATTGGAATTTATGTTGATAATAAGAAAGGGTTACTGGATCTTTTGTAAATAATTCTACTGTGTTAAAAATCAAATCATCAAAATCTAGAGCATTATTCTTTTTTAATTTTTTCTGATAAAGCTCATAGATTTGTCCTATTTTCTCCATTTGAAAATCTCCTGCATATAGCTTTCTAAACCTTTCAGGAGTCTCCATTCTATCTTTTGCCTCACTAATTCTACTTTGAACCATAGGCAATGGATAATTTTTATCATTAATATTTAATTCCTTATAGCATTCCTTTAAAACTACCTTTTGATCTGTTGTATCATAAATGACAAAATCACTAGTATATCCAATCCTGTCGATATCTCTTCTTAAAATCCTTACACAAGCTGCATGAAAGGTACTTACCCATATATTTGCTGGTTCTTTTAATAGGCTTTCTACTCTGTATTTCATTTCCTTTGCAGCTTTATTTGTAAAAGTAATGGCTAGTATATTTCCTGGATGCACTCCTATTTCTTCAATCAAATAAGCAATTCTATGGGTCAATACCCTAGTTTTTCCAGATCCTGCACCCGCTAATATAAGAAGTGGCCCTTCTGTTTTTAAAACTGCCTCTCTTTGTGGAGGATTTAACATGGATAGATCCATACTCTTACTCCTTTCTTTTGTAATTCTCATATAAAAATAATTTAGACTAGAAAATAGTATATCATATTTTCTAGTCTTTCCATAGCCTAATCGAACATTTGTTTTGCAATTGCAAGATTTCTATTTTTATAATGATTCTCTGACAAAATACAGCCTTATAGTGTGTTTACATCTTTATATAGTAAAAAATATATCTTAATTTTTATTCACATCAGTCATTTTAAATTTTCTTAAAACATACCTACCATCTTTCTTTTCAATTGTAGCTTCAACCGTTTCAATGGCATCTAACTTTTCTTTCCCAAACATATCTACATCTTCTATTACTTGTCTTCCTTGTACAATATATTTGTTATTTCCAATAGATTTAATTTTGTCTAATTTAAAAAAGCTGATATCTCCATAATCTCCATCAGGTCTATAGTATTTTCCATCTTTATATTCATAACACTCTTTATCCTTAAATCCATGTTCAATTTCCATATCAAAATATAAATATGCTAGTTGCTCTATATCTTCTTTTTTTCCTATATAGAATAAATTTGTATATTCTACATTAGGTGAACACGTCCTGTATAAATAATATTCAACAAGGAAATCTCTTATATTTTCCTTTGAAAAATTGCCATTTCTATCTGTTACCAATGATGTACCTGTACTAAAAATATTTATAAATTCTTCTATTTTTTCTAATTCAGCTTGTGTAAATTGATGTTTACAATTCAATGATTCCCTGATAAAACATAAAGGAACAATTATCTTTTCTGAGTTTAAAATTGCCTCTGCATTTATAGTTAAATTAAAACACGTCAATATAAAAATTAACACCAATAAAACAATTCTCTGTTTCATCTTTTTTATCTCCCTGCTAATGCAATAGTATGTTATACTGTCTTGATGCAAATTTGAGTTTCTACAATTTTTTATCACTCTTTTATTCCTCTTTGTTGAATTCCCAAGAAAATCTATAATAGCCTTTTGTATCGCTCCCCTCTGCAATCAACTTATATATTCTATTTTTTTCTATACTAATAGTCGTAACTCCCCTTTTATTTGTTTTAAATGTTTCTATAGGCTCTCCATTATATTCATATACTCCTAATATCAGCTCACCTTTTTTTACCTTTGAATCATAATGAATCTCTAAAATACCATTTTCTCCAAACCATATTTCTTTTACTTCTTTTCCCGAAAAATCTTTATATTCATCTTTAAAGGAATTTTCTTCTCGAATCACTCCAAACTCTATATTCTCTTCAGATTTTATTTTTTCTTTATCAACCATATAAATAGCAGTAACCAATATAGTGATCATGATCCATACGCTAATCACTTTATAGAACAAATTTTTATTCATCGTACTATTTTCATTTGATATGTTTATGGAATGTTCTACGGAAAATTTATTTTCTTTAGGAAAATGTTGTTTAATTGTTCTTATGACCACATAAGTCATAAATCCTATATGTTTAGGAACAAATATAACTATAGCAAGCCATACAAATTTATTCATACTATACTTTGGAGCATCTTCATATACATAAAAAATCACAAAAATGAAGAAAGCTAAGCGAGCCCATACAATTATAGTACTAATCACCATGATGGAATTGGATATAGTATAAAAGTTGTTTATGTTGAGTATTGTTTGCATCCATGTCTGAAAAGCATCTTGAATTTCCATAATGAATCCCCTTTTGATTTTCTCTATTTGAAATAAAATTTTGAAACTCTATAGATAGGTTATCATATTTTGAATAATATGGAAACTTCTGTTTGAAAATATGCTTTAAAAATCTACTTTGATCCATCATTATATTCTACATTTTTCAAATCTTAAAAGTAGATACTATTTCTTTTAAATCTTGTATTTCTTTTATATTATCTTTTGCACCATCAGTTATTTCTTTTGTATGATTTGCAATAGTAGCAGCCTGTTCATTGATAGAGCCTATGGTTTCTGCTCCTTCTGAAACCTTTACTGCAACTTCATTGGTAGATTTAGAAACTTCCATCATAGATGCACTTAATTCTTCTGATGTAGCACTTAAATCTGTCATAAATCCATTTAGATTTTTAGCATCTTCATCATATTGTACTCCTGCTCTTACTAATTCTTCATACTCACGAAGAACTTTTTTATCAATAAAATCTAAAATATTCTTTGAATGATCTACTAAGCCATCTACTGACCCAATACTTACGTCTACTATTTGTTGTATAGATTTTACAGTATGAGCTGTATGCTCTGATAATTCTCTTATTTCATTCGCAACTACAGAAAATCCCCTTCCAGCCTCACCTGCTCTTGCTGCTTCTATATTGGCATTGAGGGCAAGTAGATTGGTTTGTTCTGCAATTTTACTAATTTCATCAGATAATATATAAATTTGTTTTACTTTTTGAGCTTCCTTTATAGCTTCTGTTAACGCTTCCTTTGTTTCTGTATAAATTGTATTTGTTTCTTCTTTAACATTTATAGTATGTTGCGTCATATGATTTGCTCTTTTACTTACATCATTTGAAAGAGTAGCTCCTTGTTCTGCCATTTGTGCAATAGAATCAATAGCTTTTTCTATCTCTTCCACAGCGGAACTAATTTGCTGTGCTGCTGCTGAGGAATCTTCCATATAACTTGTAATAGATTCTGTAGCCATTCGTGTTTCATCTGTTTGTCCTTCTAAGATGGTCGCTATTTTTTGTGTTTTTTCTCCATTGTATACCAATATCTGGCAAGATGAATTTACTTTATTTACAAAATTCTTTACTTGATTGAGCATTTCATTCATACTATTTGCCAACTGTCCAATTTCATCTTTGGTTTGAACATGAATTTCTTTTATTTGTATGTTTCCATATTCATCTTTACTAATATTTTTTATAATTTGAAGGATTGGATTGGCTATTTTACCACTCAAGAATAAAGCAATACCTGAAGTAATCACAATAGATAGAATTATAAATATCCCTGTAAAAATAATTTTCTCTTTTAAAAGTTTCTCTTGTTCTGTAATTCTTTCTTGAACAATCCTATCAATATCATCAATATAATTTCCAGTACTTACAATCCACTTCCAAGGGGCAAATAGTTCTGAATATGTTCTTTTTTCAGATAATTTTCCCGTTCCTACCTCCTCTGGTTTTTCCCACATAAACTCTGTATATCCTTTATCTTTTACAGCTTGAATAATATTTTGTATTAAAAAGGTTCCTTTAGGGTCTTGAATATTGATTCTATTATCTCCTTCTTGACCTTCAATCATTGGATGAGCAATTAATATTCCATTTGTATCATCTATCCAAAAGTATCCATCATTTCCATACCGTAATTTTTTTACAAGGGATTTTCCCAACTCTTTTGCTTCTTCTTCACTCATCTTTCCAGACTCATACTGATCATATGCATATTCTAATGAACCAATCGCTGTATGTACTTCATTTTTAATCATTCCATCATAATCATTTAATAGATTTTTCTTAAATATATTAATTTCATTTTGATGATCAATTTTCATATTCATTAAATTATATCCACCTAAGATTCCAGAAAGAATCAAACAAGTCATTACAATAGCTATAGATATTTTATACTTTATTTTCTTCATCTAAATTCCCCCTTATTCCATCTACTATAGTTCGTTTCAGAATTCTAAAACTCTCACAAATACTACATTTTGCTTTATTGAAATGGATAATTGATTCCCATTTTTTGGTATATATACAATATTAGCATGGTGGAACAACACAATAGAGAAAAAAGTCCTTAATACAGAACTTTTTATAACCTTCTATGTAATATAGGAGAGGAACCAAATACATAATTATTTTGGAATGATTCTTTTTCCATTAACATAAGCTCTTTTGCAATTTGTGTCATTCCTCTTAAAGTTGTAGGTTCTTTTATAAATTCAAGCTCTTTTCCTAACTTTCTTTTATAATGAATATAATTTTTCCAAAGCATTTGTTTTATTTTGGCTACTGTAGAAGGTTTTCTTAAAATATTTAAAATTTCTTCTCTTTTTTTCTCTATAAACTCTACATTCCATTCGTCAAAGTTAGCAAGCTCTTTTCCTATTTGCCTAGCATTTTTCTCATCAATCTCTTGGCATAAAAACTTCATAGTATGCCACATTCCATAGACTTGTTTTTTATTTTGAATAGATAAATTCTTAAGCCATACAAATGCATAAAGTCTTCTGAGCCAATCCCATGCTTTGATAGGACTTTGAAGATCTAACCCTGGAATTAAAAATATTTTTTCCTTTAGCAATAAAGACCCAAAAACTCCAGGCGGTGTACCTAATCTTTTATTTTTAAGAGTAGTCCTATAAATTCCACAAGAAGGACTTCCTTCCATAAAAATAAAAGCATCCATTTTTGCATCTTCTAAAATATCCATAGATCTACTAGAACCTTTTTTTAATCTTTCTGTTAAATCTTCTCCTTTACTACTTATAACTTTTGCAGCTCCACTCCATACATCCTCTCCACTACCTTTTACAATTTTTATTGCATTTCTAGGAGTTCCCAGTCCTGCCATACATTCAGGACATACAGGCATAAAGGAAAAATTATTTATATTTCTTCCTAAATATTTTACCATATCTATTCCTTTTTGATTGTATCTTACTCTACATCCATATATGCAAGCACTTATTCCTATTGAAATCTTATTCTTTAAAATGGTTTCCATATACTTACCTCCTATCCATAAAAAATTTTTCTTTTATTTGAAGTACAGCTCTCTCTTTTTCTTTTGCTTCTATCATTAAGTCCACATCTACATTTTTTATCAAATTGCTAAATGATAAAAAATCACTTTCTAAAATATAATCATGATGACGCCGATCTGTGATTCCTTCTCTTCCACTACTAATATGCATTTTAGGAATCAAATTTGTATTTTTCCATGTAGATATAATTTCATCTATAGGTACATGGGGATCTTTTTGATGACAATGATGATGATGAATATCTAATACAACAGGAATATTTATTTTTTTATAAATTTTTAAAACATCTTGGATGGTATAGGACTTATCATCATTTTCCAGTCTTAATGTTTTTTTCAATTCCTTGTCTAAGTTTTCATAATTTTTTATAAATCTATCTATAGAAGCTTCCTTCTCTCCATAAACCCCACCTGTATGAATAATTAAATCTGCACCTCCCATTTTTGTTAAAACCTCTTGATGATATCTTAAATGAATGATACTATTATGTACTACTTCCTCTTTTGGACTATTTAAAACAGTAAATTGATCTGGATGCATAGAAAGGCGAATATTTTCTTTTATAACTATTTTTTTGATTTCCTCTAATCCTTCTAAAATGTTATCATCCTGCTGCCATCTCCACGAAAAATCTTTTAATAAATCTTTATGCGTTACTAATGGTAAAAGAGTACTCGTTACTCTATACAGATATATATCATGTTCTATATTCCATTTTAAAATATCTTTTGTTAAACTTAAATTATTCATCATTGCTTTTTTTTTTTTTAAATAATCTATTCCATATTTATAAACAGAGGCAATCCTACATTCCTTAAATCCCCTAGGCTTTAGATGAGTATTAATACAAGCATAACCTATGTTTTTTATCATATTCTCACTTCTTTTCTATAAAAATTCCCTTATTTTTATACCCCATAATATATCTTCAAATCAATAAACATATTATATTTCATTTTAAAAACCAATACTCTTTGTTTCTATTATTGTATCTATGTTAGAAATAAATACCATTATTCAATCAATTATTCATGAAAAAACTTTTCATTCCAATATAAATAAAGCCTATTCATAGATGTTTTTTCTATCAATAGGCTTATTTATTCATATTAACCTCTTGGTTGAAATGAAGAAACTTCTCTTAATCTATTATATAACTCTATCTCTTCTTTCGTTAAAATAGGTGGATTTACAATACGTATCTTTATATATAAATCTCCCATATTTCCTTTTAGATCCTTATATCCCTTTTTAGAAATTTTTATTTTTCCATCTGGTTGCATATTTGCAGGAATCTTTACTTTTATTTTTCCTGTAAGCGTAGGTACTATAACCTCTTCTCCAAAAGCTGCCCCCCAAGGTGTAAGATCAATAGTTGTATAAAGATCTAATCCTTTTAATTCAAAATCTTTAGACTCTATTATATGAACCTTTAAATACAAATCCCCTCCATTTTTTCCCTGACCTTTTAACTTAATTTTCTTTCCAGGTAAAATTCCCGACGGAACTTTTACAGAAACACTTTTTTTCTGAGAACCCATTTTGATAGAAATATTTTTTGTAATTCCACAATAAGCATCTTCTAGTGTAATATCTATTTTAGTTTCCACATCTTGTCCTTTTGATGAGCAGCCGCCACAACCTCTTTGACTAAATCCCCCAAACAAATTATCCATATGAACATTTCCACCACCAAAAATAGTATTGAAAAAGTCACTGAAATCTCCTCTATTACTGGACGCGAATCCTCCAAAACCAAACTGTGATGGATCAAAATTGGAACCATGCTCAAAATTATATCCACTTCCAAATTGATCATATTTTTTTCTTTTCTCTTCATCTCCTAAAACTTCATAAGCTTCATTGATAGATTTGAATTTCTCCTCTGCTTCTTTGTTATTGGGATTGGCGTCAGGATGATATTTTTTAGCGAGCTTTCTATAGGTACTTTTTATTTCTCCTTGTGATGCTTCTTTTTCTACTCCTAATATTTGATAATAATCTTTGTACTCCATATTTCATCCTCCTAAGACTATATTCTAAGCTACTATTTATAATAGATTTTTTATTATAATTATTGACCTTCTTTGTTTTTAATAATAGATAAAGTATATACAAAAATCAATATTTTATCAAAAAATTCGCATATTCCTACCGGAATTGCTCATGTCCTAAAAAGACTAAAAAAGTAATCTTATATAAGATTACTTTTTTTGCTCTTTTAATCGATCTAGTATAATATTATATCCATCGGCTCCATAAGTCAGACATCTATTAATTCGACTAATGGTTGCAGTACTAGCTCCTGTAATTTCCTCAATCTCATTGTATGTCTTTTTTTCTCTTAACAATTTTGCAACCTTTAATCTTTGAGATAAAGCTTGTATTTCTTTAATAGTACATATATCTTCAAAAAATCTATAACACTCTTCTGTATTTTCTAGTAAAAGGATAGCTTCAAATAATTCATCTACAAAACTACTTTTTAATTTTGACTCATAACCCATTTCATCACCCCAAAACTCTTCTTTTTATAGTTATATTCTATACATAACTACCATATCCTTTTTCATTTAAAAATATTTCTTGAAAAAGTATTGACATTATTCAAAAAAATCATTATACTCAATATTAATCAAAGGATAAAATTAAATAAAACGGATATCTCTTATCCAGAGAGGTGGAGGGACTGGCCCTATGAAACCCGGCAACCGGCTTATATCAATAAGCAACGGTGCCAATTCCTACGATATATTTATATCGGTAGATGAGAGAAAGGATACTGTTTAGTACCTCTTTCTCGTGAAAGAGGTTTTTTTAATTTCTCTTTCCATAGAAGAGTTTATTTTATAATCTTTTCAGTTTAGTACTGTATAGTTATAAAGGGGTGAAGTTATGATTCATATTAAAAATTTATCTAAAGTTTATACAAAAGGAAGAAATAAAGTAGTTGCTTTAAAAGATATCAATTTAGATATAAAAAAGGGAGATATTTACGGAATTATAGGCTTAAGTGGTGCTGGAAAATCATCTTTGATTCGATGCATCAATAGATTAGAAGAACCTACATCAGGTGATATATGGGTCAATAAAATCAATCTTGTTCATTTAAAAAATGAAGATCTTAGAAAAGCAAGAAAAAAGATAGGAATGATTTTTCAAAATTTCAATCTTTTACACAGCAAAACTGTTTTTGAAAATATTGCCTTTCCTTTAAGACTTGTAAGTACACCCGAAAAAGTTATCAAAGAAAAGGTAAATCATTTATTAGAACTCGTAGAGCTATCCGATAAAGCTTATGTTTATCCTTCTCAATTAAGTGGAGGGCAAAAACAAAGAGTGGGTATTGCTAGAGCTCTTGCAAATGATCCAGATGTATTACTTTGCGACGAAGCTACATCTGCACTTGATCCTAAAACTACAAAACAAATTTTAAATCTATTACAAAGTATTAATGACAGGCTCAATCTTACTATTGTCATTATCACTCATGAGATGGAAGTAATCAAAGAAATTTGTAATAGAGTGGCTATCTTAGAAGGAGGAACTATAGCAGAAGAAGGAGCTACTATCGACATATTCTCTAAACCACAACACTCAATTACCAAAAATTTTATAGAACAAGATGAAAATCTTCCAAAATCCTTTATCAAAGGAAAAGTTCTTCATCTTTCATTTACACATGGTAGTGCTACTCAGCCTCTTATTTCTCAAATTACAAGAGATTTTGATGTAGATGTAAATATTTTATCTGGTAAAATAGAATATATTCAAAACCAACCCATCGGAAAGCTTACAATTCAAATGGATATTGATTGCCATAAGCTTTTAGATATTGTTAAATACTTTGAAAAAAATCATGTGAAAGTTGAGGTGATCAAACAATGAGTGAATGGATAGAACTTCTTACTCCGTCTTTATTAGAAACTTTATATATGGTATTTGTTTCTGTATTTTTTACAATTTTATTAGGTCTTCCTTTAGGAATCATCTTGGTTGTAACAGATGAAAATCATATTTTACCAAACTCTTGGCTTAATCATGCACTTTCTTACTTAATTAATATTTTACGGTCACTACCATTTATTATTTTGATGATCTTTATTATTCCTTTTACAAGATTTGTAGTAGGAACAACTATTGGTACAAATGCTGCTATTGTTCCACTTATTATAGCTGCTGTACCTTTCTTTGCAAGAGTTGTAGAATCAAGTATCAAAGAAGTTGATTGGGGAGTTATAGAAGCTGCTATATCTATGGGTGCAACCCCTCTTCAAATTATATTAAGAATTTTACTTCCAGAATCTATGTCTTCTTTAGTACTTGGAATTACCATTACTATCATTAATGTAATAGGATATTCTGCTATGGCTGGTGTAGTTGGAGGAGGTGGTCTTGGGGATTTAGCAGTAAGATATGGATTCCAGCGTTTTCAAAAAGATGTAATGATTGCAACTGTTATTCTATTGATTATTTTAGTACAAATCATTCAAAGTACAGGAAATAAAATTTCACAAATTATAAATAAAAAATAGGAGGAATAAAAAATGAAAAAAATTGCTTTATTACTTGTATGTGTATTGTCTTTATCTTTAATTTTTGCAGGATGCTCTAAAGAAGGAAATGTTGAGGAAAGTAAAAATGAATTAGTAAAATTAAGAATAGGTGCTAGTCCAAACCCTCATGCTGATATTCTTACAAAAGTTGTAAAACCACAATTAGAAAAAAAAGGTATTGATCTTGAAATTATTGAATTTACAGATTATGTATCCCCAAACCTTGCTCTAGCAGATAAAGAAATTGATGCCAATTTCTTTCAACATAAACCTTACTTAGATACATTTGCTAAAGAAAGAAATCTTGATCTTGTAAGTGTGGGAAAAGTTCATATCGAACCTCTTGGTTTATATTCTAAAAAAATTAAATCTATTGATGAATTAAAGGATGGATCAATTGTTAGTATTCCTAATGACCCTACTAACGGCGGTAGAGCTTTGATTTTATTAGATGCAAAAAATATTATTAAACTAAAACCTAATGCAGGTTTAGAAGCTACTGAAAAAGATATTGAAAAAAATCCAAAGAACTTACAATTTAAACCTATTGAAGCTGCACAGCTTCCTAGAACACTAGATGATGTAGATGCAAGTGTTATCAATACAAACTTCGCTTTAGAAGGAAATTTAGATCCTAAAAAAGATGCAATCATCATAGAAGGAGAAGAATCTCCATATGCAAATATTATTGCTGTTCGATCTGAAGATAAAGACTCTGAAAAAATTCAAAAGCTTATGAAAGCTCTTCAATCAGAAGAAGTAAAAAAATTCATAGAAGAAAATTACAAGGGAGCAATCATTCCTGTATTCTAAAAACAAAAGGTGATCTAAGATCACCTTTTGTTATAACTTTAGCTTCTAGGAACCGGTCTTCTGAACATTTCTTCAATTTCATCAATGAATCCAGAAATAGGCTTTCCATTTCTTACATCTCTTGCATAATTTCTAAATCTTCCTACCACATCTACATCTGTAGAAACATAAACAGTGTTGATAGCAGGTTCCATATCTTTTACTTTCTTTATAATCTCATCTTTTTTAGCATTTGTTTTTGCACTCTCTATATTTGCTGCTAAATCTACCCCTACATATGCAGTATTATTGTTGATGAGTACTGTTGCATTACTTACTCCTGTTATTTTATTTATACCATTCTCTACATCATTTTCCATCTTTCTATTTCGATCCATAGTAGTTGTATTTGGATTCACAGGAGTTGTATTTGGATTCATAGGAGTATTATTTTCATATTGATCAATGGTGTCAGAATCTCTTTCTCTATTTACTGCTGGCGGAACATTAGGTGCTGGATTTGGAGTTGGATTTGGTACAACAGGCTTTCTCGCTGGTGTACAACCACCAATCAATATACTTAGAATCAATGAGCTTATTACAAGCATACTTGTTTTTTTATGAAATTTCATATTTTTTCTCCTTCCTCTTTTCAATTCATATTTGGGGTATATAACTATTTTTTGAGTTTTTTCATTCTTTACACCTTGTAAAATTTGTTATTTACAAAAAGTTATATTTTGCAAAAAAATAAAGCTCTTCTACAGAGCTTCAAACTATTAACCAAGTATATTTTAGCAAAATCATAAAATTCGGAACAATTATTGAAAATTCGTGAAAATATAGAATAAGTAAGAAAATGGTTAGCATTACACTGTTTGAGCGAAGCGAGTTTGTAATGCTATTTTCGACCGTTTCTATATATTTTCCAAATTTGAAAATCAGTGAAGAATTTTATGATTTTGTCTATAAGCTTATCTCTTTTACAGAGCTTTTTATGTTAATTTAGATAAACCTAATAAAATAAGAATTCCTCCTGAAATCCAAAATGTTTTTAAATTTTGATTATAATAGTTTACTTTTTTGCCTATAAAAATTCCTCCCGTCAATGCACATAAGTTAAATATAAATGCCATCAATAACACTTGTAAGCAATTAATGTTTCCTACTCCAGTTCCAAATCCTACACCTAAAGAATCCAATGATACAGCAATTCCTATATACAAAGCTTCTTTTAAATCAATGATTCCTGAAGTATCTGTATCTGCTTTTGTACAATCTCTCATCACATCAATCATAATTTTAAACTCTGAAAATTTAATTTCCGCAATTTTATTTTCTTTATTCATTGTTCTTTTTTCAATAAAAGATTGTAAACAACCCTGTAGGATATAAATAGTTCCTAATCCAGCCAATATAAAACAACTAATCATAGCTGCCACATGAGCATCTAAAAATTCCTGGACTAAATTTCCAAAATACATAGATACGGCTAAAGTTCCTATAGATATACAATGAATTACCATCAAAGATTTTTTTGGAATTTTTATATTTTTAAATCCATAAGACAATCCAACAGCAAATGAATCTATACATATTGCCAAGGCAATAAATAATGACTCAATCATAACTTTACCCCCTTTTTTTCTTCTATAACTATAATATTGATCTTAAAAAGGGAGTGTTACCAAATCAAAAAATGAAAAAGGAATGGATATCCATTCCTTATTTAGACATTTCTATAGATTTTTTTGTACATTTTTGCATAGCTTCTATAACAGAAAAACGAAATCCTCTTTTTTCAAGAGCAGCTACTGCCTCTATAGTAGTTCCTCCTGGAGAACACACCATATCCTTAAGTTCTCCTGGATGTTTCTTTGTATCTAATACCATCTTAGCTGAACCAAGTACAGCTTGAGCTGCCATTCTATAAGCTTGATCTCTTGGCATCCCATCTAAAACAGCTGCATCTGCCATAGCTTCTATAAACATAAATACATAAGCTGGAGACGATCCGCTAATAGATGTGACTACATCCATTAATTTTTCGCTAACGATCTCTACTTTTCCAAAACTCTCTAATATTTGTATCACTCTTTTCTTTTCTTCCTCTGTCAATACTTCATTAAAAGCTACACTTGTCATTCCCTCTCCAACCAAAGCTGGAGTATTTGGCATAGTTCTTACTACCTTTAACTTTCTTTCAAATAATTTTTGGGTTCCTTCTATAGCTTTTCCTGCTGCTATAGTAATAATTATTACTTCTTTTTTGACTATATCCTTAATCTCTTCTATAACTATTGGATAAATATTTGGTTTTACAGATAATATTAAAATATCTGCAAATTTTGCCACCTCTTTATTATCCTTTGTGGTCTTTACTTGAAAGGTCTTTTCTATTTTACAAATATTATTTTCATTTTGATCAGATACCATGATTTCTTCTTTTTTTACAATATTGGACTTCAAAATTCCTCCCATCATAGCTTGTCCCATATTTCCTGCTCCTATAAAACCTATTGTTTTCAAATTTATCCCTCCATTTCTATATATTTATTATATCACTATATTACAACAAAAGAGATATGCTATGCATATCTCTTTCTCTTTATTGAAGTCCCATCATAACAGCTACTATCACAAATATAGAAGCACATAAGAACAATAATCCTTGAAATTTAATTTGCCATTTTGCCCATTTACTCCACTCTATTTTTGTAATACCTAGTACTGCCATAAGTATTCCAGATGTAGGTACAATTAAATTTGTAAATCCATCTCCCAATTGAAATGCCAAAACTGCAACTTGTCTAGTTACTCCTACCAAATCAGAAAGTGGTGCCATAAGAGGCATTGTAAGAGCCGCTTGCCCTGATCCTGATACCACAAAGAAATTAAATATAGACTGAAATACTAACATAAACCATGCTGCTAAAGCTGGCGGAAGCATTCCTACAATATTTCCTGTATAGTGTAAAATTGTATTAAGTACTGTTGGAGCCGTAGGTTCAGATCCTCCTAAAACTAGAATAATTCCCTTAGCCATAGCCACTACTAATCCCGCTCCTAAAAGATCTTTTGCTCCTTCTCTAAAGGATGAAGCCATGTCATTTACTGTCATATTATTAAGTTTGAAAACTATCCCAATAATTCCTGATACAATCCCCATAATAAAGAATTGTGTAGCAATTTCTGGAATATAATAACCATATTTCATAACTCCCCATACAACCCAAGCCATTCCCAGTACTATCGTTAATATAACTAAACCATGACCTATTCCAAAATCTACTTCTATATTTTCTTTAGATTGGAATTCATCTCTATAAAAAGCATCTTCTTCATAAGAAATAGATTTGAAAGGATCTTTCTTAACTTTCTTAGCATAAAGCATTGTATATACAATTCCTAATGCAGTAAAGAAAATCCACATAAATATTCTAAAACTTGCTCCTGACATAACAGGAATACCAGATACCCCTTGAGCAACAGCTACACTAAAAGGATTCATCCAAGAAGTCGCAAATCCTATTTGTGTTGCACAATAAGTAACTAAAATACAAGTAATAGCATCATACCCCATAGCAATAATAATAGGAACTAAAATCATTACAAAAGGTATAGCTTCTTCGCCCATTCCAAATACAGCTCCACCTAATGAAAATATAAAAAATAGAATAGGTAGTACTGCAATTTCAAAGCCTTTTGTTTTTTTAATTACAGATAACATTCCTGCCTCTACTGCACCAGTTTTCAATATAATTCCAAAGGCTCCTCCAATTACTAAAATAAAGGCTACTACTCCTACTGCTGAACCCCATTTATCTCCACTTACCAAGCCTTCGAACATATAGTTCATAATTCCTACTTCGCCACCTGGTTCAAAGAACTTAATTCCATTTTTAACAGGTTGTCCCTGATCATCTGTAATGATTTTAAAGCTCTCAGGTATTAATACAGTTTTTGTTTTTTCTGTTCCATCTTCTTGTGTAAATGTCACATCATGAGTATCAAATTGTCCAACTGGAACTACATAAGTTAAAAATGCTGCTAATAAGATTACAAAAAATATAATTACATACGTATCTGGTACAGAAAACCTTTTCTTTTTGTTTTCATCCATGCTTGTCGCCCCCTGTCTAATTTTGTCTTATAAAAATACTTCTTATGTGTATAATAATACATACAAATAGCAAAAAGGTCAACAATTTACAGCAAAACCATATATTAAAATACTGTAATATTTACCAACACACTTATTTAAATCAATCATTTAATTTTTCTTTAATATCTCGTCTAAAACTTTTCGAATCAAATCATATCCATATCCTTTATAAACTAAATATCTTCCTATTTTTTCATAAATCTTTCTAGAATCTTCATCTTTTATACTTTTTCTTTTTCTTAAAGCTAACAATCGTGCATTTTCGTATTCCTTTTCTTCGTTAAACTCTTCTTCCAACGCATTCTCAATCCACTCATTCTCTACTCCTTTTTGTTGTAATTCTTGTTTGATTCTATTTTTTCCGTATTTTTTTCCTTCTAATTTACTTTTCACTAGGTATTTTGCCATTTCTTCATCATTAATCCATCCATATTCCATTAAAAAATTTATCACTCTATGTATAATATGATCCTCATATCCTTGATCCTTTAATTTTTTCTCCATTTCTTTTTGAGTGCGTCCACTAAATTTTAAAAACTGAAGCGATTTATTTTTTGCTTTTAGATACATTTCCTCATGAATGATTTCTTTTATTTTTTCTTGATCTATACATTGTCCTTCTTTTAAATGCAGCTTATAAAAAATTTCCAAATCCATTCCCATAAAAAATTCATCATCTATATATAGATTAATCCTTTTTTGATTTTTTTGTTGTTCAATTTTTGTAATTACTGACATAACCTATTTCCTCTCCATAGATATTTAATTTTATTCAAACTCTATTATTTTATATTCTAAGAAAAAATAAAGAATAAGCCAAGAAAATTCTTAACTTATTCTTTGTCTTGTCTACACCAACCCTTTTCACATCTTCTTCTACAAAATTTACCTTGCTCTAAACATGAAACTTCTTTCTCATTACATACAGGACAAACATGAATTTCTTTTTCATAAGCTTCACAAAATATATGTCCACAGCTTTTACATTCATATTTGCATATATTTAAAGTATAATTGCCACCTTCTATTAAAATAGCCTTTCCTTCCGTGAGAGCCTCCGCTACTTTTTTTCTTGCCTCATCAATAATGAGCTGAAAGGTTTGTCTTGAAATATGCATCTTTTCTGCACATTCTTCTTGCGAGAGTTTTTCTATGTCTTTAAGCCTCATGGCCTCTAATTCTTCAAGCTTAAGCTGTATCTCCTCAAGATTACACTTTCCTTTCCCTACAGGAATAAAATACCTGCTTTCCGGCATAAATGCAATTTTTCTAGGTTTTGTAGGTCTAGGCAAATCTACACCTCCTACTTATTCATGAAAACTACATGTACTTCCTTGTATAGCTGCCTGTAAAGCTTCAAGCTTTCCTTCTTCATATAAAGTGATTTCATCCTCTACGGTACCACCTTTTCCCCTATACACTTTCACATTTCCTTCTTCTAATACTTTCATAGCATTAGGTCCTACAAACCCTGTAATAAGTGCTTCTACTCCTTGGCTTACTACTTGTTGTGCAGTAAGTACAGCTCCACCATGGCAAGCCGCTGTACCTTGATTTTCTATCCATTCACATTCATTTTTTTGCATGTCTACAATTGCAAAATATGAACATCTTGCAAATCTGGCATCCATCATCGCATCCATTTCTTTTTCTAAAACTGAAATAGCTATTTTCATTATTTCTTACCTCCTACTTTTTCTTCTATTTTTTGTGCAAATTCTTCACATCTTCCAAATTCTATTTTACCATATAATTCGACTTTTCCCTCATCACAAAGAGAAACAAATTCACGATCAATAGGAAGGCTGTAGAGTACTTCTATTCCTATTTCCTTTGCTGCCTCTTCTACTCTTCCTTGTCCAAAAATATAATGCTTTTCATTGCAGTTCGGGCACATAAAATAGCTCATATTTTCTACAATACCATAAATAGGTGTACCCATCATTTTTGCCATATTTACAGATTTCTTTACGATCAATTTTACTAAATCCTGAGGAGAAGATACTACTACAATTCCATCTACAGGAAGAGACTGCATAATAGTAAGAGGTACATCTCCTGTTCCTGGTGGCATATCAATTAATAAAAAGTCTAATTCTCCCCATGCTACATCTGTAAAAAATCTCTTTGCTGTACCTGAGATCATAGGACCTCTCCATACTACTGGATCATCTTCTTCTTTGACTAATAAATTTAAAGACATAACCTTTATACCAGATAAAGTTTTTACAGGTAATATAGCTTGTCCATCAGAAAAAGCTCTCTCATGATTGATTCCAAATATTTTAGGAATACTAGGTCCTGTAATATCCGCATCCATAATTCCTACTTTATATCCTTTATTTTGTAAAGAGATAGCCATCAAAGAGGTAACAGAAGATTTTCCTACTCCTCCCTTTCCACTCATAATAGCAATAATCTTTTTTATATGTGTTCCTTCTTGTGGTTTTTCTTTTTGTATATTCATTTTTTATCCCTCCAGTATAATTGTTGGCATTTGCTATTTACATTATACTATTGCTTTTATATTTGTCAATAAAAGAAGGTATCTACCTATGTATATATTATATCTCCATGCTATTAAAAATTTATTCCTTCTATTCCACAACATAATATTTAAAATTAAATTTCATTTTTTTGACTTTTATATTTATTCTCCATTTATTCATTTTTCACATTATTCTTATGCTTCTTTCTTGTTTTTTTTCATATCATTTACCAATTTCATCATTTTTCAGTTTCTTTTTTTTGTTTTATATCTAATTTTTTCTTTCATTTGTATATAGATTCATTTTTTAAATTTTCTAATTTTTGTTTTAATTGAATTTTTTTATTGATTTTCATTCATTTTTTATATATACTGAATATGGATTTCATTATTTTTTAAATTCTAATAAATTTCAAAAGGGGGAATGATTTTATGGAATCCAATGGTTCGAAGGTCAGTTTAGGAAAAGCTCTATTGGTTATCGCATTTTTAGTCGTAGCTTTAATCGGAGGCTTGATGTTCTTTGATGGAGATCCACATATTCCACTTTTAACTACAACAGCTTTTGCATCCTTAGTAGCAGTAACATCTGGTCAAAAGTGGGAAGATCTTGAAGAAGGTATTTTAAGTACTATTAAAATGGGTATGCAATCTATTCTTATTCTTATGATCATTGGTTGTATTATGGGTACTTGGATTTTATCTGGTGTTGTACCTGCTATGATTTATTATGGTTTAAAAATTATTTCTCCTGGTATATTCTTAATTGCAACTTGTATCATTTGTTCTATTGTATCCATCGCAACAGGAAGCTCTTGGACAACTGCTGGTACAGTAGGTATTGCCTTGATCGGAGTGGGTACAGGTCTTGGTATTCCTTCTCCAGTTATTGCTGGTGCTATTATCTCAGGTGCTTATTTTGGAGATAAAATGTCCCCTCTTTCTGACACTACAAATTTAGCTCCTGCCATGGCTGGTACTACACTATTTGAACACATTAGACATATGTGTTACACTACTGGACCTAGTATGCTTATATCTTGTGTATTATTTGGAATATTAGGTATAAAATATGCAGGAAAAGAACTAGATGTAGCTGGAATCAATGTAATGCTAGATGCTCTTAATGCTAACTTCACTATTAATCCTCTATTAATCATTCCTCCTATTTTAGTTATTTTAATGGTAGTATTTAAAGTTCCAGCCCTTCCTGGTTTATTTGGAGGAACACTACTTGGTGCTATATTTGCAGGTATATTCCAAGGTGCTGGAATGACTGAAATTATCCAAGCTGCTCATAAGGGATATGTTTCTGAAACAGGTGTAGAATCTATAGATGCCTTACTTTCTGGCGGTGGACTACATGGCATGATGTGGACTGTATCTTTAATTTTAATTGCCCTGTCGTTCGGAGGAGTTATGGAGAGTTCTGGAATGCTCAATGCTATTGCACAAAAAATATTATCCTTTGCTAAAAGTACAGGGTCTATTGTAGTT
The DNA here is from genome assembly GCF_001282725.1 of Inediibacterium massiliense. Taxonomy (NCBI): domain Bacteria; kingdom Bacillati; phylum Bacillota; class Clostridia; order Peptostreptococcales; family Thermotaleaceae; genus Inediibacterium; species Inediibacterium massiliense. The sequence continues at coordinate 642,348 of NZ_LN876586.1, read as the reverse complement.
GCAACATTCTTCACTTGCCTTTTCTGTAATTTAGCTACAGGAGATCAATATTTATCTGTCGTAATTCCTGGAAGAATGTATAAAGATATCTTTAGAGATAAAGGACTCCATCCTAAAAACTTATCTAGATGTCTTGAAGACTTTGGTACCATTACATCTCCTTTAGTTCCTTGGAACACTTGCGGAGCTTTTATGACTACCGCTTTAGGCATTCATCCATTTGTTTATTTACCATATGCATTTTTAAATCTCATCAATCCATTAGTTTCCATATTCTATGGTTTTACAGGAATCACTATGGAGAAACTCCCTCCAGAAGAATCTCCAACAGAAGTTTAAAACCTAATAGTAAAAAACAGAATAAGAGAAGGAAATCCTTCTCTTATTCTGTCTTTATTGCTTCTAATGCACTTAAATTCATAGCTCTTCTTGCTGGCAAATATCCTGATACAATTCCTACAATTGTAGAAAAGATAAGTGCAGATCCTGATAATATAGGAGTAATCACCGAAATACCCGTTTCTCCTCCCATACCACCCATAAATCCTCCTCCAATTTGATTAAGTCCATAAGATACTAAATAACTAAATACCAGTCCACATATCCCACCTACAAAACCAATCATAGCAGCTTCTATTAGAAATAATTTTTTAATATCAGGAAGATTGGCTCCTAATACTTTCATCACTCCTATTTCTCTAGTTCTTTCATAAATACTCATAATCATAGTATTAGTAATTCCAATGGCTGCAACCAATAAACTAACCGCTCCAATTCCTCCTAATATGGCTTGCATCTTTCTTGATTGTTCCTTCATAGACTTTAACATATCTGTTAAGCTATAAGTTTGAAGTCCCATTCCTTTTAATTGTTCTTGTACTTTTTCTACTTGCTCAATATTTTCTACCTTTACTTTTAAACTTTCATATTCATCTTTACTTTTTTCTCTTGATCGATTATTATCACGATTAAACTTTGCATCTTCTTTCAATATTTTTTTAAATGATGTCATATTCATATAAGCATTCCAGCCTTTATCATCATTACTTTCTGTTAATATTCCTACTCCTTTTACTTCATGAGGTTTTGGAGGCTTATAATCCTTATCTTTTTCAGAATTGCTTCTTCTTTCTCCATAATCCATATCTGAAGTTAAAATCATTTTATTACTAATTAAATCTACAGGAGGTTTATCTGAAAACCCATCATTGTCATTTCTTAGTCTTGGATTTCTAAAGTCAAAAGCAACTCGACTACCAAAAATCATGACTTCTTTATCTGTAGGAAGCAAAAGTCTTCCTCTGTCTATCTTAAAATCAAATTCTTCCATAATATTGGGATCAATTCCTATAACATTTACATAACCTATCATTTTGCCTACTGCCATCTTCATATTTGCCCTTTTAATAGGCATAACAGCCTTGACTCCTTCTATTCCTTCTATTTTAGATACAGTATCATCATTTAATGGTACTTCCTTTTGATTTTTAGAAGATGACTCCTCCATATAATATCTTCCTGAACCATCTACTTCAATAATATTTAAACTTCCCATACTATCAATATATTCTTGAAAACTTTGATCCATTGCAATTCCTAATGATAACATAACAACAATAGAGCTTGTTCCTATCACTACTCCTAAAACCGTAAGAAAAGTTCTTGTCTTTTTTCTCCATAGATTATGAAAACCCATTTTAAAAAGGTCTATACTATTCATCTATACTCACTTCCTCAGCTTTTCTTTTCTTACGCTTTCTATAAAATACAAATCCTACTATAGCTATTCCTACTCCTACAATAGAAATAATAATCCACTTTTTATTAGGATTTTTTTCACCATCTTCTGGCATACCCATTTCATCTTCTGGCATAGGAGGCATCTCTTCCTTCATTGCATTGATTTCAAATTCTCTTTCTGTTATATAATGTTTGCCTGTAGTATCATCATATTCAAAAATAATTTTTCCTTTAAATTTTCCTTCTTTACTTGGCGTAATAGTTACATCGTAGTAGTCATCTTTTCCAGACTCTAAATTTCCTAAATAAACATTTCCATCTTTGATTTCAAAATCTCCTACTGTTTTAATCATTACATTACGAAGAAGACTTCTTCCTGTATTATAAAATGCTACAGATATACCAGTAGGGGTTCCTGCAAATACTTCTGGTGGAATTTCTACTTGCTCAATCATAAGTTGTAAGTCTTGAACTACAGGAATACCAATATTTTCTTTTGCTGTATATTGTTTTCCATTATGATCTTCATATTCAATATCTACATTCAAACCATAAGTTTTTTGCTCTGCATCTACTTTTGGTTTTAATTTGATTGTCTTTTGTACATGTCCCTTTGCTTTGATTTCATCTATATAAAAGGAATTACTACTTCCTACAGGAGTAAATATTTCTCCTTCTGAACTTAAACTCACTTTAATATTGCTTATAGTATTGCTTTTATTTGTGTTATAAAAAGAAACATTTAATAAAAAGTCCTCTCCTGTTTTTACATATTCTCCTCCAAAGTTATAATTATCTACAATAATTTTAGGAGTAAGCTTAGAATTATCTCCCACAACATATACCCCTACATACTGACTCATAGAACGCATATCTTCTGCCTTGGAACTTTTGAGTCCATATTCTACTTTGATTTGAATAGGATAATTTTTTGATTCTGCTCCATCTTTTGCAAAAAATTTAAATTCTAAATGATTCATTTGTCCAGCAGCAATATTCTTTATATTTTTGATAGAAGCCGATTTAGGTAATATAAATTCTCCTCCATCTACTGTTACTTTTACATTTTTTGCATCTTGATCTGATGAATTTTTCAGATCAAATGCAACGATAAAATCTTGACCCGTCTTTACACCCTCTTTAGGATATGTAAGTTTTTCAAAAGAAAAATCTAATTCCTGATCTCCTGCTCCATCTACTGGTACATATACTTTTGCCTTTTTTTCATAAATATGATCATATTGATCTTTATAGCTCATAACCAATTCTAATTCATAAGTTCCTGTTGCTAACTCCTTACTTGCTGAAATAGGAAAAGATACAGTTTCAAAATGTTTTGGTTGTATTTGTTGAATCTTTTTCTTTTCCATGTACTTATCTAAGCGAATTTCATTTGCCTTTAATCCTTCAAATTTAAGCTCTATATCCTTTGCTAAAGTTTCTCCTTCATTTCTAAGATCTATTTCCATATTGGTACTTTGTCCACTAAAAACGCTTCCACCTTTAAATTTTACATCCTTTACTTCTAATGAAGGTTTTTTTGAATTGTCTTCAATTTTTACATAAATGGTTTCAGCAGCACTGCCTCCTCCACTTTCTGAATCATAGCTCATATTCACCTTTATTGGATATGTTTTGCTTTCTGCATCCATAGCTACTTTTAAATAAAATCCTACATCTTCATCACTATGTCCATGGATAGATGAAATTCTTTTTGTTGTAGTCATTTTATCTATTACAAAAGGAAAATTTTTTAAATCACTTGTATCTAAAGATATAACTACATCGCTTACACTTTCTGATCCAATATTTTCTACAGGAATACCTAGTCTTATATCTTCACCAGGCTGAAAAGTTGGTGTAGACGTATTTCTTCCTATGACCAATTTAGGTCCTTCTGCATACGCCATTTGATGAATAGGTAATATACTCACCATTAACAAAAAAACAAAAAATAAACTAACTACCTTCTTTCTCATAATTCTCCCCCTTGTTCTTTTCTTCTACTTTTTGTATATCTCCATCTAATATATAGACAATTTTATCTGCATATTCTGCGATACTTTTATCATGTGTTACAATAATCAATGTCTCATTATGCTCTCTTGCCATTTCAAGCATTAACTTCATTACTTCATGAGTCGTTTTTGAATCCAAATTTCCTGTAGGCTCATCTGCAAAAACAATAGGAGGATAGCTTACAAATGCTCTTGCGATCCCTACCCTTTGTTGTTGACCTCCACTCATCTGCGTAGGCTTATGAGTGATATATTTTTTTAGTCCAACAGCTTCTAACATTTTTTTTGATATTTCTGCTCTCTTTCTTTTTCCTATTCCTCTAAATGTAAGGGGTAAACTAACATTTTCAAGGGCTGTTAATGCAGGAAGTAAGTTATAAGATTGAAAAATGAATCCAACATACTTTTGTCTAAATTTAGCAAGTTGTTTTTCATTCATTTTTTGAATAAAATGTCCGTTAATTTTGATTGTTCCTTTTGTAGGCTTTTCAAGACCTGCCATAAGATTTAATAGTGTTGATTTCCCTGAACCTGATGTTCCTAAGAAACAACAAACTTCTCCTTGCTTGATTTCCAGGGAAACATGATTGAGTGCAACTACTTTTTCGTCTCCTACTCTATATACTTTTCGAACATCCTTTATTTCTATTGCGTTTTTGATAAAAACACCCCCTTTTCCATATATTAGTATATAACAAAATAACCATAAATTCTTTACAAATTTATTACATTCCTCTAATACATGACTTTTTCCCTATTTTATTCTATTTTACAACATAAATATTAAAATAACCTTAAGTTTTTATTCTTTCCATATATATAAATAGAAGCTATAGTTTCATAGCTTCTTTTATACATCTATTCTTCTATGAACTTAACAGCAGTACCATAAACCATTACTTCTGCTGCTCCCTGCATAATGGCACTTGTTGCATATCTTATATTTACAATTCCATCTGCTCCTAATGCCCTTCCTTCTTCTATCATTCTATTAGTAGCAATTTCTCTGGCTTCCTCCATCATTTCTCTGTAAGAAGTGATTTCTCCTCCTACTAAAGTTTTAAGTCCACTCATAATGTCTTTTCCAACGTGCTTTGCTCTTACAGTAGCTCCTTTTACAAGACCTATTGTCTCTATTTTTTTTCCGGTGATAAAATCTGTAGTTACTAAAATCATTGTCCTTTCCCTCCTTAAATTTTTTATCGGAATAATTCACTCATAAATTTACTAAATTTTTAATATGTAATATTTAGTATTATGATCTTTCTATATTTTATTTTTCTCAGTATATCATATGCATATACACATTTCATTTTTTCGAGAATATAATATAGTACACACTAGGAAAGGAGTGTATGCTATGTTTATGCCACCTTTATTTCCACCATTTGGTCCTCAACCACCATTTGGTCCTCAACCTCCATTTAGTCCTCAACCTCCATCACAAATGCCACCTCCTCCTACATCTCCTCCCCCATCAATGCTTCCACCTAAACAACCTAGAGCTGTTGATCCTGGATCTATTTGGAGATGTAAGAACAAATTCACTTATATTTGGCTAAACAATGGAGATAACTTTTGGTTTTATCCTGTATATATAGGTAGGAGATCTATTTCAGGTTATCGATGGACTGGATTTTGGTGGATGTATTTTGGTACAGATTTAAAAAATATACAATCTTTTGTATGTATTTAATTTCTTACTTTATACAAAAAGAATTGGGATATCCCAATTCTTAATACATATTGACGTATCTATATCTTTTTAAAATTTTAATTATTTAAATCAAAATTATCTCTTAGTCATGTACTATAATTATTATTTCTTATCCTATCTATGTTCTTTTTTATTTGTTCATAATTATCATTATCATCTATTGCGTAATTTTTTTTGCTATTTTTTTATTATTGATCACATATACTTCATCTGCTATAGCTACTGTAGACATTTTATGTGAAACTAAAATAACTGTTTTATCCTCACATTGATTTTTCAATGTCTTGACTATGGCTTTTTCATTTAAACTATCTAAATTACTAGTAGGCTCATCTAGTAAAATCAACTCTCCATTATGTAAAAAAGCTCTTGCGATCCCTAATCTTTGTCTTTCTCCTCCCGATAAGTTTTCCCCAAACTCCCCTATTTTCGTTTGATAACCATTTGGAAGACTTTCTATAAAATCATGTATAGATGCTTTCTTTGCAGCTTCTTGAATTTCATCAAAAGTTGCATTCTTTTTTCCAATCCTAATATTTTCCTCTATGGTTTCATTAAATAAAAAAGTATCTTGTGTGACAAAACCTTCTATTTCTCTTAAAGAACTTGTATTTATATTTTTCATATCCTCATCATTTATTTTGATACTTCCATTTGTTGGATCCCAAAATCTCATGAATAATCTTAATAAAGTGCTTTTTCCTGATCCACTCTCTCCTACGATCCCTACAATTTTTCCTTTGTTTAATTTCATATTTATATCTTTTAATATGGATTTGTTTTCATCATAAGAAAAATTTACATTACTTACTTTTATATCTCCAAATATAATATCTTTTCTATCATATATTTCTTCTACGGCAGGTGTTTCTTCTAATAAATTTAAAACTCGATCTCCTGCTGCTAAAGTTAACAATAAATTATTTGATAAATTACTTAAAGCTACAACAGGACCTACAGAACTCATCATTCCTATAGTTGAAATGATTACACCTTTAAAGTCTATTAAATTTTTATTCAAAAGATATACCCCTGTAAATAACATGATCATAGTAAAAATTAATATAATTGAATCACTAAATGCTCTTACGATCCCTTCTTGTTTTTTTATTTTTTCTATTTCTTTATTTAATTTTTTTCCTCTTTTATGGATATTTAAAAGCCTTTCCTCTCCTAAATTAAACATAATGATTTCCTTCATTCCTTTTAAAGAATCTAACATGTAGCTATTTATCTTTCCAAAGGAATTTCTATAATTGACTCCAGCTTTACTTCCTGCTTTGGAAGAAATATAAGGAATCAAAAAACCTATAGTAAGATACCCAAAGGCTGCAATAGCTCCAAGATACCAATGTATTTTTCCAATATAGATCATCATAATGATGGATGTAATGATTGCAATCATAATAGGTGCAATAGTATGAGCATAAAAGACCTCTAACAACTCTATATCACTAGTTATAATAGATATAAGATTTCCCTTTTCTTCTCCTTCAAGCTTTGCTGGAGAAAGCTCTCTTAGCTTTTTAAAAACTATATCTCTTAAAATAGCTAGTAATTTAAAAGCTATAAAATGCCCTGTATATTGCTCTAAATACCTTAAAAATCCTCTTGATATAGCTAAAATTCCTAATATTATAAATATTTTCTTTATAGATATTCCAATATTCAATCCTGTAATCTCTAAAACACCTATTCCACCATAAATCGTAATAAACATAGCTACTAAGAATCCTAATACACCCATTATAATTGTAATGACCATGATATGAACCAAAGGCTTTACAAGTCCTATAAGCTTACCCATAATCACAATTCCATCTCTACGCATATACTTTCTCTCCTAACTGTTCTAATTCATTTTGCTCAGATACCAATTCAAAATAAACACCTTCTTTATTCATAAGCTCTTTGTGATTACCCAGCTCTTTTATTTTTCCTTTTTCTAATACATAAATTCTATCTGCCAATCTTACATTATAAAGCCTATGAGATATTAATATTACCGTTTTTATTTTTCCAATTTCATATATTACCTTCATAATATATTCTTCACTTTCTACATCCACATTTGATGTGGATTCATCAAATATATAAATTTCACTATCATATAATAATGCTCTTGCAAGAGCAAGACGCTGACATTGCCCCCCTGAAAGATTAGCTCCTCCTTCTTTTATTTCTGATTTTAAACCTTTATCTAAAGAAATAACGAAATCATATAAATTTACTTTTTTTAATGCTTCAAACATTTCTATTTCGGTAGCATCAGCTTTCCCCATTTTTAGATTATCTTCAAAGGTTCCTGTAAAAATATAACTATTATTTGTAACTACATTTATTTTTTTTCTAAGCTGTATTGGATCAATATTTCTAAGTTCTTGATGGTTTAATAAAATTTTTCCTTCATATTTTTTATAAAATCCCATAATCATATTTGCTACAGTACTTTTTCCACATCCAGAAGCTCCTACTAAAGCTGTTATTTTCCCATTTTCTATAGTTAAATTCACATGATCTAACACTTTCCTATTTTCTTTATAAGAAAAATTTACGTCTTTAAATTCTATATTTATATTGTGAAAATCGTTTATTTGTTTTGTTTCTTCCTTTATTACTGGTGTATCTATTATTTTGAATATCTTATCTGATGCTGCAACTCCATCTATAGCAACATGAAAACATGATCCTAAAACTCTTAGAGGTATAAAAAATTCTGATGAAAGTAATATAACAGCAAATGCTCCAGCTATATGTACTTTTCCTAATGATAACTCTTTTAAAATAATAATAACCCCTACAACGCTTCCTCCATAAGCAATTAGATCCATAACATTAATAGAATTTAATTGCATTGCTAAAACCTTCATAGTTATATTTCTAAATCTCTCTGCTTCTACATTCATTTTTTTATTTCTTGCTTCATCTTGACCATATATTTTTAGAGTGGTAAGTCCTCTTAAGTTTTCTAAAAAAGTGTCTCCAAGATTTACATAAACACCCCAATATTTTGCTAAAAGATTTTTAGCAATTTTCATAATAGCTAGGATAGATAGGGGTATAAGTGGAATACATATTAATAAAATGATTGCTACTTTTAAATTTATAAAGCTAAATACTACAAATAAAGTCAGTGGTGCTAATAAGCTATAAAAAAATTGTGGCAAATATCTTCCAAAATATATTTCTAATCTTTCTATTCCATCTATTGCAACTTGTACAATTTCTGAAGAAGATGCTTTTTCATTATAATGTATTCCTAAATCTAAAAGCTTTTTATATATTGTATCTCTAAGAGATATTCTTGCATCTTGTGAACATTTACTAGAAAACTTTACCGCCATATGATTACATACAAATCTTACAAGAATGACTCCTATTAATGTAGCTATAGTCATTAAGCTTTTTTTAAAGTCAATTCCCTGTGAATAAATCATTTGAATATAATTTGTAATACAAAGAATGCCTGTCACATTGGATAACAAACTGATCCAATTCATCAAAACTGTTAGAAAAATCCATTTTCTTGAATGATGCACTAATTTCATTAATCTTGTATTGATCATACTATCTTTCCCCCTAGTATTTTGCTCCTTATTTGCATAATGGATTTGTAAATAAGAATATAACCTTATCTACAAATCCACTATACGACCTTATGTATTGCAAGCATGAATTTTTTTAGGAATAAAAATAAGCTTTTCACCATATTGATTTCTTAATATGTTCATATCCACATTATAAACATCTCTTATTAAATGATTGTCTAGAATTTTCTCTGGTTCACCTACTGCCTGTATCTCTCCATTTTTAAGTACAATTACTTGATCACTATATTTTGCTGCTTGATTTAAATCATGCAAAACCATAATCACAGTAAGCTCTAATTTTTTATTTAATTTACTGACTAAGTCTAATATTTCTATTTGATTATTTATATCTAAATAAGTTGTAGGTTCATCTAACAATAAAATTTTCGGCTGTTGAGCTAGTGCCATAGCAATCCATGCCCTTTGACTTTCTCCGCCTGATATATGAATCATTTTTTTATTTTCAAGATTTTTAAGATTGGTTTTTTCAATTGCCCAATCTATAATTTGTTCATCCTTTTTATCTATTCCTTCAAACCATCCTTTATGAGGATTTCTTCCAAAACCTACTATTTTTCTAATGGTCATATCCTCAGGAGCAATATTATGTTGAGAAAGGCAAGCCATCTCTTTTGCTATATCTTTT